>NZ_JBIUAQ010000050.1:0-56650 GCF_044547565.1 Amycolatopsis sp. NPDC052450 | reverse complement strand
CGGCCGGGCTTCTAACCCCAAAACCCCCCCCGCGGGCGGGCCGCGCGGGGGGGGGGCCCAACCCCCGCGCCCCGGGCGCGGCGCGGGGGGGGGGGGCCCCCCCCCCCCTCGACCGGTCAGTGGATGAATTCTTCGGCGAATCGCTTGAGCACATCGAGATCGGTGGATTCGGGGAAACTGATCGCGATCTCCTGGACACCGGCTGCCTCGTAGGCGGCGATGCGCCGATGGATCGTGTCGATACTTCCGATCAGACCGTATTCTCCGACGTCGCCGGGATAGATCGCCTCGGTGCCACCCGGCACGAGAGCCCGTGCCTCTTCGTCCGTGTCGGCCATGATGCAGATCGAGGTGGTCGTCCGGAGAATGGAGTCGTAATCTCTCCCCGCGTCGTCACAATGCCGCTTGAGAACTCCGTATTTGTGCGCCAAACCGGCCGGGCTTTCGATCACGTTGCAGACATCACCGTACTGCGCCACCAGTTTCAGCGTCACCTTCTCCCCCGCTCCGCCGATCAGCATCGGAACGTGCGGCCGCTGAACCCCCTTCGGCTGATTGATGGCACCGTTGACCTGGTAGTACTTGCCCTCGAACGTCGTTTCGTCCTCGGTCCACAGTGAGAGGATGATCTGGACGGCTTCGCGCAACTGACGAAGGCGCTCCGGTGCTTCCGAATACTCGTAGCCGTAACCGTGGTAGTCGGACTCGTACCACCCGGCGCCGATGCCGAAGGTGAACCTGCCGTGCGAAAGCACATCGACGGTGGACGCCATCTTCGCCTGAAGCGCGGGATTACGGTAGTTGTTGCCGGTCACCATCTGGCCGATACGAATGCGTTCGGTGTCACGCGCCAAGGCCGCGAGGGTGGTCCAGCATTCGAAGAACGTCGACTGGGAAGGTGGAATGGTATGCAGGTGGTCGACGATCCAAAGGGTCTCGTAACCGAGTCGGTCTCCGGCGCGAGCCACCTGGCTCACGGTTTCGAAGGCGTCCACGGGATCCGTGATGTGCGCCAGTTCCCCGCCGAAACCGGTGGGCAGGAAAATGCTGAACTTGACAGGCACGATTTCTCGATTCTCTCTCCGGTCCTGGGTGCGGCTTCAGTTCGCCGCGGCCGGGCAGGTGTGGTAGGCGTCGACACGCCAGGGGCCGTCCGCCCGTGACAACGTCCAGGTGTCCATGGCCCACTGTCCGGCGGGCGGCTCGGCATCGCCGGCCATGACCGTGGCGCTCGTCGCGTTCACCACCGCGGTGTCCGAGCCGACGAAACGGACGGCCCGCACGTCCACGACCCCGCGCGAACCTTCGAGCGCTCCGGCGAAGCCCGCGGCCATGGTGGCGTGGATCGCCTGCTTGCTCCCCAGGAATCCCCCCGGCATGGTGGCTGTCGCATCGTCGGCGTAGGCAGCGACGAAAGCGTCGGCGTCGTTGCCCGCCCAAGCCGCGTAGATCCCGTCGAGTACCGCGCGCACAGCACTTTCGTCGTTCGCGGAATTGGCGTTGCTGCTGGTCATGAGGTTCCTCTCGGCAGGCCGGATCGGTTCGCCCAAAGCGGGGTCAGGAGTAAAGACCGGCCGACGGGCGGAAAGGAGTCGCGGATCCGGCGGAAACTTCCGCGGCGGTCCTGCGAAGGCGACCCTCGATCTGGCTATGATCGACTCGTGGTGCGATTCCACGGTGTGGCCGTACAGCCGGCCGGTTCCGCCGAGGGGGTGGAACGACCCGGTGTGATTCCGGGGCCAGGCGGTGAGACCCCGCGTTCCCCGTGTCCGGCCGTCGCCGGACGCTCCGGGGTACGGCTGTCATAACGGGGTGTTGATCGATGTTCACTGGGCGAATCGGCGAGCTGGGTGCCGTAGAAGAGATCAAGGGCGACGTGCTGCGTGTGCGGGCGCCGAAAAGCGCGGACCGCGTCCGCGACGGCGGATCGGCGTGCGTCAACGGGGTACGGCTCACCGTACGGCCGGTCGACGGCGTCCTGGAGGCGGCGCTCTCCGCGGAAACCCGTCGCCGGTCGACGTTCGACGCGCTCGCGGCCGGAGACGCCGTCATCATCGAAACGCCGCTTCAGGTCGGTGATCCGCTGGACGGCCATCTGGTGCAGGGTTACGTCGACGCCGTCGGCAAGGTGATCCGGATCGACGACGAAGGCGGCTCCCGCCGGATCTGGCTCCGGCCGCCGCAGCGTCTGCTGGACAGGCTGCTCGCGAAGTCCCCGATCGCCCTCGACGGTGTCAGCGTGACCATCGCCGAGGTCCTGCGTGACCGGATTTCGGTCGTGCTGCTCCCGACGACCCGCTCGGCCACCACACTCGGCGATCTGGAGGCCGGAGACCGGGTGAACCTGGAACTCGACCTGGTCGGCCGGTTGGTGGAGAAGGCGCCACCTTCGACCGTGGGAAAGGCGCTGCCCCAGCTGCCGTGGGCCGGTCACGTCGATGGACGCGCCGGTGTGGAGAAGGTGGTGCGCCAGCTCGCCGCCGGTGGCGGTGTCGTCGTGTGGGACCCGGAAACCGAGGGCGAGGGCGATGTGGTCTTCGCCGGCTCCCGGCTCCGCCCGGAGTCGTTCACCTTCCTGCTGACGCAGGTCTGCGGCTTCCCGGCGGTGCCGTGCGCGCCGGAAGTGCTGCGGCGACTCGAAATCGCGCCGATGCCCGGCGAAGGCGACCGGCAGGGAACGGCGTGGTCGATACCGGTCGACCTCGCCACGGGAACGGGCACCGGCGTCTCCGCCGCCGAACGTGCCGCCACCGTGCGGAAGCTGGCCGATCCGGACGCGACGGCCAAGGACTTCCTGCGGCCTGGACACGTGTTCCCGCTCGCCGCCCGGCCGGGTCTGCTCGCCGAGCGGTCCGGGCACACCGAGGCGACAGTCGCGTTGTGCACCGCCGCCGGCCTCCCGCCGGTCGGCGTGTGCTGCGAAGTGATGAACCCCGACGGAACGATGGCAGGCAGCGCCGACCTCGAAGTCGCGGCGCTGCGCTGGGGAATGCCCATGGTGGATTTGGCCGATCTGAAAGCGTGGCTCTGATGACCGCACTGACCCTCGAAGACGCCCGGAAGGGCCTCGCCTCGCAACCGTTCAGCGTCCTGCTCGGGACCCGGGTGACGTCATTCGGAAACGGTGCCGCGACCCTCGAACTCGACATCCGCGAAGACCTGTTGCAACAGAACGGGTATCTCCACGGCGGCGTACTCGCCTATGCCGCGGACAACGCGATCACCTTCGCGGCCGGGACCACGCTCGGTCCAGACGTTCTCACCGGTGGCTTCAGCATCAACTATCTGCGGCCGGCGACAGGAATCCGGCTCGTGGCGGAGGCGCGGGTCCTGCACAGCGGCCGACGGCAGGCCACCTGCCGCTGCGATCTTCACGTGATCGGCGACGACGGGACCACGACACTCAGTGCCGCGGCACAAGGAAGCGTGCTGACCAGGAACGGTCCCGCGTCCTGATATCTCGACGGGACGGCCCGGCGCTCACCGAGGAGCGCCGGGCGCTTCGTCAGGCTTGTTCCGGGGCTGCACACGGTGCCTCCCGCACGCGGGAACCGTGTCCTCATCTTGGTGGCCGCAGTACACAGTAGACGATTCTGACCCCACCGAGTTGTAGGATCTTTGTGGCGTTCCGGTGGCCTCCCTGTAGACCCGGTTGGCAGAGTTCACCCAATGGCCAGTCGATGGATACCGCGAACACCAGCAAGCCAGGCGCCCTTCCGGCGCGTGGTACTGACGTGGCTGACAACGGCGTCCGGGGGCGCCGAGCGGTCGACGCTCGAACTGGCGCGGGGCCTTCGCGAACTACTCGGGATCGAGGTCGTCGTCATCTGGTGGGGTGACGACGGCGTCCCCACGCCTGCTCCACCGGGTGTTCACGTACGGCAGGTCACGGACTATGACGCCTACGAACAGGCACTGGTCACCGAACTCGGCGTGGATTCCGCCGGAACGGTGCTCATCGGAGCGCATCGGACAGCGATGGTGGATATCGCGGCGGCGGATTTCTTCGGCGTACCGGTCATTTCGGTTCTGCGGGGAATCCTCGTCGCGGACCAGCGCCTGCGAACCGTCGATCCCCGAGTACGACGGCTGGTTCCCCGTCTGCCCGGCGAACTCCACTGGGACATTCTCTCCCGCGCCGACTGCTGGGTAGGTGTCAGCCGGGCTGCCACGAGAAGCATCCGAGAGCTGTCTTCCGGCCCGGTCAACGCGGTCACCATCCACAACGCCGTCCACCTCGACTTGTACCGGAAGCCCCGGAAGCCACCACTGCCACGCAGATTCTCGGTGGTCGCCCGAACCGAGCCGTGGAAACTGATCGACCGGGTGATCCACGCCTTCGCGCGCCTGCCCGACGAACTCGCCGCGCACGCACAGCTCAACATCTACGGGACCGGTACGGCGTTACCGGATCTCCGGCGGTTGGCAGACGAGCTCTGCCCCGGCCGGGACATCCGATTCCCTGGCCATGTACCGGGTCATCGGTGGCAGGCAGGTACCGATGTCCTCGTCTCGGCCTGCGACATCGAAGGTTTCGGCCGTTCGGTGCTCGAAGCGGGCGGCGCCGGCATCCCGCAGATCGTGCCGGATCGCGGGGGCAGCACCGAACTGGTGATACCGGGGATCACCGGCCTCGTCTACTCCACCGACGATCCCGGTGGCCTCGCCTTCGCGCTGGCCGAGGCCGCGAGGTGGCCCGCGAGCCGTCTCGACGCCATGGGCAGCCGTGCCCGGCTCAACGCCCGATCGTTCTCCCAGACCCGTTGCTTCCTCGCTTATGCCAGGCTCGCGCGAGAAGTTCGCGCGTGGAACCGGAACCCCTCACCGCTGTCGGTACCCGACCGGACGGCATAGATCGAAAGGATCGCCAGAATGGGCCACGAAGCCGAACGCCACCACATCATCCGGGCCGTCAGCGACATGACACGTTGGGGGACACTGGACCCGGCCGGTGGTTCGGTCAGCGTCCGCGCCGGCTCCGGGAACATCGTGAGCACCACCGCGAGCTCCGCGTTCGTGCGATGGGACATCACCGCCCGCAATCTGATGGTCTACGGGCCCGAGGGTTCGATCGTCGAGCGCGCCACGGATCTGGCGCCACCGGACGCGCCACTGCATATGGCCATCTACCGGGAATTCCCGAATTGCAACGCGATCGTGCACTCCCACGCACCGTACAGCCTGGCGTTCGCCTCGCTCGGCCTCGGCGTGCCCTCCTGCACGAACAAGCTCGACACGATGGGCGAGGTACCCTGCTTCACCTCGGACGACCCCACCGTCAAGGAGGATGTGCTCGCCGGACGGGTCGACATCGAGGTCGCCGAATGCATGGGATCGCGCCCGGACGTGATCGCGGGCTACCTTCTCACGGTGAACCCCCAGATGCTGGAACACTTCGGCTCCCGCGCCGACGAACTGGACAAGCACGGTCTCGGTTTCGTGGTCTACCGGCACGGCGTCTTCGTCTTCGCCCGTCACCTCGACGAGGCCGTCGAGAACCTCACGCGGATCGAGGTCAGCGCCCGGACCGCGTTGTTCCAGGCCACCCTGCACGGCGGGATCAGCGGGATCAAACCCGACGCACTGCACCACCCTGGCGCAACCTGGTCGGAAAACCTGTATTCGGGGAACAGCCGCTGAGCACGCGACCGGGTACCAGGGGCGCGTCCGCGGGAATGCTCTTCGACGATCACGGACGCATTCTCATCGTCAAACCCACCTATAAACCGGGGTGGGGCTTGCCGGGAGGGGTGATCGAGGAGGGCGAGTCGCCGCTCGCGGCGTGCGTGCGGGAACTGCGCGAGGAGCTCGGCATCGCCCCGGTGCTCGGTCCGCTCGCCGGTGTCGACTGGATACCGCCGCGGTCCAGCCGGGACGATTCGAACGTGTTCGTCTTCGCCGGCCGGATCCCGGACGAGATGATATCCGCGATCCGGCTCCCGCCCGATGAGTTGTCGGCCTGCCGGTTCGTCGACAGGCTCCGGTTCCGGGAGCTGATGGCACCGCATATCGCCCGGCGGATCGAGGTCTGCCGCCGGGCGCACGACGCCGGGCGCGTGGCCTATCTGGAATTCGGCTGCGAGGTCATGTCCGCGCCCTCCGACCCGCGCTGATCGGCTGTAGCGCGGAAAGCGAGCCAGCCGAAGCAGCCGAACCAGAACTCGCGCTCCAGTACGAAACCCACCTCCCCCGCCTCGGCGATCACCTGCGCACGGGTACGGGGGTGTGCCACCGGGTTTCTTTGCGCGTAACGCAGATCGACCAGTTCCTGGTCATAGCTGCCGGTACGGAAGTACGCCATTGCCAAGCACACCACACCGCCCACTCTCACCAGCCGCGCCATACTCCGCCACATCGGCGTCGCGTCCCGCAGATAGTGATAAGCGCCGACCAGCATCGCACCGTCGAAGCACTGCGCACCGGGAAGGGCTAGTGGTCGTTCCAGATCCCCCTGGACAATGCGAGTCCGGGGAGCATCGGCGGTGCGTTCGGCCGAGACTCGGACGAAGTCCGGGCTGACCTCCACGCCGACGAACCGACCCTGGCCACCGCCGGTCGTATGACGCGCGAGTTCAAGCAGTCCCAACCCGGTTCCGGAAGCCAGATCGAGTAAATCCGAACCCGCGGAAACCAGTGTGCGTACCGCACACATTCGAGCGTACCGATAGTACGGGAGTTGCATTCCCTGATCCCAGAGATCGGCGTTCGAGGCATCGAAACCCGACAACGCATGCTTTTCCTCATGGGTCAGAGACGCCACTACGCGGCCGAAACTCCCGCTGTACCCAAGCTCCCTGTAACTCGATTTCCCGGTGGCCAGCCGGATCAGCTCATCGTCAATCGATCGTGGCGGCACGTAATCGGTCACCGCACTGAAGCGCGAAGGCCGATCACCGACTCGGCGGACCGCTCCGCACCTGTTCAGTGCTTCGAGAAGCAACTCGGCCACCACCGCCTTGCCCGGCGCAACTCCGTGCCGGGCCACAAATTGCGCCACGGTACGCGGTGTGCCGAGCTCGTCGAGCACACCATTCTCCAAGGCCGCACGATAGATGAACTCGTAACCGGATCGCCGGTATTCCATATAAGCGGATGCCATCCGCTCCGGCCGGATTCGCAGGAGCTCGTCATCGGTGAAGTTCACGACCTCGCCCTCCACGAAAAGACTCGGCGATAAATCCCCGATACTCATCCTACGCCATTTCGTACATGCCGGAAAAGTATTCCGGAGCTGATTCCGGGGCACACTCGGCAAGATCACGGGTGGGATAGCGTCGGCACAGCCCGCCGTCAAGGCCCATCCGCGTGAAATCGGCCGTTCGATCGCGTTGCATGAACTCCAAACTTGTGACACTCTGACCTAAAGTGTCATTTTCGCGACCCGACACCTTGCGAATGCACTCACGTCACTTGATCTTCGGGCAATGGGGGGACATGACAAATGGATTTCCGTGTTCTGGGTCCCGTTGAAGCCGGCCCGGCAAGCCGGGTGAGCGGCCTCGGCACGCCGAAGCAACGAGCGCTACTGAGCATACTTCTGCTCAATGCCAACCACATCGTGTCGGTGAACCGGCTCACCGCGATGCTGTGGGACGGCCCGGCTCCGCGCTCCGCGGTCGCGAACGTCTACAGCTATGTCGCCGGTGTCCGCCGTCTGCTCGACACCGCCGGCGACGCCGGGCGAGACCGGCTGATCACCAGGATGCCCGGATACCTGTTGCGCGTGCGCGCCGACGAACTCGATCTGTCCGTCTTCGAACGGCTCGCGACGCAGGGGCGGGCGGCACTACGTCAGTCCGACCATGAACTCGCCGCCGAATGCCTGAGCAGCGCTTTGGATCTGTGGCGCGGAAGACCGCTCGAAGACGTCCGTGTCACCCCCGCGCTGATCGCACCGATCACCGCACTCGAGGGACGCCGGGCCGACGTGCTGAACGACCTCGTCCACGCCCGGCTGCAACTGGGGCAGCACAAGGAAGTGGTGGGCGAACTCCGCGAGCTGATCGCGGCTTCCCCGATCTCGGAACTCACCTGGTCGCAGTACATGTTCGCGTTGTACCGGTCCGGGCGCAAAGGCGAGGCCCTCGGCGCGTACCTGGACGCGCGGCGGAACCTGGTCTCGCAGACCGGCGTGGAACCCTCCGCCTATCTTCGCCGCGTCCACCAGGCCATCCTCGCCGGCGCGCCCTCCACCGAAGTGCTCGAGCACTGCTGCCGGGACTGACCGGGCCGTTCGGCCGCCACCGGCAGCAGCGCCCCACCGGCGAGAGGAGCGACCGCCATGACCACGAACGCCCCCGCGTACCCGATTTTGCCGATGACCGCGCTCAGCACCACCGGACCGGCGGTGGTCACCAGGCTCTGCAGTGTGTGCTGCACTCCCAGCGCACGCCCCAACCGGGCCCGCGCGGCGAATCCGGCGACCGCCGTGGAGGCCAGCCCGTAACCGGTGATCGTCGAGACGCAGGCGACGAGCACCATCACCGTGCCCAGCCAGGTCCTCGTCACCGCACCGATCACGACGAGCGACAGCACCACCGCGTTACCGAAGGCGAAGATCCGCATCAAGCCAAGCGGGGTCCCGAGACGGTCCGCGAGGTAACCGGCCAGCGGCCGGGTGAGCACGGTGAGCAGGAGCGCCCCGCTGAGCAGCCACCCCGCCTGCACCGGGCTCCAGCCTCGATCATCGACGAGGTAACTGACACTGAACGTGAGCAGCGCGGACTGAGGCAGGATCAGCAACGCGCAGGCCCCGTAGATCCGTCGCCACGGTACCGGCTCGGTATCGCCGGGAGCTGTAACGACCGGGGCCCCCTCCGCCCGCGGCTGTCCGCCGAACAGGAACACCACCAGCGCGGTCAGCAGGCAGAGCCCGGCCATACCGAGCCAGACGACGGACAAGCCGTGAGTGGCCGCGACACCCGGCACGATCGCCGCGGCCAGCGCCGAACTGAGCGGTGTCGCGGTCTGGGTGAGTCCGAGAGCCAAAGCGCGCTGTCGAACGGGAAACCGCCGCACCACCGCCTGCCCGCTCGGTGCGTACACCGAGCTCGCGGTCGTCCCGACGAGGGCGAACACAGCGAACAGGGCCGCGACACCATCGGTGGCAGCGGCCACGCACAGGAGCAGGGCGCAGAGGGACAGGCCGCACGACATGGCGCACCGCTCGCCAAAGCGGTCGGCGAACAGGCCCCAGCCCAGCATGGCCACGGTCAGTCCGCCGTTGGCGACCCCGACCAGCGCTCCGGCCAGCGCCAGCGACATCCCTGTCTCCGCACGCAAAGCGGGCAGCACCAGCGAGAGCTGGAACACCGCGGTGGCGCCGACCGCCCAGGCGATCAGGCTCACCGACAGGAGCACCCACCTGTTCGGCGACCGGCGGATCGTGGGGACGCCTGGTTCATCGTCCATGAGCGTGCACCCACGCGGCCAGGTCGCCGAGGCTGCGCAGATGTTCGTGTCGCCCTGGTGGATCGGGGCAGTCACGATGCGGATCGAGGTGCAGGGGCCGGATCCCGGCGGCGAGCGCACCGTCCACGTCGATACGGGCGGTGTCCCCGACGTAGACCGTCCGCTCGGGATCGGCGTCCAGCTCCCGCAGCGCGAGGTGGAAGATCCCGGGATCCGGTTTGGCGACGCCGACCAGCGCGGAGTCGATCACCAGGGACACCGCGGTTCCTGTTCCCGGCCCCACCTGGCAGATGCCGGCCTGCCGCAACTGTTCGGCCACCAGCCCGACCGAGTTGGACACCACGCCGAGTGCGACCGGCAAGGAACTCAGTGCGCGCAACGACTTCGCGGCTCCGGCCAGCTCGCGAGTCCACTTCGGACCGTCGATGGCGATGGCGAGTTCGACGACCACCCGCTCGACTCGGTCGTCCTCGACCCCGCACGCCCGGGCGAAGGCTTTCAGGTACAGCAGACGATTCCGCGGAGGGAACGCGTCGTTCGCCGCGGTGGCCGCGTAGTGAGCGCGGTCGATCACACCCACGTCGGCCTGCACACCTCCGCCCCGCAGGATCGCGATCACGGCTTCGGCGGCCGGCATGATCAGTACTCCCCCGGCATCCAGCAGTA
The DNA here is from genome assembly GCF_044547565.1 of Amycolatopsis sp. NPDC052450. Lineage (NCBI taxonomy): Bacteria > Bacillati > Actinomycetota > Actinomycetes > Pseudonocardiales > Pseudonocardiaceae > Amycolatopsis > Amycolatopsis sp. NPDC052450. Next base: position 46,573 of record NZ_JBIUAQ010000050.1, on the reverse strand, counting down.
CCGTTTCGACCGGTTCGCGCAGGCTCATCCCGGTCCCTCCCCGGAACCGCCGTACCACGCCGGTTTCGTCGATTCCTCGTAGTACACCGTTCCTCCACCGAGATATCCCTCGACGCACGAGCGGACCCGGCGTTCGGTGTGCGGTTCCACCTCCGGTAGCGCCGACACCGGGAAGAAGCCGAATTCGGCGATCTCCCCGGGGTCCGGTTCGATGGCGGACTGAGCGGTCTCGGGCAGACGACCCGCGAACACGAACAGGTTCGACGCCGCGCGGCGGGGCCGGGGCGGGAACCACACCACCCCGACCAGCCGCTCGAGCACCGGTGTGATGCCGAGTTCCTCCCGCACCTCGCGAGTGCACGCGGCCAGCGGGGACTCCCCGGCTTCGATCACGCCCCCAGGCAGGTCCCAGACCGGCTTGTACCCGGGCCGGACCAGGAGCACCCGGCCGGTGCCGTCGAGCTGCACCGCCCCGGCGGCACCCCTGGTCCGGGCGAGTTGCGCGTAGTAAGCGCTTTCGGCGGAGCCGTCAGACATCCGCGAGCTGCTGTTCGACGGCCAGCCCCGCCTTCGGGAACAGCAGGTTGGGCTCGATCCCGGCCAGACCGCCGCGCAGGATCGCCTGGAAGACAGCCGTCCGCGCGCTCATCTCCACCCTGGCCAGGTTCTCCACCGCCTCGGTCAGTCCACGGGCGAAAGTGAAGGCACCATGGCGATAGAGTACGCACGCCAGGCCGTGGCGCTTGAGTTCGTCCGCCCGCGGGCCCAGTTTCTGCTTCAGCTGCGGAATGAGCTGATAGGTGTCGACAGCCGCGATTTCCGGGCGCTGGGCGATGCCGTCGGGCAGCTTGACCTCGGGCCGGTCCGACTCGCCGCTGAGCACCCCGCCCTTGACCGCGGTGTCGTCGGCGATCAGGCAGGGCACCTCGCCCAAGGTGTCCAGCTGGTTGACACAGGAGGGAATGCCCATGCCCAGTGAGGCGAACGCGAGCACATAGGCGCTGTGCGCGTGCACGATCGCACGGCAGTCGGGGAACATCTCGTAGGCGGCCATGTGGATCAGCGCGCCCACCGGCGCCACTCCCCCGGTGCGCTCCCGCAGTTCGCCGGTCGCCGAGATCACCGTCATGTCGCGCGGTGTGACCTTCCAGCGTGCGAAGGCCGAACCGGTGGCGGTGACGATGATGTCGCCGTTGTCGGCTCGGACGCTCAAGCCACCGCCGGTGGTCTCGATCATCCCCCAGCGGGCCATGTCGTTGATGCTTTCCACGAGCAGCTGCCGTTCGGCTTCGTACAACATGTTCTCTCCTTTGTCGTTGGCTACCGATCAGGAACTCAGCGGTGCTGGCGAGCCAGTTGTCCCGGGGTCGCGCTCTCCTTGCTCTGGTACTTCTCCCGCGGTCCCAGCCCGAACTCGGGCAGTGGCTGCTCGCCGCCCTCGATCACGTCTGCGGCGTACTCGCCGAACGCGGGACCGAACTTGAACGCGTGCCCGCCCCCGCCTGCCAGCCAGCCGCCGCCCGATCCCGGCACCGGCGCGAGCAGGAAATGCTGATCGGCGGTCAACTCGTATTGGCAGACGTGCCGGGACACCAATGGAGCGCCGGCCAGCGCGGGAAACCGGTGGGCGAGCGCCCAGCGGGCGGCTTGCTCGGCCTCCGGATCGGGAGGGCGGTCGGCGAGATCGGGATCGATGACCGGAGCCGCGCCAAGCGCTCCGCCGACCTTGAAGCCACTGTCGTCGATGTCCCCGGCCCCGTATGCGCCGCCGTCGACCCACACCGGGAGGCCAGGCGTCCGCCAGTGCGGTTCCACGCCGAAGTAGAAGACGTTCTGCCGGACGGATTCGATCTCCACCAGATGCGGGAACCATCGTCCCAGCCACGGACCGCAGGCCCAGATCGTCTGATCGGCGGGCAGCACCTTGCCGTCCACGATGGCCCTGCCTTTCGCGTCCGGCCGGGCCTTGGCGATGCGTAACCTGGCACCTGCCCGCAAAGCACGGCGCATCAGGGTCAGCACGCCCAGCCGAGCCCGCAACACTCCACTGCTCGGTTCGTGCAACACGAATTCGAGGTCGTCGCAGCGCACGTCGGGGAAGAAGTCGCGGGCCGCCTCGGGGGCCAGCCGCTCGACCGGGAGGCCCAGCGCCTCGAGACTGCGAGCACTCTGTTCCTCGAATTCGGCCTCTCCTCTGGCGAACCAGACGACGCCCACGTTGTGGAAGAGCTCGATTCCTTCCTCCACCCCGATTTCCTGCCACAACTGCCGGGCGCGCCAGGCCCGGCGGGTGTACCAGACGTCGATGTCACGGCCTCCGCCGTAGGACAACCGGAGCACCCGGGAGGTGTCGTGGCTGGAGCCCCGCACATGTCCCGGTGTGTATTGCTCGACGACGGTAACCGACCAACCCCGCTGGACAAGGCTATGGGCGATGGACGCGCCGACGATTCCAGCGCCGACCACCACCACCGTAGGTGCATCAGGCATTGGACCTCCTTCCCCGCCCGGCCGGTCGGCCGAGCTGTGCGACGGCATGGTCGATACAGGACAACAGCGCTTCGGCGTCGGCGATCTCGATCGCCGGGAACATGCCCATGCGGATCTGGTTCCGGCCGAAACTGCGATGGGGCTCCAGGTCGAGAATGCCGTGCGCCCGCAGCCCGGCGACCAGGTGCGCAGCGTCGATGTGCTCGGCGAACTCGATCGTCGCGACCACCGGCGACCGCTGTTCCGGTTCGGCGACGAACGGTGCCGCGTAAGGCGAATCCTCGGCCCAGCCGTAGACCAGCGTGGCCGTTTTCGCCGCCCTGGCCGCGGCACCGCTCAGCCCGCCGAGGCCGAGCAGCCAGTCGATCTGCTCGCTCAACAGGAACAGCGACGCCACCGACGGGGTGTTGAACGTGAGGTCACGAGCCGAGTGGTCGATGGCGGCCGGCAGGCTGAAGAACTCCGGAATATATCGGCCGCCGGCCGCGATCTCCTCGGCGCGGGCCACCGCCGCCGGTGACATCAGCGCGATCCACAGCCCACCGTCGGCACCGAAGCACTTCTGTGGTGCGAAGTAGTAGACGTCGAACGCCTCCGGTCGCACGAGCATGCCCCCGGCCGCACTGGTTCCGTCGACCAGCACCAGGGCGTCGACATCGGCACCCGGCACCCGGCGGATCGGCATGGCCACGCCGGTCGAGGTCTCGTTCTGCGTCAGCGCGTAGGCATCGACTTCCGGCTCCGCGCGCGGCTCCGGATGGGTTCCGGGCGGACTCTCGATCACCGAAGGCTCGGCCAGCCACGGCGTGCCCCGGTCGACCGCGGTGAAACGGCCGGAGAACTCACCGAAGGACAGGTGCTGGGCCCGATTTCGGATGAGGCCGTGGGTGGCGATGTTCCAGAAGGCCGTGCCCCCGCCATTGCCGAGCACCACCTGGTAGTCCGAGGGCAGCTCGAACAGCTCCCGCAGCCCGGCGCGAACCCGCCCGAGCAACGCGCGCACCGCGCCACGGCGGTACGAGGTCCCGAGGAAGTCCGCGCCGCGCGAGGCGAGCGCGTCCAGTTGCTCGGGCCGCACTTTGGCCGGGCCGCACCCGAATCGCCCGTCGGCGGGCAACAGACCGTCCGGGAGACTCAAATCCACTGCTTCATCGTCAGGCACAACACCGGATCGTAAAGCCTCCCCGCGACGGGGACCGCTCACCGGCGGCTCTCTGTGGGACATTTATGGGGCCTGTATGGAAACTGTGTGGACCTTCGAAAAAGGGGCGCTTATCAGCCGATTCACACTTGACCTTGCCGAGCGGGACGACGCAGTATCGGACTGGCAGCCCGTGCCACCGAGGGGATCCCAGCTATGCGAATCACCGTTCTCGGGACCGGCTATCTGGGTGCCACACACGCGGCTTGCATGGCTGAAATGGGGTTCGAAGTACTCGGCATGGACACCGATCCGGAAAAGGTGTCCGCACTATCCGCCGGAACTCCGCCGTTCTACGAGCCGGGCCTCGAACGTCTTGTCCGAAGACATCTGAAATCCGGCCGACTGCGATTTACCTCCTCGTACGAGGAGATCGAAAAGTTCGCCGGCGGCGCACTTACCGTACATTTCCTCTGCGTCGGAACGCCGGAGAAGAAGACCGACAGGGCAGCCGATCTCCATTTTCTCGAAGAAGCGATTCACCGGCTGGCCCCCACGCTGCGCGGGCCGGGCCTGGTGGTCGGGAAATCGACGGTCCCGGTCGGGACAGCGGAGCGGCTCGCCGGCCGCCTGCGCCGGCGTGCGCCGGCCGGTGCGCCCGTCGAGCTGGCCTGGAATCCGGAATTCCTACGCGAGGGCTTCGCCATCGGCGACACACTCAGCCCGGCCCGGCTGGTGTTCGGGGTGAGTTCCCCACAAGCCGAATCCCTTCTGCGCGAGGTGTACCGGATCCCGCTCGCCCGCGGCGTGCCGCTGGTGGTCACCGATCTGCCTACGGCGGAACTGGTCAAGGTGTCCGCCAACGCGTTCCTGGCCACCAAGATCTCGTTCATCAACGCCATGGCCGAGGTCTGCGAGGCCACCGGCGCCGATGTCACCCACCTCGCCCGCGCGCTCGCGCACGATCCGCGCATCGGCGAGCAGTATCTTCTGCCCGGTCTCGGTTTCGGCGGCGGCTGCCTGCCCAAGGATCTTCGCGCCTTCCAGTTCAGAGCCGGCGAGCTCGGCGTCGGGCACACGCTGGGTTTCCTCCGCGAGGTGGATGCCATCAATCTCCGCCGCCGGCGCCGGATGGTCGACCTCACGCGCGAGCGGTGCGGTGGGTCCTTCCGCGGCAAGCGAGTGGCCGCCTGGGGCGCGGCGTTCAAGCCCGGCTCGGACGACATCCGCGATTCACCCGCACTCAGCGTCGCCGCGTCCATCCAGCTCCAGGGCGCCGAAGTGACCGTCTACGACCCGAAGGCGGCCGACAACGTGTGCAAGAACTTCCCGAACCTGAACTACGCGAGTTCCGCGGTCGAGGCGGCGACCGGTGCCGACGTGCTGCTGCACCTCACCGAATGGCAGGAGTTCCAGGAACTCGATCCGGCGGTGGTCGGCGCCGTGGTCGCCACGCGCCAGGTCATCGACGGCCGCAACACCCTGGACGCTCAGCGGTGGAGCGCCGCGGGCTGGGCCTATTATGCACTCGGGCGCCCGCCCGCCGATGACCGGGACCGCTCAACCCTGGCGGCGCCGATCAGCCCGGACTCGTAGGCGAACACAGGAGGCCCCGTGAACAGGCGTTCACAGGGCCTCTTGGCGATCGTCCGACTGTTACCAGCCGCGCTCAGCCAACCGGTGCGGCTCGGGAACATCTGAAACATTGATGCCGACCATCGCTTCACCGAGACCGCGCGAAACCTTGGCGATGACGTCCGGGTCGTCGTAGAAGGTGGTGGCCTTGACGATCGCCTCGGCGCGCTGCGCCGGGTTGCCGGACTTGAAGATGCCGGAGCCGACGAACACGCCTTCGGCGCCGAGCTGCATCATCATCGCGGCGTCGGCCGGGGTCGCGATACCGCCCGCGGTGAACAGCACGACGGGGAGCTTGCCCTTCGCCGCGACCTCCTTGACGAGGTCGTACGGGGCCTGGAGTTCCTTGGCCGCAACGTAAAGCTCGTCCTCGGGCAGCGAGGAAAGGCGACGCAGCTCCGCGCGGATCTTGCGCATGTGCGTGGTCGCGTTCGAGACGTCGCCGGTGCCGGCCTCGCCCTTGGAGCGGATCATCGCCGCGCCCTCGTTGATGCGGCGCAGCGCCTCGCCGAGGTTGGTCGCACCACAGACGAAAGGCACGGTGAAGGCCCACTTGTCGATGTGGTTCTCGTAGTCGGCCGGGGTCAGGACCTCGGACTCGTCGATGTAGTCGACGCCGAGCGACTGGAGCAGCTGAGCCTCGACGAAGTGGCCGATGCGGGCCTTCGCCATGACGGGGATCGAAACGGCCTCGATGATGCCGTCGATCAGGTCCGGGTCGCTCATCCGGGCCACGCCGCCCTGCGCGCGGATGTCCGCGGGGACCCGCTCGAGCGCCATCACCGCGACGGCGCCGGCGTCCTCGGCGATCTTCGCCTGCTCGGCGGTGACCACGTCCATGATCACACCGCCCTTGAGCATCTCCGCCATCCCGCGCTTGACCCGGGCGGTGCCGGTGAGCGAGGTGGTGGCCGTGTTCGTGGAGTCGTCAGACACTGCTGGACCTTTCGGAAAGCGCGCGAGGTGGGGTGACGCCTTCGAGGGTAGGCCGCTTTTGGACCTCTGAAGCAGGCCAGTTCGCAGCGATTTCAGCAGTCCACTGGGTGATCTGGCCCGCATTCGTCCTCTGAACGCGGTAGTTGCGCGTGCAAGGACCACATCCAGAGGACCAAATGCGGAAGGAGGGCTAGCGGGCCAGGCCTTGGGTGAAGGCGAAGAGGCCGTCCGGGTCGTACTTCCGCGCCACCCGGCGCAACCGAGGGAGGCTGTCGCCGTAGTACGCCTTCGCCCAGTCCGGCATCTCCGGATCGATGTAGTTGACGTACCCGGCCCGCCCGTACTCCCGGCCGAGTTCGTCCCGGACCAGGCCGATCGACCGGCGCGCGTACGCCTCGCCGCCCTCCAGACCACGGGTGATCTGGATGCTCCCCAGCGCCGACCGGTATGGGAAGCACGAGTCGCTCGACGGCACCCGCGCGATCGCGCCCCCGTACGCGTCCACGATCGAATACAGTTCCGGATCGCTCGTCAGCAGCGACGCCAGCGCGCCGGGGTCGGGCACCGGATGGGTCAACATCCTCGACGTGGCCACGTACTCGCCGCGCTGCGCGACAGCGGCGGGGAAGTCGGCCTCCCGCGCGAAGGCGCGCATCGTGGCCAGATGGCCCTGTTCGGTCACCTCGCGTTTGGTCGGCTGAGTGCCGACGCGGCGGATCAGATCGTCCAGCAGCGGGTTCACCTGCGCGGCGGAGCCCACGAAGCAGCCACCACAGTTCGCGACCGTCGCGCCGAGGCCCATCCCGGACCACAGTTCGTCCGGCATCGCGGGCTGCCACTCCTGCCAGGCCGCGACCAGCGAGGCCAGCGCGGCGGGCGGGAAGATCAGGTTGAAGTTCGTCAACGTCCTGGCCGCCGCCGTGCGGAAGGTGAACGACGTGACGATGCCGAAGTTGCCGCCACCGCCGCCGCGCAACGCCCACAGCAGGTCCGGCGCGGTCTCCGCCGACACCAGACGCGGTTTCCCGTCGGCGCCGACGAAGCGCACCGATTCCACGCTGTCACAGGTCAGCCCGTACTTGCGGGCGAGCACGCCGATTCCGCCGCCGAGGGTCAGGCCCGCGATGCCGACCTGAGGGCAACTGCCGGCGGGCAGTGCGCGGCCCGCCGCCGCCAGTGCCTCGTACACCTGGCCGAGCCGCGCGCCCGCGCCGATCGCCGCCCGGCCGCCGGGCAGGATTTCGACCGTGTTCAGCCGGGACAGGTCGACGACGAGTCCTCTGTCCACAACGGAATAGCCGGCGTAACTGTGCCCGCCCGAGCGGGCCGCGATCGGAATCCGCTGTCTGGCCGCGAAATCGACGCAGTTCCGCACGTCGTCCTCGGTCGCGCAGACCGCGACACCGGCGGGCAGCCGATGGTCGTAGAGGCTGAAGAACCCGAGCCTCACTTCGTCATAGCCGGGGTCACCGGGCCGGAACAGCTCACCCGTCAGCCTGGACCGCAGCCGTTCCCACGGACCACCGCCCTCGGGGATCGCCGCGGGCGCCGCCGCGAGCACCGGAACCGCGCCTGCCAGCCGTAACACCGTTCGTCTGCCGAGCTCCATCGCTCATCCCCCACCGTCGGATCCGCCTCCGGGTGTCCGCCATCGAGCATAACGGCGCTTCGACATTCGGGGGGTCCCTCGCCGGTCGCCTTGCCGCGACGGCCGTCGCGGGTGTGTGATCGAGGACACACCTGTACGCGGCATCGTGTGGTGAGGAGATCGGCATGGCCGACAAACAGAGCAAGAACGGAGACTCCGGGGCCGCCGTCGCTGTGGACGACCCGGCGAAAGTACGCAACGTCGTCCTGGTCGGCCCCTCGGGATCAGGCAAGACGACACTGGCCGAAGCGCTGCTCGCCGCCTCCGGCACGGTGACGCGGGCAGGCTCGGTCGTGGAGGGCACCACCGTATGCGACCACGATCCCGCCGCGGTCCGGCAGCAGCGGTCGGTCGGCCTTTCGGTCGCGCCGGTGCTGCACCAGGGCCACAAGATCAACCTCATCGACACCCCCGGGTACGCCGATTTCGTCGGCGAACTGCGGGCCGGGCTCCGCGCCGCCGACGCGGCGTTGTTCGTGGTCTGCGCGGCGGAAGGCGTCGACGCGGCCACGGTCGCGGTCTGGGAGGAGTGCGCGGCCGTCGGGATGCCGAGGGCGGTGGTCGTCTCGCGGCTCGACCATCATCGCGCCGATCCCGAAGGCGAGATCGCCGCTTGCCAGGAGGCCTTCGGCGCCGGAGTCCTGCCGCTGTACCTCCCCGCTCGCGATGGGCTCGTCGGACTCATCACGCGCCGCTACTTCGACTATTCGAACGGCTTCCCACCCGAGGTCGGCGAGCCGGACGAGGCCGATCTCGCCCGGATGACCGAGGCTCGCAACGAACTGATCGAAGGGGTCATCGCCGAGAGCGAGGACGAGTCCCTGATGGACCGCTACCTCTCCGGCGAGGAGATCTCCGAGGACACGCTGATCGCCGACCTCGAAACAGCCGTCGCCCGAGGCTCCTTCCATCCGGTGATCCCGGTGTGCGCGACGACCGGGGTCGGGCTCGCCGAGGTCCTCGACGGGATCGTGCGCGCTTTCCCGTCACCGCTGGAGCACGTCCCGCCGGAGGTCACCTCGCCCACCGGCGAACCGCATGCCGGTCTTCGCGCCGACCCCGACGGCCCGCTGGCGGCCGAGGTGGTGCGGACCGCTGTCGACTCCTACGTCGGCAGGGTGTCGCTGGTGCGAGTGTTCTCCGGGACGCTCCGGCCGGAACGCCCGGTGCACGTCTCCGGCCACGGTCTCGCCGAACGGGGCCACGAGGATCACGACACCGACGAACGGGTCGCGCATCTGTACTCGCCGCTCGGGGCTAACCTGCGCGAGGTCCCGTACTGCGTCGCCGGCGATCTCTGCGCGCTCACCAAGGTCGGCTCGGCGGAAACGGGCGACACCGTCTCCTCGCCCGAAGACCCGCTGATCATGAAACCGTGGGCGATGCCGGAGCCACTGCTGCCGGTCGCCGTCGTCGCGAAGACACGCAGCGACGAGGACACCTTGGCGCGCAACCTTTCCCGGCTCGTCGCGGGCGACCCGACGCTGCGGCTGGACCGCAACGCCGAGACCAACCAGCTCGTGCTGTGGTGCATGGGCGAGGCGCACGCCGACGTCGTGCTGTCGCGGCTGCGCGCGGGAGGCGCCGACGTGGACACCGAGCCCGTCCGCATCAGCCTGCGGTCGACCTTCGCCGGGCCGGGCCGCGGGCACGGACGGCACGTCAAACAATCCGGCGGCCACGGCCAGTTCGCCGTCTGCGACATCGAGGTCCAGCCGCTGCCGAGGGGTTCGGGCTTCGAGTTCGTGGACAAGGTCGTCGGCGGCTCGGTGCCTCACCAGTTCATCCCGAGTGTCGAGAAGGGAGTCCGGGCCCAGGCACTGCGAGGGATCGTCGACGACCATCCGCTGATCGACATCCGGGTGACCCTCGTCGACGGCAAGGCGCACAGCGTCGACTCGTCGGACGCCGCGTTCCAGACGGCGGGCGCGCTGGCCCTCAAGGAGGCGGCCGCGGCGGCCAAGATCGCGCTGCTCGAACCGCTCGAAGAGGTGGCCGTGCGGCTGCCGGACGAGCACCTGGGCACCGTGCTGGGCGACCTTTCGTCCCGGCGCGGCCGCGTCCTCGGTACCGAATCGGGTGAAGGCGGCCGCACGGTCATCCGCGCCGAGGTGCCCGCGATCGAGCTCCTGCGCTACGCCATCGACCTGCGTTCACTGACGTCGGGCACGGCGACGTTCACCCGCAGGCACGCCCGGTTCGAGCCGATGCCGGAAGGAGCGGTGGCCCACTAGCCCGCAATTCGTCACCTACTTGCGTTGGTGGGGAACTCGAAGCCGCCGGGTCGGCCGTTCCGGTCGGCCAGCAGACCGGCCAGGGTGGCGATGGCGATCTCGGGCGGCGTGCGTGAGCCGATGTTCAGCCCGACCGGGCGATGGACACGGGCGATCTCCCGGTCCGGGACGTCCAGTGCCCGGAGCGCGGTGACGTGCGGGCCGGCGTGGCGCGGATTGCCGAGCACCCCGACCCACCGGGTGGGGCGGTCCAGCACGGCCTTGAGCACGTCGCCGAGTTCGGGCCGGTCGTGGTCGGTGACGACGACGTCGGCGTCCGTGCCGAGTTCCGGCACCGTCGTGACGGCCTCCAAGCCGTTCTCGACGTCCGTCACGCGGGCGCCGTCCGGGTCGAACAACACCGCCCGATAGCCGAGATCTTCGCCGTAGCGCAGGAGGAACGACGCCACCGGCGTCGCGAACACAGCCACCAGCAGCCGCTCGCTCATGGGTCGTCCTCCTATAGATCGGGCTCGGCGATCTCGAAGTATTCCGGAAGCCGGGCCGTCCCGGCGAGACCGAAGTACCGGACCTTCCGCCGCCGCCGCAGGTGCAGGGTGTCCCGGACGGCGTCGTTGTGCACACGCCGCGCGATGACGACGCGGTGTTCCGCGTCGGTCAGCTCCTCGGCCAGCGGCGGCGGCAGAGTCGCGCGGTCGACCCGCGCCAGCCGCAGCGTCAGTTCGCTTTCCTCGGCTTCGCGATCCTGCCTGCGCGCCTGCTCGGCACGTTCGGCCAACGCGCGCAGCTCCTCGTCGCCCAGGATCGCGGCGGCCGCCCTGGCGACGACGGCACGCCGCGCGAGGGCCGCGTCGAGCGCCGCCCAGCCCGCGTCCGTGCGGACGTGCAGCCGGTCCAGCCGGTTCGCCGTCGCGAGTAGGAAAAGTCCGCCCAGCACCACGATCGCGGCCACCAGACCGCCGATCCACACCCAGGTCGTCATCGGCTGAACTCGCGTTCACCCGCGCCGACCCGGCGGGGATCGGCGGCGATCGCCGTCTCGTACACGCGCAGCACCTGCGTGGTGACCACGGACCAGTCGAACATCGCGACCCGCTCCCCCGCTGCCGCCGCCAGCGACACCCGGCGAGCCGGATCCCCGAGCAGCTCACGCAATCCGTCGGCCAGTGCCGCCGCGTCGCCGGTCTCGGTCAGCATCCCGGCCTTGCCGTCGTCGAGCACCCGGCGGAACGAGTCCAGCCCACTCGCCAGCACCGGGGTCCCCGCCGCCATCGCCTCGGTGAGGATCATCCCGAAACTCTCGCCGCCCGTGTTCGGCGCGCAGTAGACGTCGACGCTGCGCAGCGCCCGCGCTTTCGTCTCGTCGTCGACCTGGCCGAGAAGGTCGATATGCGGCGCGAGTTCCGGCCCTGCTTCGCGCCGGAGCTGATCGGCGTCGCCGCGGCCGACGACCAGCAACCGCAGCTCCTCGAACTCCGGCAGCAGCATCCGCAACGCTTCCAGCAGCACACCCATCCCCTTGCGGGACTCGGTGAACCGCCCGACGAACCCGACCGTGCCGCCCGCCCGCGGATAGCCGTCCAGCGGAAGCGCCCGGGAGAAGAAGTCGACGTCGACGCCGTTGGGCACCTCGACCGCGTCCCCGCCGGCGTGCTCGACCTGGACCCGGCGAGCGAGCGCCGACACCGCGATCCGCGCGGTGATCTTCTCCAGCAGCGGCCGCAGCACCGGCTGGAACGCCGCCAGCGTGCGCGAACGGGTCGTCGCGGTGTGGAAGGTCGCCACGATCGGGCCGTCCGCGACCTTCAGCGCCAGCAGGGAAAGGCTCGGCGCGGCGGGCTCGTGCAGGTGCAGGACGTCGAAGTCGCCATCGCGGATCCACCGCCGCACCCTGGAGTAGGACACCGGGCCGAACTGCAACCGCGCGACCGAGCCGTTGTACGGGATGCCGAGCGCCTTTCCCGCGGGGACGACGAAATCCGGGACGTCGGAGTCTTCGTCGGCCGGAGCGAGGACCGAGACCTGGTGCCCGCGCGCCAGCAAGGCCTTCGCGAGATCGATGACGTGCCCCTGCACGCCACCCGGCACGTCGAACGAGTAGGGGCAGACGATCCCGATCTTCATGACCCGCGCCTGAGCCATCGGCTCAACTCGCTTCGCCGAGCTCGGCCTGTTCCCCGGCTTCGAAATCGGAGAGCCAGAACTTCTGCATCATGTGCCAGTCGGCCGGATGCGCGGCGATGTCCCCGGCGAAGATGTCCGCCAGCGCCTGGGTGGCCGCCGGGACCTCGGACCGGTTCGTGACCCGGATCCGCGGATGCAGCCGGATCTGCCAGCCGTCCTCGGTGAACCAGCAGCCCGCCGGGATCAGCGCGGCGCCGGTGGTGGCGGCCAGCCTGGCAGGCCCGCCGGGCATCCGGGTCTGCTCGCCGAAGAACTTGACGGGTACGCCGGAGTTCGTCAGGTCCCGGTCGCCCACCAGGCAGATCGCCTTGTTCTCACGCAGCCGCTTGAGCAGCACGCGCATCGCGGAGCTGTCACCGGTCAGCGGCACGATCTCGAAACCGAGCGACTCCCGGTACGACACGAACCGCTGGTACAGCGATTCGGGCTTCAGCCGCTCCGCGACCGTGGTGAAGCCGCCGAGGTAATCCGCGAGCCAGACGCCCGCCGCGTCCCAGTTCCCGCTGTGCGGCAGCGCCATCACCGCGCCGTTGCCCTCGGCGAGGGCGGCGTCGAGGTTCTCCACGCCGGTGATCGACTGGGCGACCTTGCGGCTGACCTCCTTGTGGTCCATCGAGGGCAGCCGGAACATCTCGTGCCAGTAGCGCGCGTACGAACGCATCGCGCGGCGGGTCAGTTCGTCGAGTTCGACGCCGTCGGCCTGCGGCACCACCCTGGCGAGATTGCGCCGCAACTGGCGGACGCCGCCGCCGTCCCGCCGGACCGCGAGGTCGGCACCCAGCCCGAAGGTCACCGCGCCCGCGGACTCCGGCAGCAAACGCGCGAGCCGCCAGCCCGCCGCGTAGCCGAAGTCACTGAGCCGCTGGGAGAACCCGCTCATACCCCACCCTCCGCGGCGGGTGGCCCGGCCGCCTTGGCGGCCCTCGCCGCCTTGGCCACCGCGGCCGTCCGCTGCAGCAGGGTGATCACCGAAAGCACCGCGAGCAGCCAGAGTGTGATGTCCACGGTGTACGGAACGCCCAGCCCGTGCAGTCCGGTTCCCACGAGGGCGATGATCAGCCGTTCCGCGCGTTCGACCAACCCACCGTCGGCCTCCAGCCCGGAGGCTTCGGCACGCGCCTTGACGTACGAGATGACCTGCGCCAGCACCAGGCAGATCAACGCGGCGGCGGCGGCCGGGCGGTTGTCGTCGTGGACGAAGCACCACCAGGCGATCGCGGCGAACAACGCGCCGTCGACCAGCCTGTCGCAGGTCGCGTCGAGGACTGCCCCGAACGCCGTGCCGTACCCGCGGGCGCGGGCCATCGCGCCGTCGAGCAGGTCCAGCATCGCGAAGCCCCAGACGGTGAAGGTGCCCCACAGCAGCATGTCGTTGGGAAAGAACACGAGCGCGCACAGCACCGCCCCGGCCGTGCCGATGACGGTCATCGCGTTCGGGGTCAGCCCGGCACGCACGAGCACCTTCCCCATGGGGTCGGTGACGCGGGAAACGGAGGCGCGCGCGAAAATGTTGAGCATCGGTTCTTCAGGTGCACCTAAGCAGCAGGGTCGGGTGGCCGCCCGAAGCCTATCCACCCGCACCGGCGCCCGTCGCCGTGCCCGCCCTGGAGCGGCTCCCGGTCAGTCCGCTTTGGCCAGTTCGGCAGGCTCCTCGAGATCCGCGAGCGTCCCTTCCCGTAGCGCCAGTTCCGCCTCGGCGGCGGCACATTTCGGCGACAACCGCTCCAGCACGGCGGCGCTGATCTCGCCGAGCGCCTTCACCTGTTCGGGGGTCAGCGGGTCGAAGAGGCTCTCGCGGACGGCCTCGACGTGCCCGGGCGCGGCCTCCTCCAGCGCGGCGAAACCGGCGGGGGTGAGCACCGCCCAGGAGCCGCGTTTGTCGGTGGGACAGGACTCACGGCGCACCCAGCCGTTCGCCTCGAGCCGCGCGACCGCGTGCGAAAGCCTGCTGCGCGACGCCTTGCGCGCGTCGGCGAGCTCGCTCATCCGCAGCCGCCTTTCCGGCGCCTCCGACAGGGCCACGAGCACTTCGTAGTAGGTGTGGGGCATGCCCGCCTCGTGCTGGAGCTGGCCCTCCAGATGCGCTTGCAGCATCCGCGTGGCCGCGGAGAAGTCGCGCCAGACTTTTTGCTCCTCGTCGGAGAGCCATCGGGGTTCGGACATGCCACCCATTCTACCCCTGGTTGAACGCTCAACCAAATTGCGCTACAGTCACGGTTGAGCGCTCAACCAGATGAGGGTTCACCACGGCCACACCCAGACTTTTGGAGATCGACTTTCATGACCACCACCGAGATCCCCGGCTACGTCACCGGCAAGTGGACGATCGACACCGCCCACTCCGACATCGCCTACACCGTGAAGCACCTCGGCCTGGCGAAGTCCCGTGGCAACTTCACCGCCTTCACCGGCGAGGTCGTCACCGCCGACAACATCCTCGACTCCTCGGTCACCGTCGAGATCGACGCCTCTTCGGTCGCCAGCGGTGTCGACGGGCGTGACACGCACCTCAAGTCCGAGGACTTCTTCCACGTCGACGAGCACCCGGTCATCACCTTCCGCTCGACCGGCATCCGCGAGGACGGTGGCGACTACGTCATCGACGGCGAGCTCACCTGGCGCGGCAAGACCGTCCCGGTCTCGCTCGAGGCCGAGTTCAACGGCATCGGCACCAACCCGGCCAACGACAACGCCACCACCCTCGGCGTCTCGGCCAGCACCACCGTCAACCGCCGCGACTTCGGCATCGGCCCAGAGGGCAACGCCTTCCTGTCCGAGAAGGTCAAGATCGACATCGAGCTTCAGGCCGCGCTCAACGCCTGAGTCCGCCTCGGTCTCAGTACAGCGATGTCATGCGCCCAATGTGGCATTGGGGACGGTCAGCGTCCCCAATGCCGCATTGGGGGCATGCCCGGCTTCCGATTCCCCGCTCACAACCGCCAGGGGCGACCAGCCTCCCTGCGGCCCGCGACCGTGCCTACCAGGCGTCCGCCAGCAGCTGCCGTGTCTCCCCCAGCAACTGCGGCAGCACCTTCGTATGCCCGATCACCGGCATGAAGTTCGCGTCGCCGCCCCACCTCGGCACCACGTGCTGGTGCAGATGCGCGGCGATTCCCGCGCCGGCGATCACGCCCTGGTTCATCCCGATGTTGAAGCCGTGCGCCGAAGACACCTCGCGGATCACCCGCATCGCGCGCTGGGTGAACTCCGCCACCTCGACGGTCTCTTCCGCCGTCAGGTCCGTGTAGTCCGCGACGTGGCGGTACGGCACGGCCATCAGGTGGCCGGGGTTGTACGGGTACAGGTTCAGCACCGCGTACACCGTCTTCCCGCGCGCGAGGATCAGCGCGTCCTCGTCACTCTTCTCGGGGAGACGGCAGAACGGGCAGCCCTCGTCGGGTTTCTTCGACCCCTGCACGTAGGCGAGCCGGTGCGGGGTCCAGAGGCGCTGCAACGCGTCCTGGACCCCCACACCGTCCTGTCCGACGACTTCAGGGCCATCGGGGCCCGTCACCGGAGGACCGCCTCCAAGCCCGCCACGGTCGGCGAGGAGTTCTCACGGCGCTGGACCCAGCCGGCGATCGCCTCGACGGCGTCGGCCACCGGGACACCGTTGATCTGGCCACCGTCGCGGAACCGGAACGACACCGCGCCCGCCTCGACGTCCTTCGCGCCCGCCAGGAGCATGAAGGGCACCTTCTGCGTGGTGTGAGTGCGGATCTTCTTCTGCATCCGGTCGTCGCTCGCGTCGACGTTGACCCGGATCCCCTTGGCGCGCAATGCCTTCTCGACGCCGCGCAGATGCTCGACCTGGTCCTCGGTGATCGGGATGCCGACCACCTGGACGGGCGAAAGCCACGCCGGGAACGCGCCCGCGTAGTGCTCGGTCAGCACGCCGAAGAACCGCTCGATCGAGCCGAACAGCGCGCGGTGGATCATCACCGGGCGCTGACGGCTGCCGTCGCCCGCGGTGTACTCCAGTTCGAACTTCTCGGGCAGCATGAAGTCCAGCTGGATGGTCGACATCTGCCAGGTGCGGCCCAGGGCGTCCTTCGCCTGCACGGAGATCTTCGGCCCGTAGAAAGCGGCGCCGCCCGGGTCCGGCACGAGCTCCAGCCCGGAATCCACGGCGGCGGTGCGCAGCACCTCGGTCGCCTCGGCCCAGACCTCTTCGGACCCGATGTACTTCTCTTCGTTCCGAGTGGACAGTTCGAGATAGAAATCGTCGAGACCGTAGTCGCGCAACAGGTTCAGCACGAAGTCCAAAAGGGACTTCAGCTCACCGGGAACCTGCTCCAGGGTGCAGAAGATGTGCGCGTCGTCCTGCGTCATACCGCGCACGCGGGTCAGGCCGTGGATCACGCCGGACTTCTCGTAGCGGTACACGGAGCCGAACTCGAACATCCGCAGCGGCAGTTCCCGGTAGGAACGTCCGCGCGACCGGAAGATCAGGTCGTGGAACGGGCAGTTCATCGGCTTGAGGTAGTAGTCCTGGCCGGGCTTGCGGACCGAACCGTCCTCGTTGTGCTCGGCGTCGAGGTGCATCGCCGGGTACATGCCGTCGCGGTACCAGTCGAGGTGACCGGAGGTCTCGAAGAGCGCGCCCTTGGTGATGTGCGGCGAGTAGACGAAGTCGTACCCGGCCTCGACGTGCCGCTGGCGCGAGTAGTTCTCCATCTCCTGCCGGATGATCCCGCCCTTGGGGTGGAACACCGGCAGCCCCGAACCGATCTCGTCGGGGAAGGAGAACAGGTCGAGCTCGACGCCGAGCTTGCGGTGGTCGCGCCGCTCGGCCTCGGCGAGGCGCTCCAGGTAGACGTCCTGCGCCTCGGTGGATTCCCAGGCGGTGCCGTAGATCCGCTGCAGCTGCGGGTTCTTGTCGTCACCGCGCCAGTACGCGGCGGCGACGCGGGTGAGCTTGAACGCCGGGATGAACTTGGTGGTCGGCACGTGCGGGCCGCGGCAGAGGTCGCTCCACACGCGCTCCTTGGTGCGCGGGTCGAGGTTGTCGTAGATGGTCAGCTCGCCGCCACCGACCTCCATCACCTCGCTGGTGTCCACATCGGACTTGATGTCGACGAGCTCCAGCTTGAACGGCTCGTCGGCCAGTTCCTTCTTGGCCTCGTCGACCGAATCGAAGACGCGGCGGGAGAACTGCTGCGAGCCCTTCACGATCTGCTTCATGCGCTTTTCGAGCGCCTGCAGGTCTTCCGGGGTGAACGGGGTGTCGACGGCGAAGTCGTAGTAGAAACCGTCCTTGACCGGCGGCCCGATGCCGAGTTTCGCCTGCGGGAACTGCTGCTGCACTGCCTGGGCGAGCACGTGGGCGGCCGAGTGGCGGATGACGCTGCGGCCGTCCTCGGTGTGGGCGGCGACGGCCTCGACCTCGACCTCGGACTCCGGCGCCCAGGAGAGATCGCGGAGGTTCCCCTCGGCGTCGCGCACGACGACGATCGTGTCCGGCCCCTTGGTCGGCAGCCCGGCTTCGCGGACCGCGGTGCCCGCCGTAGTGCCCGCCGGTACCACCACGCGCGGGGCGGTTGCGGCTGCTACTGACGACGGCTGGGACACGATGGACTCCTCGCGGTATAGCGGATGGTTCCCGTGATGTTAGTCGTCAGGTGCGGCGAGGCTCACGCGCATTACCCCTAACAGCACGAAGGCCTCCTTCCCATCGGAAGAAGGCCTTCGCGTATCGCGGGACGAGGTCAGACGGTCTCGACGACCTCGTCGAAGTCCAGCCGCGGCAGGCGGTCGAACCAGGGGTTGTCGCCCGGCTTGCCGACGTTGATCACGACGAGGGACTTCCACGGCTTGTCCGCGAAGAACTCCTTGTCGATGCCCTCGGCGTCGAAGCCGGTCATCGGGCCGGCGGCCAGCCCGGCGGCGCGGACGCCGATGATGAAGTAGCCGACCTGCAGCAACGCGTTGAGCTTGGCGGTCTCGACGCGGCCCGCCTCGTCGGCGAACAGGTCCTTGGCGCCGGGGAAGTGCGGGAAGGTGCGCGGCAGGTTCTCGTGGAACTCGGTGTCGGCGGCCAGCACGACGGTCACGGGCGCGGCCTCGGTCTTGGCGCGGTTGCCCTCGGACATCAGCGGCGCGAGGCGCTTCTTGCCCTCTTCGGTGCGGATCACCAGCGCGCGCAGCGGCTGGTTGTTCATCGACGTCGGCGCCCATTTGACCAGCTCGTAGATCGCGCGGATCTGCTCGTCGGTCACCGGCTCGTCGCTGAAGTTGTTCGCGGTGCGGGCTTCGCGGAACAACAGGTCCTGAACGTCCTGCGGGAGATTCAAGGCTTCGGTCGGCTCAACGCTGGTGGTCATGGGTGGATCTTCCTTCCGTACGCGTCCTGTACCCGTGCCAACCTAGTTGAGCGCTGAACTATTTCTCGTTCAACTATCGCCGGGTGTGGTTCCGGTCACAGCAACACGTCAGTAGGCTCCTCGCCCCTGCACCACGGCACGGAAGGTCTTCCAGAGGATCACCAGGTCGAGGGCGAGAGACCAGTCCTCGACGTAACGCAGGTCGAGGCGGATGCTCTCGGCCCAGCTGAGGTCGCTGCGGCCACTGACCTGCCAGAGCCCGGTCAGCCCCGGTTTGACCAGGAGACGACGGCGCGCGTCGGGGGCGTACTTCGCGGTCTCCTCCGGGAGAGGCGGCCGTGGCCCGACGAGCGACATCCGCCCGCCCACGACGTTGAACAACTGCGGCAGTTCGTCGAGCGAGTACCGGCGAAGCAGACCGCCGACCCGCGTGATCCGCGGATCCTTGCGCATCTTGAACAGTGGGCCCGCGCCTTCGTTGTCCGCCTGGAGATCCTGCTTGAGCTTGTCGGCGTTCGTGACCATTGTGCGGAACTTCAGCATCGTGAAGGTGTGGCCGTCCCGGCCGACGCGCCGCTGCCGGTAGATCACCGGTCCGCGGTCGTCGAGTTTGATCGCGACCGCGATCACCAGCAGCAGCGGGGAAACGAGGGTGAGGAGCAGGGCGGAGCCGAACCGGTCGAGTGCTTCCTTGACCAGACGGCGGCCGCCGGTGAACATCGGCGCGGTGACCCGCAGCAGCGGCATGCCGAGGACACCGGAGACGTTCAGCCGGGGGCCGGCGACCTCCATCAGCACCGGCGCGACCACCATCTCGGCGGACGTTCCTTCGAGGTCCCAGGCGAGCCGCTGCAGGCGTTTCGGATTCCAGTGCTGATCGGCGGTCACGGCGACCACCCGGTAGCCACCGCGGCGGACGTGGCTTGCCAGGTCGTCGAGCTTCCCGACGACCGGGACACCTTCCACCTCGCCGCTCCCCCGCTCCGCGCCGGCGCCGGAGTACGTGCACACGGCTTCGACCCGCCAGCCGACGTGGGGGTCGGCCTTGGTACGCGTGATCAGATCGGCGACCGTGTCCGGGCTTCCCGCCGCGAGCACCGGCAGCAGGCATTCACCGAGCCGCCGTCGCCGGTGCAGCACCTGTCTCAGCGCGTACCGCTGCAGGAACATGAAGACCGAGATCATCGGGACGACGATGAAGACCCAGGGCTGCACGGCGAGTGCGCCGAAGAGCAGGCCGCCCAACGCGACGAGGACAGCGGTGGTCACCAGTCCCCGGCCCAGCGTCCGATACTCCTCCGCGCCTTCGCCCAGCACGCGCGGACTCCAGGCACGGCAGACCGACAGCCCGAAAAGGAAGGCCACGGCGGTACCGAGCGCGTGCATGTCGTGCGGATCCGATCGATCGATCAAGAAGGCGCTCATCACGATGAGCACGAACGCGGTGAAAACGTCACTACCGATGACCCAGGCGCGGTAGCGCGATTCCCAAGCCGCGTACGGCGGCCGCGCCGACGTGGTGTCGACCGCGGCGACAGCGCCCGCACCCCGTCGAGGGGCGGGCGGGATCGACTGAAGGTCGATGTGCTGCGGCGTCCCGTTGACGGTGGACGACGGCCGCACCGACTCTTCCATCAGACCTCCCGGAGAGGGAATTCCCGAACGCCGGATCAACACGCTGAGTAAATGAGAGCGATTTCGAAGAGTGATCGATTCTCAAGATCCTTCAGCGGCCGATGGGGCGACACACGCCAAGGTATCGGCCACTCTCCGGCCATCGTTACAAGGATTTCCAGCCACACCCTGCGCGAGCATCCGGCAAATGAATGCCCCGTTGATAACAAGATGGTGACGATGGGTAATAGACCGTATCCGCCGAACAACTACCCAAAGTAGTCACGAATTCCCGGCCCGCGCGGCCACTTGGAGCACCGCGACCCCGATCGGCCGAGCAGCCCGGAAAACTCCACAGTGGACGGTCTCGGGAAGTCGATCTCCGGCCGGTCCATTGTGGATTTCACGGGTCCGGAGGACCACGGCGGGCCGGTCCGGTTCACCGCGCACGGACCTACCTTGTCAATCGGTCACCGGAGTGGCGTTTCGTCACATCACGTCAGCATCACGGCGACCCCGCCGCCGGAGCCGGACGGGTGAGCTCGCCCGGCATGCCCCACATCACTTTCCTCATGGTCTGGACCTTTCGACGGCCACTTCGTGCCGAGGATCACAAAGATGTCTCACCAGCCGGACGATGCGACACTTTCGCGACGCGACGCGAGCTTCTAGACGAATGTCCACACCGGCCGGAAGGGCGGGCTTCCTCGATCTTCGAACCGGCGGCCCACCGTGACCCCCGCGGCACTCGATGGATTCAGCCGTGCCGCTCGCGATCTCCGCGACGGCAGAAGTACCGTCCCCACATAACCGGCGTCCGACCTGGGGATCGAATGCCGCCGGACGGCTCACCGCCGACGGTCCCCGGAAATGAATCAAGGCCCCGGACCGATGGTCCAGGGCCTTCATCCGGTGGGCGATACTGGGATCGAACCAGTGACCTCTTCGGTGTGAACGAAGCGCTCTCCCGCTGAGCTAATCGCCCGCTCGCGGTGTTCGGCAGACTCTACCCCAAGACTTTAGGGGGCCTGCAAACGGGTGGTTCCCGCCGACCACACTCCGCTCACCAGCAAATACGGAGCGAACAACCACGAGCTAGCCGGGGTTGTCACGGCCGGGGGGCGCCCGCGACGCGTTTCGACATTCATGCGACGGTGCTATCGCGTGACGACTAAACCGCGCAGTATGTACATGTGGACTGCCTGCAGGGCGCATGGATGGCTGCGCGTCGCGCGGGTGATGATGGGGTGACGGAGCATGGACCCGGGGTCCGATGACCCCGTCCGGGTGATCTGCGGCAAAACCGCGTTCCGATCAGCCGGCCGATGCGTCACATCATCGCCACTCGGTTCGACCGGGCCGGGAAGGAGACGAAGGGTAGGACGATGCGCAACGATCACGTGACGCTCCGCTCGACGGCGGTGTTCGACCTCCTGGCGCCGCGGACGCCCGCGGTCCCTGTCAAGGTGGAACTGCGATACGACACTCGCGACCCCTACGCGGTCGTGGCCGCCTTCCGCACCGGCCGCGCCGGCTGGGTCGAGTGGGTTTACGCGCGCGACCTCCTCGCGGACGGCCTCCTGGCCGACGCGGGCGACGGCGACGTACGCATCCGCCCCTCCGTCGAAGACCCCGAGTCCGTCCTCATCGAACTGAACTCGCCCTCCGGGCACGCCATGTTCGAGGCGTCCGCTCAGGAGCTGGCCGACTTCCTCGACCGGACCTACGACGTCGTGCTCCCGGGCAACGAGCACCTGTGGGTCGACGTCGACGACGCCCTGACCCACCTGATCCCCAACGATCTGGCCTGATGACGGGCTTGCGAACAGCAAGTGGCACCCCGGTTGCAGGGGCGATTTCGGGGTTCGATAGTGTTCACACACACCACGGCGACGGGGTGAGAGGCAGAACCGCGAGGATCTGACCTCCCATCCAGACCGAGGATGTGCGGATGTAGCGCAGCTGGTAGCGCATCACCTTGCCAAGGTGAGGGTCGCGGGTTCGAATCCCGTCATCCGCTCGGAAGGCCTTCTCGGGCCTGACACGGTGGAGTGGCCGAGAGGCGAGGCAACGGCCTGCAAAGCCGTGTACACGGGTTCGAATCCCGTCTCCACCTCGCGCGATTAGCTCAGCGGGAGAGCGCTTCCCTGACACGGAAGAGGTCACTGGTTCAATCCCAGTATCGCGCACCATCTGTTTTCGCAGGCCAGAAGCCCTGCTCCTCCTCGGAGGGGCAGGGCTTCAGTCGTTCAATGGCGATGGTCCTCGGGGCGTCTTCAACTGCCCGTCACGGAAAGTGGCGTGCAGGCGTGGGAACCACTCCCCCAGCGAACAGAGCGGCCGACGCTCACGCCGCACGCATGCCACCGCGATACGGACGCACCTCGCTCTTCGTCACCCGCGCCATCTCCGCGACGTCCTCCCGGCTGAACCGGTAGTGCTTGCCGAACCGGCGATGCGGCGACCAGCGTGTCGGACTGTCTTGGTGCCGACCATGAACCGATAGTCAGACCGGCGGGCGGGCGTAGGTAACCGAGTACGGGTTGCCGTGGATGACGAACGGCAGCGTGCCGCCGTTGTCCTGCACGAAGGCGTTGATCCGCCAGGTCCCGCACCCGCTGGCCGGCTGCGTCACCGTTAGCTGCCCGAGGAGCCGCAGGTGGTGCAGATTCCCGCTCACCGCCGCGGTTTCCGAGGGCGTGGCCTGGGCGACGCAGCCGGGCGCGGCTGAGGACGGCGTCGCGACCGTCCGGAACCGCACCATCGCGGTGTTGGCCTTGCCGGGATAGGTGGTGCCGTCCGGGCAGGCGTTGCCCCCATCGCCATAACAGCTCGTGGCGAAGAGATCGGCGGTGGCGAGGAACCTGGTGGCTCCCGGCAATGGGGTGTAGTCCACCGGGTTCACCTGCTTGCCGGGCGCATCCATCCCGAGGAAGGTGTTCTGCGAGGACCCGAACGTCTGCGCGAAGCCCTCGGGGCCGATGGCTCCGTCGATGTCCCCGATGAAGCCGCTGTACAACTTGGCGGTCTCGCGACCAGGCTGACCGGGCTGCCCGGCCGCGTACCCGTTGAGGACGTACGCCCGCAGCAGGCACTCGTAGTTGCCCGTGGTGGCCGGCTTGAACAACATGCGCACGACGAGCGTGACCCTGCCACCGCCGTGCAGCAGGTTCTGTCCACTCCAGATCTGCCCGTGCTGGGTCGCCGTGTTCGGCAGCGTCGTGCCGCCCACCGGCTGGCAGGTGATCTTGTGCCCGATCGCGATGGCGGACACCGCGCCGTCCACTCGGCCGTCGCCGACCTCAATCTCACTACGCAGGTTGTGCGAGGTGCCCGCGGCGACCGTGCCGAGGACGAGCCGGGCACGGACCTCGCCTTCGCCGCTGGGTGACTCCACCATCGTCACCGGCGCGGCCTCGGCGATCTTGTCGTAGGCATGGGCGGTTCCGGCAAGCACCGGGACCAGGAGCAGGGCGCTGAGTGTGGCCAGAAGGGTTCGCACACCTCCCACCATGCCGCAGGCGACTACGTCTTGCACCCGGTTCGACACGGATCGGGTCAGGCCAGGCCAGGTGTCTGCTCGAGGGCAGAGCCGTGCTGGCAGTCCGCCGCGGCCAACGGAGCCCGTGCCGATGCCACGGGTACCAGGCTCACCGCCGCCAGGATCGCGCCTGAAAGGAGATAGATTCCAGTTTTCGTGGCACTAGTGCCATTTCAGTGCCACGATCCCTGGGAAAGTGTCATCGATTCTGGGACCCTGCAACCCGCCTGCAGGGTCTCGCCGCGTGTGACATGTCGATATTCTGCGACGTGCAGTTTGTTCGCGTGTCTCAGGGTGTTTCATCAAGATCAGTCTCAGTCTCGTGGCATTTCTTCGGGTGACACTGCCGGATCGCGTTGATGCCATCGGCTCTGACATTGTGTGCGCGCCGAGCATCGCTCTGAGATGTCGACGGACGCCCTGCTCGACGCGCTCATCCGTCGGCCAACGAGCGGGGGTCCGTGCCGGGATCAAGGCGGACTATGAGCGGAATTCTCTGCCGAGTTCCTTGAGTATGCCCCGGGGGCAGGGGTTCAACTGTTCATCGCGATGTAGTCGATCGGGCTGTTTTGAACCTAGGGGCGGTTTATGGACAGGAAATTGTGGTTCGCCATGGTGATTCCCGTGGTCGCGGGTGGCCTGCTCGCGGGGATGACCCCCGCGCTGGCGAACCCCGGCACGGTGAACACGACCGGCATTCCGGCGCGCTACGCCGAACAGGACCTGGCGTGGCGCCAGTGCACCGCCGAGGATGTGCCGGACAAACCGGAGACGGCGAAGGTCCTTGAGTGCGCGGCGTTCGCGTCCCCGCGCGACTGGGAGCGCCCGGACGACCGGCAGGACGTGACGATCGCGATCAGCAGGCTGAAGTCCACCGGTGAGACGACGGCATCGGTGCTGACCAACCCGGGCGGCCCCGGTGGGCCGGGCCGCTCGTTTCCCGCCTCGCTGCGCGAGCAGGCCAAGCTGCGTGAACACCAGGAGATCATCGGCATCGACACCCGCGGCACCGGCAGGAGCACGAACATCTCGTGCGACGGAGCGGGCCAAGGTGCCTTTCACGACCCGCGCGACCGCGACCCGCGCAATCTGGACCTCCTCCTGGACACGGTGGAGCTGACCACGAAGACCTGCGAGCAGGCCTCCGGTGAACTCGGCAGGTTCGTCGACACCTTCCACAACACCAAGGACCTGGATCTGCTGCGGGTCCTGCTCGGCCGGGAGAAGATCAACTGGATCGGCTACTCGGCGGGCACCTGGCTCGGCGCGCACTACGCCCAGCGGTTCCCCGACCGCGTCGGCCGGTTCGTGCTGGACTCGTCGGTCGACTTCACCTCGACCTGGGCGGCGTCGTTCGACATGCAGCCCATGGGTTACGAACGCCGCTGGCGGCAGGACTTCCTGCCGTGGGCCGCTACCCATGACAACCGGTACGGGCTCGGTGTCACCGGTGAACAGGTCCGGCAGACCTTCGAGCAGGTCCGGTACGCGCTGACGCGCGATCCGGTCGAGGTCGACGGCGTGAAGGTCGGCCCGGTCGACCTGGACAGCCGTTTTCTCGGCCTGCTCAAGAGCAAGCAGGCGTTCCCGGCCCTGGCCGGCTTCCTGGTCCAGCTCAGGACGCTTACCCGGGACGACGCGCCGGAGCAGGCCAAGGCACAGGCCAGGGCGGCGATCGCCGCCGCACCGGCCGAGCCGGACCCGAATGACGCCCTGCTCGCCGTGCTGACCGCCGTCCGGTGCAACGACAGCCCCACGCCCGGCGACCGGGAGTCGGTGATCCGCAGGTCGCAGAAATTCCTCGACCAGGGCAAGCTGCTGGCCGGCGGGTTCTGGATGTTCCTCCAGAACTGCGTCTTCTGGGAGGGGCAGCCCCGTCCACTGCCCACAATGGACGGCAAGGGTTTTCCGCCGGTGGTGATGGTCCAGTCGGTGAACGACCCGGCCACGCCCATCGAGGGCGCCCGGAGGGCACACGCCGGGTTCGAGAACTCCCGGCTGCTGACCGTCACCGGCGAAGGTGACCACGGCGTCTACGGGTACGGCAACCCGGCCGTGGACAAGGTCGTCGACGCCTACCTGGTCGACGGCGTGGTCCCGGAAAACCAAAGCCTGCCCGGCATGTCGCTGCCCAACCCCACCTGACCGATCAAAACAAATGAAGAGCTACCGGGACTTAACGGCAAGTAGTTGTTTGGGGAGCGCCCTAGCGGCACTCCCCATGCTTGCCCTAAGCTCATCGATCCCCGATACGAAAGGCCCCCAATGCACGTACGGTCTCGCCGCCGCTCGCTTCGCTTCACTGGCCAGTCGGTGGTCATCAGCATTGCGGTCAAGAAGGGCATCATCCCGGACGACTACAAGCACACTATCCCACTCAAGAACATCACTGGTGTACAGCACACCAAGCCGACTGTGTTCAGCCCCGGCAAGGTGGTCATCAAGCACAACGGAGCTAGTGCCGACGCAGTAGTCAACGTGCCAATGTTCGCCGATAAACTGAATAAGGACACGTTTCTCTATTCGGCGGGAGAACTGAAGAAGGTCACTGAAATTATCGATGCTATTAATAAAGCCAGGAGCAAGTAGATAGCGGCCGAATTTCAGCTGCCCGGCAGAATTAGGTCCCTCGACCGACGAGAAGACACCGAATGCCACGGCGCGACGGCCGCGAACTTGGCCCTTGCCGACTTGTCACACGACGTGTGAGGTGCCACCCCTGGTGGGCTACTGGCAGAAGTGGCGATGTGGCTTGAACCCACCCTCCAGGTGTCGGGCAAAGGACGCGGGTCACCGCGTGCTGACGGTCTGAACGCGAGCGAGCAGCGGCACCCTGTCCCCTACGACGACTGGTTTCCCGTCCGTTGCGTCGGCACCGGTCGACGCCGACCGCTTGGAATTCGCCTCTTCAGAAACAGCTGACGACACAGCGGAACAGAACCACAGCTGGGCGAACCCCGTACGGTGCCGCGCTTCGTACCCGCGCCCCGGTCAGACATCTGACCTGCATGATGACGGCCACGATGGCGTTCAGGGAGTGGGGATGACTTCCTGGTTACGCGGGCGAACGCGCGCGCGGCGAGCAGGGGCTCCAGGCCGGTGAGGGCGGTGTCGCGGAACGGCTCGGTGATCGAGCACTCTGAGGAAGGCCCGGAGACCAGGTCGTAGGCATCGTGCTCCGAGCGGGCCAACTGCCCGGCCAAATGGTGCGCCGACGCGCGATGCCGCACGTAAAGAACGCCGTAGGCGTCCGCGCTCGTGGCGGGCTGCCTGTGGCGCACCGCGTGCAAGAGCTCGGTGTCGCTCCATTCCGCGGTGGGCACCGCGGCCGCGACCTGGGCTGCTGTGGCCCGCTGCCGATTCCGGTGACTACTGGGCGATCGGGAGAGGGCGTACTGCCGGTCTCGACGGCGCGCGGCCCGCGCCGCGGCGCACGAGGACCGGTGAAGATAGCCCAAGCGAGTGACAGGTACTGGCGATCTGTCACATCGAGTGATGATCCTTGCTAGCGTCCGGGTAACCGACTTGAGGAGACTGGGGCATGGCAGGGGATCTCGGGCGACGGGCGGCTTTCGGGATGGCGGCGACCGCCGGTGGCGCATTGCTGGCCGGTGGCACCGCGAGCGCGGTGGAATCCACTGTGGACTCCACGGTGGACGACAAGCACCAGGTGCGCCCGTCGTTCACCGTGGTAGACAAGCGAGGGCGGCAGCGGTTCCTGCTCGACAGCCGCAAACCGCCGCTGATCGTCGACGGCCAGACCTACCCGCCCGAGCGGCGCTCCGGACCGGAGAACGGCTCCTATCTGATCTTCAACGACGAGACCGGCGACGAAAAGGGCGGCCTGCTCGTCCACCCCTCCGGGGGCCGCATCGCCTTCGACTATCCGCACGCGGTGGACGGGATCAACCTCAGCCTGTCCGCGAAGGACGGCGTGGGCGGCGCGGGCTTGACCATCAACGGCATTCCGGATCCCGACGCCGGACCCAGCGTCCGTGCCACACCGCGCGCGCTCTTCGGCTGCCACACCACCTTCGGCGCGCAGCTGGCGTTGTGCGATTCCCAAGGACGTCCGCGAATCGTGCTCCAGGTCGACGAGAACGACCGGCCCACCATCAAGATCCTGGACGGGGACGGCAAAACGGTCAACGAACTGGCTTGATACACCGCACGCGAACCACTCCAGCGGAGTCGTGAACTGCATGGCCGTGCGGCGGCGTTCCTCGACGCTGAGCGGTGCGTCCGCGTGGCTTATGCGCCCATTGCGTAAGAGCGGTCCAACAGGTCGGTCATCGCCTGCTGGAAGTCGCGGCGCTTCTTGCCGCTCCAGCCCGCGGTCAACTGGGCGAAGATCTCGTAGAGTGCCTCACAGGCCAGCACGAGCCTGCCCTGCTCACCCCCGGCGTCCGCCGTCACCGGCCGGCGCGCCCAATGCCGGACGAAGTGGAACAGAACCTGACCAGGGCCGCCGCTCGTCATTCGGACGCCGCCATCTCACGGCAGATGTAGGCCAACTCGAGGGCGGACTTGAGATCCGGCAGCCGCAGCGCCGCCGTCACCTTCCCGCCAGAGGCACGGAAAACGGTCGCCACTCGGGTGGGCTCCGCGCTCTCGGGCCAGGTCGCGTCCTCCTCGACCACCATCAGCCGTTCACTGACCGGGTGCCAAGACCGAGGGATCAGCTTGATCCCCGAACGCTCCACCCACTCGGCGAACTGCGCGGGCATGATCGGGCCCGCGCCCTTCGGGCCGAGGACGACGAGCGGGTCACCGACCGCCCTCACAGACCGCCGCAGGTCGCCGTCATACGCCTGTGCTCGGATCGGAAGTCATGGCCGCGCTGTTGGACGAGCGGGGAGCTCGACGCCATCGGCAAGTGCCACGTGCCCGATGACGCACGCCACCGGCGGGTTGAGGTCGAGCATCTCGGTTCGGAGGCGCTCGAACCCAGCCTCGGCAAGCTGGCTTTCCAGCTCCGCTTCGGCGGCCGCCGAAGCGGCCGCGGTGGCTCCGTGACAATGGGGCTGGGACACCAGAGCGACGCGCCCGCCGGGCGAGTTCGCGTAGCCGGGCGGTCGGATCGGGCCACATGCCGGCTGTGTTGACCGCTAGCGCGGCGTCAAATGGCCCTTCCCTGATCGACAGGCTCTCGACCGCCGTGTGCACCAGGCGTACTCGCCCACTCTCGTAGGGCGTGAGGCAGGTCCCGCTTCAGCGCGTGCAGTGACTCGCGCCTTTCGCACGGCGGCTACGTCTCCCGGTCGCTGTGCGGCCGGGAGACGTCGTGGATTCAGATCACCGTCGGGTCAGCAGTTTCCCCACTCGTGCGACGCGACGTTGTCTGCGATGGGCTGACCGGAGCCGGAGCCGGTGTTGGCCCAGAAGGTGATCCGTTGCGTGCCGGGCGGCGGCGGGTTGATACTGGTGAGGTTGTTCCACGACGTGCCTCGGCCGATGCACACGTAGGCCCCCGTGTTGTTGGCGTTGTAGTGCAGCCACACGTCGTCATTGTTGCCGGCGTAGCCGTTGTTCCACATGTCGGAGCCCTTGTTTCGTATGCCGCACTCGTCCCAGTTGTTGGACTTGCCGACCCACGCGCAGTGCTTGCCTCCCCCGAAGGGGTGCTCCCAGACGTGCAGCAGGCCGTCGGCGGCGGCCACCGCCCGATCCTCGCTGGACTGAAACCCGACAGGTGAGCTCTCGGCCTGCGCCCACGGTGTCATCGCCACACTGAGGCCGATCACGGCCGCCGCGACAAAAATCGCCTTCCTCACGGTTTCTCCCTTTCCTGGTGCATTCATCGGGATTGACTTTCAACCACCGCACGGGCCAAAGGCAGTGCGGCACGTTCCAGACGAAGGCGGTCCGCTATCTCCCGCCCGTACAGTTGTCCTTGCAATGCCTCGTAGTGGGCGTCGAGGTCGCGTGCGACGGAGGCGAAACCGGTGCTCTGGGCGCACGTCGCCTCGGCGATCGCCGCCGAGATCTCCTCCGGTCCCCGGACCCGGAACGTCTCGTGGACACGGGCAGGGTCGGCGAAGGCGTAGCCCCGGGCGGCCATGCACCGGGCCCATTCCGTTAGGGCTGCTTGGAACCTCGGATCCACGGACACCTGCTGGCGCCGAGGCACGTGGAGTCCGTCGCTGACGGTCTTGGCCCGGAACCAGGTCTGGAGTTCGCCATAGAGCTTCTTCTCCAGTTGGGAGGTGCAACCGCGATCGCTTCGGGTTATCTCGACTCCGGCGGGCGATGTCGCGGTCAGGCCCACCGGGCGTTCACCATTGACCGCGGCTAGCGCCTTCGCCTTGTCCTCCGCCGACAGATTGCCGAAGTAGCGCTTGTTCGGGTCATGCGCCGCGCGCTGCCGAACCTCGTCGCGCACGTCGTTGCCGAACCCGTGTTCGCGCGCCCAGGATAGGTCGTCGACCACATAGGGGAACCGTCGGAGAAAGGACGCCGGTTCCTCCGCGACCATGACGTAGGCGTATCCGCTGTCGGCCATGCATGCTTGCAGCAGAACCTGTTCAGCCCGGTGCAGGACGGACTTCTCCTGTGAAGTCAACGGTTGTGTCTGCGCAGTCTCGCCAACTGTCGATGGGGCGCGATCGACGGTGACGAACTGCGTCAGTGCGCCCAGCACACACACGCTTCCAGCCAGCGCGAGCAGGATGGCCCTCATCTTGGCAAGCACTCTCGATCCCCCTAATCCGCATATCACTGTCGGTGGCCATCACGCCCTGGGGCACACCGCCGGTCTGTCGTGATCTACCAGCGGCGTCGAGACCGGCGGACCGACGACCAGGAGTGCATGGAATCCGCATCCGGCCAAACCGGCGGGTGCCGAAACCAAGCTCCTGCTAGAACTCCCATCATCGCGGCCGAATAAACGCAACGGATCCGATTCAGGTCACGTAAAAGATAGCCAAGAAGTGCTACTACCTGAAAGCAATGACTCCTCCAGTGAGATCACTCACTCTCGCAGTCGTCAGCAGGTTGGAAAGACTCCAACGGAGTGAACGTGATGATATTAACGAGAGCATTAAATTAGAATGCGAAAACTTATTTATGCGCAACCACTGTTGACGAATTCCACCTCACTCGTGAACGACAAGCGTCAAATCCGAAGCAGGACACAAAGAAATTCCTTCCGGTGACATTCGCTGGCGAGTCTGTCACTCCGCCTGTTGCCGTGCCGGGCGCGTGGTGATGTGATCATGCACTGCATCGACGACTGCACGGTGCTGACCTGCCACCGCCCGGACGACGGGGCCGTGGCCCGCTGACCACCTACCTCCAGTGGCGTGGCTGGACCACCATCGACCGGACAGCCACACGGCCGCGGTTCTCACCTATCCCGGCAGCTTCCAGGTGGGCTCGACACCCATGATCGCTGCGAGGTCGCCTTGGACGACAACCTGCAAGTACTCGAGGAACTCGATCTGCGCGTACCGCAGTGGATCGCCTACTTCGTCGTGCGGAGCGCTGATCGGCTTCGACCGGCACCGCAGCATCCTGGTGCGCATGGGCGTCCACGGCCTCCCGTCTTCGGCGCGTGCAGCAGCCGGGGCGTGCCCAGTCAGGCTTTTGTGCTTCCGCGCGTCGCGCCGGACGAACCCCGCACTGCACGTCCAGAATCAGGATTCAGCAGCGAATGAAATGAGTACGGCCTGAGGTGAGGTCGTGCGCATGTGGGCCGTGAATTCGCGGGGTTAATGAGCCGCCGCCCCGGCCGGGGTGGTGTCGCAGGGGGACGAGGGGTGGATGGTCTGGGTTTTCATGTAGAGCTCGAGGTGCTGGAGACCCACACTACGAAATCCGGCGGAGCAACCCTCGATAGCACCGGAAAACGGTGCGCGTCGTCAGGATCGACCATCACCGCGACCCCTTCCGGACTAATTCCGTAAAATTCGCGCCGGTCGCAGATAAGTTGTCACAGTCGCCGGCGTGCACGGCGAGACGCCGCAGCGACGAGAACATCACCGTCCACCGTCGTCCTCGGTCGCCTAATTCGGTCATCGGCAACGCAGTCCTTCGTGGAAGCTGCGTGAACACCGTCGCTGTCGCGAACACTTCGATCACGTCGGATGTGCCTCGCTGACCGGGGTTGACGGAACCCGCGACGGTCCGAGAACGTCAGTGGTGACGGGGAAGCGTGCCGAGGGAGGGGTGGTGGCCGGTGGCCGAACTCAGCGATGTCGAGCGCATGGTGGCGGACTGGGAGCGTGACGCGGAGCAGAAGGCGCAGCGCTATCAGCGCATGCAGGAGCAGGTGGAGCAGATATCGATCACCGAGTCGGTGGCTTCCGGCGCGGTCAGTGTCACGGTAGGTCACAACGGATTGCCCACGGACGTCAAGATGACTCAGGCGGTGCTGAAAATGAGCCCGGATGAGATCGCGGCGAACGTACTGAACGCGATGCGGAAGGCCCAGTCGAAGTATCCGCAGCGGCTGGCCGAGATTACCGCCGAGACCGTCGGCGACGACCAGACGACCCGGCATCTGGTGGCGACCGCCGTGGACAACTTCCCGGCGCCGCCGGAGGAGGACGAGCCACCGCCCGACCCGGAACGGCAACTGTTCCACCACGACGAAGAGGAGCCGCGGCCGACGTCTCCTTCCGCGCCGAAGCCGACGCCGCGGCGTAAACCGGGATCGGACGACGACGGCGAGGACTTCAGCGACCAGTCGTTCCTGCGACGCGACTGACGATTCTTTGGGGAGGGGACGACCATGGCCGAGGGTTATCAGGTTCTCACCGACGAGCTCACTACGCACACGGGCAAAGTGGACGGGCTCGCCGACCGGATGGGCACCGCCGTGGAAGCGGCGAACACGGTGACCATGAACGACAGCGCGTACGGGGTTATTTGCCAACCCTTCGCCATGTTGTTGCAACCGTTCGAGGAAATGGGCGTCAACGCCCTGAAAACAGCCGCCGAGTCGCTGACCGAAATCGCGACGAAAGTCCGGGACGCCGCCAAGACGTATCAGGACCGCGAGGGCGACACCGTCGACGCGATCAAGAAAGCCGAAGCCGGCTGAGCCCGTTTTTCGTTGATTCGAAAGCCAAGGGGAGGGACTGGCGATGACGGCAGGCGGAAATCCACTCGTCGCGCAAGCGCAGTCGCAGACGACGGGTGTGACAGGGATCGGGATTGCGGAGTCGGCGGTCGATCTGGCTAACGGTGTGTCGGATGGTTCGTGGGTTGAGGCGGGTCTGGGTGCGGTCGGGGTTGGGCTGGAGGTCCTGTCCCTGGTGGTGGATCCGATCGGCACGTTGGCGTCGTATGGGGTGTCGTGGCTGATCGAGCATGTGCAGCCGTTGAAGGAGGCACTGGACTGGCTGGCCGGTGACCCACCGGTGATCCAGTCGTTCTCCGATACCTGGGCGAATGTGGCCGGTGAGGTGAACGCGATCGCCGGTGATCTGACGAATGAGGTGAACAACGGCACCGCCGGCTGGCAGGGTGAAGGTGCCGACGCGTATCGGGGTGCGGCTGCTGAGCAGGCGGACGCGTTGGCCGGCGCGGCTTCTCTCGTCGATGGCATTTCCGCCGGTGTGATGATCATGGGCACGGTGGTCGCGGCCGTGCGGGAGTTCGTCCGAGACTTGGTGGCGGAGTTGGTCGGGAAGCTCATCACCTGGGCGCTGGAGGCCGCTGCTACTTTGGGGTTCGCGACTCCGGTGATCGCGGTGCAGGCGACCACCGCGATCGCCAAGACGATCAACAAGATCAGCGACTTCATCCGCAAGCTGATCAAGACCATCGGCAACGTCTCCCCGAAGATCCGCAAGATCATCGACAAACTCGGCGAGATCATCGAGAAACTGTCCAAAATGCTGCGCAAGGGCGGTACACCGGGCAGCAGCACCACCCCCTCGTCCGCCAAGCCCAACGCATCCAAGAGTCCCGACACCACCCCCAACTCCCCCGACACCACCCCATCCGGCACCGACAGCACCCCCGATGGCGGCGGCACCGGCACGCCGGACGGTGGCAAGCCGGGCAGCAACGATCCCTCGGTCAAGGGCAACAGCTCCGATCCGAACACCGCGTCCAGGGAGCGGCAGTGCGTGCCGGGATCCGGCGAGCCCGTCGACGTCGCCACCGGGCAGATGTACCTGGGTGAGGTCGACGTTTCGCTGCCCGGCGCGCTCCCGCTGACCGTCGAGCGGATGCACTACTCGGAATACCGGGCGGGCAGGCTGTTCGGCGCCTCCTGGGCGTCCACTTTGGACCAGCGGATCGAGTTCGAGGACGACGGCGCCTACTTCGCCGGGCCCACCGGTGAACGGCTGATCTACCCGCTGCCCGCGCACGACGGCAGCGCGGTGTTCCCGGTGGTGGGCCCGCGCTGGCCGCTCACCTGGTCGCCAGAGGGCTGGCGGATCGAGACCACACCCGGCACCTTCACCACGTTCACCCCGGCAGAACCGGTCGCACGCCTCGCCTCGATCAGTGACCACAACGGGCACCGGATCGACATCGACTACGACGACGCGGGTCTCCCCCAGCTCATCCGGCACTCCGGCGGGTACCGCGTCCACGTCGGCACCGATGCCGGTCTGGTCACCGAACTGCGCGCGGCGGACGTGACGCT
Source organism: Amycolatopsis sp. NPDC052450 (assembly GCF_044547565.1). Classification (NCBI taxonomy): domain Bacteria; kingdom Bacillati; phylum Actinomycetota; class Actinomycetes; order Pseudonocardiales; family Pseudonocardiaceae; genus Amycolatopsis; species Amycolatopsis sp. NPDC052450. The sequence goes on along the minus strand of NZ_JBIUAQ010000050.1, from coordinate 12,224 downwards.
GGTCCGGTACCGGTACAACGAGCGGCGGCAGCTGACCGAGGTCATCAATTCCTCGGACCTGCCGATGCGCTTCGACTACGACGCCGACGGCCGGATCGTGCGCTGGGAAGACCGCAACGGCCAGTGGTACGGCTACACCTACGACGAGCGGGGCCGCGTCGTGTCGGCCAGTGGTTCCGGTGGCGCGATCGCGGGCAACTGGGCCTACGACGACGGCGACCGAATCACCGTCTACACCGATTCTCTGGGCCAGCGCTGGGAATACCATCGCAACGAACGCGCACAGGTCGTGCGCGAGGTCACGCCGCTGGGCGGCGTCGTGCTGTCCGAATGGAACCACTACCACCAACTGCTCTCCCGCACCGACGCGCTGGGCAACACCATGCGCTGGGAGTACGACGCGCGCGGCAACGTCGTCACGGTCGAACGTCCTGACGGTGCCCGCCAGAGCGCGACGTACGACGAGCACGGCAACGCCATCCGGTTGGTCGACGCCGAAGGAGCCGTGTGGGAGCAGCGGTTCGACACCCGCGGCAACCTCGTCGAAGCGATCGATCCCACTGGTGCACGCGAGAGCTACACCCGCGACGAGCGCGGCAATCTGAGCACCATCACCGATGCCGCCGGCGCCGCGCGCCGCATCGTCACCAACGCCGCCGGGCTCGCGATCGCGACCATCGAGCACGACGGCGCGACCACCCGGTACGAGCGGGACCTGCTCGGCCGCGTGGTGGCGGTGACCGACCCGATGGGCGGGACCACCCGGTTCGGGTGGACGGTGGAGGGGCGGCCGTTGTGGCGCACCGAACCCGACGGCACCACCGAGCGGTGGGACTACGACGGCGAAGGCAACGAGGTCGGGCACACCGACGCGCTCGGCGCCACCAGCCGCGCCACGATGACCCATTTCGACCGCGTGGCCACCGAACTCCGGCCGGATGGGTCGAGCCTGCGTTACGAGTACGACTCGGAAATGCGTCTCGTGGCCGTCACCGACGGCCGTGGCCTGGTGTGGCGCTACACCTACGACGTCGAGGGCAACCTGGTCCACGAGAAGGACTTCAACGGTGCCGAGATCCACTACCGCTACGACGCCGCGGGCCGGCTCGTCGAACGCGTCAACGCCGAAGGGCAAACGATCCGCTTCACCCGTGATCCGCTGGGCCGGGTGGTCGAACGCGACGCCGATGGTGAGCGCACCAGCCTTCGCTACGACGCGCAGGGACGGCTGACCTGGGCACGCAACGCCGATGCCGAACTCAGCGTCGAGTACGACGCGATGGGCCGGGTCCTGCGCGAGACGGTCAATGGCCGGACCCTGCGGTCCACCTTCGATGCCGCCGGACGGCGAACCTCCCGGCAAACCCCGTCGGGTGCGGTCTCCACCTGGGACTACGCGATGACCGGCCCGCCGCGCGCGCTGCACACGGCGGGCCACACCCTGCACTTCGGCTACGACCAGGCCGGGCGGGAGACCGATCGCCGGTCCGGCGGGCTGACCATGACGCAGACCTGGGACTCCGGGCACCGGCTGCGCACCCAGGCCGTCACCACCAGCGGCGGGCGGCCGGGACTGGTGCAGCGGCGCTCGTACTCCTACCGCGGGGACGGCGTCCTGCGGTCGGTCGTCGACCAGCTCGCCGGTGCCAGGGAGTTCGACCTCGACCCCGGCGGGCGGGTCACCGCCGTACGCGGTCCCGGCCGGAGCGAGCGCTACGCCTACGACGCGTCCGGTGCCCTCGCTGAGGCCGAAGTCCCGGCCGAGGAGGAGTCGTCGCGGACCCTTTGCCGCTACGACCGGCAGGGCCGGGTCCTGCTGCGGCAGCGGAAAAAGCTCTCCGGCAAGCCCGCCACCTGGCACTACGCCTGGAACGCCGAGGACCGGCTCACCGCCGCGGTGACCCCGGACGGCACCATGTGGCGCTACCGCTACGACCCGCTGGGCAGGCGGATCGCCAAGGAGAAACTGTCCGAGGACCGCCAGGAGGTGCTGGAGCGCACCGATTTCAACTGGGACGGCACCAGCCTCGCCGAGCAGGCGACCTCGCGCGCGGGCGAGCCCGCCGTGCGGGTGACCCACTGGGACTACCAGCCCGGCACGGACATCCCGATCACCCAGTCCGAGCGCTCGACTCTCGGCGCCGGTTCCCAAGAGTGGGTCGACGAACGCTTCTACAGCATCGTCACCGACCTGGTCGGCGCCCCGACCGAACTGCTGGACGCCAACGGCGAGATCGCCTGGCGCCGGCAGAGCACCATCTGGGGCCGCGCACTGGCCGGCGTCACGTCCACTGCCCACACCCCGCTCCGGTTTCCCGGGCAGTACGAGGACGTCGAGACCGGGCTGCACTACAACGTCCTGCGTTACTACGACCCCGAACAGGGCAGATACACCTCACCCGATCCGCTGGGCCTGCTGGGTGGGCCCAATCCGCACGGTTACGTGCCCAACCCGCTGCAATGGACCGACGCGCTCGCGCTCACCCCGAGCCGTGGCCAGACCTGCCCGTGGGCGCCGACCTACCGGGACCACCAGCGCGACCTGGCCGGTATCCCGCAGGACGGGCATCACATCATCCAGGACGCAGCGGTCCGCGACCTGCCCGGATACAACCGGAACGACGCCCCGTCGATCGCGCTGGAAAGCCCGTCCAGCCGCCGGGAAGGCCCGGATTCCACGGAACACGGCCGGGCGACCGCCGTGCAGGTGCCCAAGGAAGGCCGTGGCACCTATGGCGCCGAGCGTGACGTCGCCTACCGCGCGCTGCTCGCGGCGGGCAAGTCCCCGGCCGAGGCCGCCGCCGAGATCGCGCGGGCGGACCTCTACTTCATGGGGCAACTCGGCGTCACCCTGGACACACCCACGCGAATACCGGGTACCCGGCGGTGAGCGCGCCGGGCGATACGCTCGCCGAAGGCACACGGCGACGATGGAAGGACGGCGGATGGAGGACACCGCGCGGCGGGAGGTCGAGGACCTGGTGTACCAGGCCGTGTCCATGCTGGTCTCCGGTGATACCGCCGGGCTGGAGCGCTGGACGGGCGGGCTGCGGATGTCCGCCGCGCAGATGCGGGCCGCCCTTGACGACTACGACGCGGAATTCGTGCTGCCGTCGAAAGCCGAGCAAATGTCGTCGACGGATTTCTACGACGCGGCCAAGGAACGGCCCTGGTTCCGGGTGGACACCTTTCTCCGGACGGCGAACGGGCCCACCGATCTGGTCCTCCAGCTCGACGTTTTCCAGGATGAGTCGGGTCGCTACACCCTGCTGGTCAACAACATCTTCATCCCCTGAGAAGGAAGACGAATGATCCCGCCCGAAGCCGTGAACGCCGTACAGGGAACCGTTACCCTCCTCGCCGATGGCGACTACACCGCATTGCAGAACCTGACCCAGGGCCGCCGGTTCAGCGCGGACGAAATCGCCGCGGCGGTACGGGAATACGGGCACAAACTGGTGTGGCCCCCCGCGAAGGCGCTGCACGACCCCGACGTCCCGGCCACCGAACGAGTGGTGGACGGAATACGCCACATCGAGGTGGAATTCCGCCTGTGGACCGAGGACGAGGGGCAGAGCAAGTTCACCATCACCCTGATCCTCACCGAGGTGCTCGAACGCGTCTTCGGCGTGGAGATCGCCGCCCTCGGCCCCGCTTAGGCGCCACGGGTTCTCATCGCGGCATGAGAGGACGTTCGGTGGCACTTGGTCGGCGGGACACCGGCTTTGCTGGGATCGGCCGGCCGTCCGATCCCAGCAAGCCTCGGTAACGCATCCAGCGTGTCTGCACCGAGGTCGCGGCACCTGCGCGAAGGGTCCCCGGTTAGAGGTCGACGATGAGCTTCAGGACGAGCTCCGAAGCGTTGTGCATGAAGTTGTGTCCGGTGTCCCAGGCATGCACAGTGAACTGTTCGTCGGCGCGTGCTTTCGCCGTCATCGCCGCGAGCGGGGATGCGCCGGGCCAGCCTGTTGCTTCGACATAGTGCTTGACGGGTACGCCGCGCCATGCCCCCGTGAGTTTTGAGGCTTGCATCAGTGTGGCCAGCGGGTGCGGGCGTGCCCGCTTATCGAAAAACGGCAAGGGATCAACGAAAGCTCCGGTACGGGCCGACCCGTCGACGTACCAGGTGTGCTCCTCGTCGTTGGTCATCGACCAGCTCGAATCCCCGTTTTCGGGGATCAGGGCGTCCAGATAGACCAGTGCTCGGATTCGGTCGGATTCGGCGTCCGCGACACCGCTGATGATGCTTCCGCCGTAGCTATGGCCGACGAGGACGGCATCGCGCTTGCCCTCCGCCTCCGCCGGAACTGCCCGTAGCGCCTGGATGGCCTGGTGCACGTGGTCGTCCAGGGTGATCACCTGTTGTGGCGGGTTTGCGTCCGGATCCAGGCCCATGGGAGTGAGCGCGACGACGGTGTGCCCGGCCTCCTTGAGAGCGGGGACTACGGGGTCGTACCACCAGCCGCCGTGCCAGGCGCCGGGTACAAGCAGATAAGTGGTCACGGGTGGATTTCCTTCCGGCATGTGAGTGCATGGCCAGGGCTGGTAGGGCAAAGCCGAGATATGAAGCCCGTCGATCAGCCGTTGGGGCGTGACTCGATGGCCTGTAGCGACCAGCTGTTGCCGTCAGGATCGCGGAAGTAGACGAAGTTGCCCCACGGCTGCACGTCCACCTCGCTCGCGTCGACACCGGCATCGAGCAACTGCTTACGCGCCACCTCCGCGTGCGCGACCACGACCTGGATCTCCTGCGTGCCAGGCGTCTTGTCTGTGAGGCCTTCGCCGATCACGATGGAGCAAGCCGAGCCGGGCGGTGTCAGCTGGACGAACCGCAGGCCTTCATGCACTTTGTGGTCGTGGTCTGCGTTGAAGCCGACCTTCTCGTAAAACGCCTTGGCCCGGTCGACGTCGGTCACCGGAACGGGAATGAGTTCGATCTTCCAGTCCATCGGCCTACCGTAGGACGTGGGTACGACATTCCGCGCTTCGTTCCGTACGGTCTTCCGAGAAGCGCGAGCGGCGGCAGGGCCAACGCGGGTCACTGCCCGTTGGCCGTCTGAACGTGAAAGCCGCACTAGGCACACCGCGCCGTCAGCGACATGAGAGTGCGTTGCAGCGTGGTCGCCTCATATGGAATTCCGTTGGCTCAGGGGCTGTGGTCTTCGGTCTTCGGGTCGCCTGGGTGGGACGCTGCCAGCCGCTGGAACTCCTCTTCGGAGATCGGGAGCATGGTGTACTCAACCAGCAGTTTACTGGTCGGCTGCCAGCCGTCCGGTGTCCACAGCTCGTATTCGAGTTCATACGGGTTCGGCAGGCGCTTGGCCAGGAAGAGGACGTTGCCGAGATCGTGGACGTCGTTCTTACTGCGGAAGACTGCTTGGTAGTCGTGGGCCCGGCCGCGGAACGCGCGCGATCTCCCCATCATTGCAGCGACGTGGCGTGCGGTGCGGAAGTGCCGCTCGCCGAACTCCACCACCCACCAGCCGGGCTCCAGCCGCCCGAGCACATCGGTGTGCTGCCAGCCGAGGTCGTCGGGGGACTCGTCGGCCGATCCGGTGCGGCGGACCAGATCGTGGACGTAGTACCCGCCCTTGGTGGCGAGGCCGTGCCACACGTCGAAGTACCTGGCCTCGGCGGTCTCCCGTCCGCGGATGGTCCGTTCCAGATCGTCGCGGCCCACCGGCCGCACGACCCTGTCCCGCGGCTCCTTGCCCAACACCCACACACCCTCTTGCAGGTAGGTCTCCCATTCGCCGTGGCCGCTTGAGGGGCAGCGGATCAGCGCGTGCGCGCGGTCGAGGTCCGCGACGTCGTCCAGCCGCTCGAACTCCGCGAAGTGGTAGTGGCCCTCCACCTGTTCGGCTCGCCGCCGTGCCGCCAGCAGAGCGACGATGCCCGCAAGGCTGTCCCGTTCGAAGGGCGCCAGCGACAACGCGTAACGGTGTTCCGGCAGCAACTCGTCGACCACGGCGTACGCGGAGCGCAGGTCGATCATGTCGGCCTCGTACCGGAACACCGCGAAACCGCCGCCTTCGAACCCGTCCCGCCGCTCGTGCTTCACAGGCCCACGGTCGTCGGCCACTTGCCTGAGCCACTCCAACTCTGCGGCACTCACCTCGCGATAGTCCTCGTAGGAGTCCCGGTCGCCGGTTCTCGACAGGCCATCGCTTCGCGTCCACACGCCGTGGCCGAGATACTCTGCTCGTCGTGAGAGCCGATGCTGCGGTAGAGGTCCTTGGCGTTACCGACATCCGACATGGCGCGTTGGGATTCGAACAACGCGAAATAGCGGTAGCCGGCCAGATAGCGCTCGAACACGCGATCACCCCCAAAGTGATCACCTGATTTTAGCGAGCAGACCAGCGTCCGGGACGCATACCTGACTCTCCATCCGGAGACACAGATCACGCGACTGCCTGCGAGGAGGCCGAACGCAGACCAGCGCATGAGCCCGCCGCGAGCGGCCTTCGGCCCCAAGCATCCGACGACCGAAAGTTCTCCGCTCGAATCGCCAACGCCCGCTCATCGGCAGAAGCGGACGTCTGTCGAGACGCCCGCTCGGCGGCATGAGCGCGCGTTCGTGTACGCCGGTTGGCGGAGTGCAAGGTCGACGATTGAGGCGTACCGAGGCCATCCTCGTCGTGAACCGGCTACGCGCGCTTCCTCCGTCGTGATGCCTGTTAGCGACTGGGTCTTTGGGCAGCGCGGGGCTGCGCTGTCGTAATCTGGCCGGTGCGAGAGCATGTGTTCGTTGCGGAGGATGCGATGGCGTCGAGCGTCGAACCGGTCGGGAGATGCCAGGCAGGGCGATGTGGTGGCAATCTGCCGATTCGGTGAGGCGCACATTCGACCGCACTACGCCCCGCTGATCGGCACTGCTGCGGCGGATGAGCAGGTCCGCAGGTGGTGGAACAAGACGCACGTCGACGCAGCGGTGGCCGGAGGTCTGGTGGTCATCGAAGAAACCGACGGGCAGGTCGTCGGCGTCGGGCAGCGCGGCCGCAGAGGGGCTAACCACGTCGTCTACAAGCTCTACCTCCACCCTCGACATCGTGGCCGCAGGCTGGGCCCGCGGCTGCTCGATGTCCTCATCGGACAGTTGCCTGCTGACGCTGAGCGGCTGTATATAGAACATTTCGTGGGCAACGAGCGCGCCGGCGCGTTCTACGAGCGTGAGGGCTTCACAGTGGAAAGGATCGAGTCAAGTCCCACCGGCGACCCTGCACTCGGCGTGGTATGGCGCGCACGCCCGCTGGCCGCGGGCGGACAAGAGTTTCGCCGGTAGCCGCTTAGCCGGGTCGCCATTCGCACGTCAGCAGGAAGGCGACTCGTTGTCAGACGAAGGGTTGTTCGGCGAAGCTGATCCCGTTGCGCTGAGCCAGGGTGAGGGTTTGCCGCGGTACGTGCTGCGCCAGCATGCGCAGGTATTGTCGGCAGCCGTGCGGGAATTACCTGTTCGTCCTGACGCGCCATGTCTTCGACTCGCTGTCATTCCACGTGCGGATCGCTTCGCACGTCCGCGTGCTGCACGGCCGCGACCCGCACCACATCGCGGAAGCCCAGCACAAGGCCGTCGCTCGCGCACTGCGTACCGCGACCGAGCCGAACCCCGCGCGGGCGGGATTCCGTCCACCGAAGGGTGTGCCTTCAAGCGGTCGTGAGTGTTACCGACGGTTTGAACCGTCGGTAACACTCACGAGTCCCTTCATCAGTTTGCCGTAGTGCGTCACCCGAATGCCATTTGGTTGACCGGGTTTGTGCATTTGCCCTATTTCGAAAGAAATGTTCGTAGATCGTATCGGGTAACATGCCAGATGCGTCCCGCGACTTCCGATAGGCATCCACGATGACGTGGGCGCCTGTATTGTTCGGGAGGGACTTAGCGATGCGCAAACGATCTCGAAGATCTGTCCGCGCGGTCAACGTTCTAGCGCTGACCGCCGCGCTTGTGGTGACGCAGCTGCCCGGTATCGCCGCGGCCGCGCCGGTCGCGGGAAAGAACGTCCTCTATACGACGGACGCCGATTTCGACAACGGGGTCCTGCAGGACGTCAATCACGACGCACCCAACAACAACCAGCTGCAGCTCAACAGGTCGACGGTGTTCTTCCCGTACGTCAATGTCGCGGCTTCGGCCAGGGGAACCATGGTCCGCATCGACGTCAACACCGGCGCGGTCGTCGGGGAATGGACATCGGCGCCCAGCGGCCGCGGGCACAACCCCTCCCGCACGACGGTCGACAAATTCGGCAATACCTGGTTGTCGAACCGCGATGAAAACACCGGCGAGAAAGGCTCCGTGACCAGGATCGGCGTGATTCAGGGCGGCACGCGCAGCAATGCCGACGGCACGCCGAATCCGGTCGGCGACTATCTCAAGGGTCCATTCGGGTACAATACCTGTGAAGACCGGGACCTGGACGGCTTGTACGCCACCACCCGTGGTCTCGGCGACATCCGGCCATGGACCAACGCCGGTGGTGCCAACGACAATGGCGGCGTCAGCACGGCGGCCGACGAATGCATTATCAACTACACCCGTGTCACCGGCACGAATACCAGGACGGTCGCCGTCGACGCCAACAACGACCTGTGGACCGGCGGCGCCGACAACGATCACGAAAAGCTGATGGGAACGTCCGGGGCTCCTGTGGCGGGTTCCCAGATCAACTTCGGCTGCGGCGGGTACGGTGGGCTGATCGACAAGGCAGGCACGCTGTGGTCCGCGCGCTTCGGCAACAACCTGCTGCGCTACGAACCGGGTACCGGCGCCGGTGCCTGTCTCGGCACCTCGCACGGTGACTACGGGCTCGGCATGGACCCGAACACCGGCGAGATCTGGCACTCCACCGTTGACCGCTCCGCAGTGGTCAAGATGTCGCCGTCGGGCGCCGTACTCGGTACTTTCCCGCACGGCAACCAGTACGCACAGGGTGTCGCCGCGGACAAGGCCGGGAACGTGTGGGTCGCGCATTCGATACTCGGGCCGCAGACCACGGTCGGGCATCTCCGCACCGACGGTACTTTCGTGGGCAACGTGGCGCTGCCCGGCGGTGCCGGCCCGACCGGCGTCGCGGTGGACAGCAACGGCAAGGTGTGGGTCACGAACCTCAACACCAACAACGCCCAGCGTATCGACCCGACCGCCGGGCCGATCGGCGGTGGCGGGTTCCCGGTCGGCGCGGTCGACCTGACCGTCGACCTCGGTGCGGGCGCGGGTCCGTACAACTACAGCGACATGACCGGGTCCGTCCTCGGTGAGATCACCGCGCCGCAGGGCACCTGGTCCGTCGTCCAGGATGGCGGCGTCGCGGGCCAGACGTGGGGCAAGATCACCTGGAACACCGAGCCGCAGGGCAGTGTCCCGGCGGGAACGAGCATCACCGTCGAGGCGCGTACCTCGGACACCGAAGCCGGGCTGGCCGCCCAGTCGTTCGCGGCGGTCGGCAATGGCGCCCAGTTCACCATGACCGGGCGCTACATCGAGGCACGGGCGACAATGAAGGCGAGTCCCAGCGGGGCCAGCCCGATCCTGTCCGACCTGCGGATCCAGACTTCGGATCGGACCGGCGTTTTCTCTTGCCAGGCAACGGTTCTCAACCTGGCCGGGTTGATTGTGACCAGGGCGAACCCGCCGGACGTGCCGTGTGTCGACGATCATCAGAACCTGGCGAACGTGAACCTGAACTCCGGTATCGTCGGTGTCCGGCTGAACGTGCTCGACGCCAGGACCGACCAGACACCCGACAGTCTCGCCGCATCGCCACCCGCTGCCGGTGACAGCGCCTTCGCGGAGGCGAGAGTGGAGTCCTCGAAGGTCACCGCCGGCGCGGTCCTCCCGTTGGTGACGATCGAACTGGGCGTGATCAGGTCCACGGCGACGGCGACCTGTGTCGTCGGACCGGGTGGGCTGGTGCCGTCGCTGGCCGGTTCGTCGAGCATCGCCAGCCTGAAGATCAACGGGCTTTCGGTGACGGTGGGCAGTGCGCCACTGACGATCCCGCTGGTGGTCGGCTCGCTGCGGCTCAACAGCACCGTGACGACCGCGACAAGCGTGACCCAGCAAGCGGTCGTGTTGGACACCCTGCTCACCGACGTGGTGATCGGCGAGGCCAAGGCCAACGTCGAAGCCACCGCGGGCCACCCCGGCGGAAACCCCTGCCGCGTGTGACCCCTGACTGACTCGTGAGTGTTCCGGGCGGTTCCAACCACCTGGAACACTCACGAGCTTCAACCGCCGCTCGAGGGCCGGTAAGCCGGAGCCGCGGCCATCTCGCGGGTGGATGGCAGAAAGCCAACGACCTGGTCCGGCTGCAAGCCGATGACTGCGCCACTGCCCTGGAAGCCCGCAAAGAGGAACTGGCTGCCGCGCTAGCCTCGGACCCGGAGTTCGGTGGATCAAGAGGACCGACGCGCGCATTCGTCACGGCCCTTCGCGGTCCGCATGTCTCGCAGCGCCAGGAACCACGTCGTCTACGTGTTCGTCTCGTTGAGGTCACACACGAGCATTGACCTGACGTAGGCCCCTTGCCCAGTTCGGTCGTCATCGGGTCGACAAAAATAGGCTGAAGTGGCAGAGATGCTCTCATCGGCATGAGAGCACAGTGCTGAGGCTCCGTAGCCCACCGCACCCGTGTGACTCGAAGTGCATGGGCGAGGAGCAGGTGTCACATGGGGTCGTATTCGTAGCCGTCTTCGTTGAGCAACACGTAGTTGGGCGACAGTTCTGTCAGGCACCTGCTCAGCGACGCCAACAGCTCGTCGACGGCGACCAGGTCGAGTTTCAGCTCCGCGGTGACCTCGGAGCGGAGCTGTTCGATCCGCGGCTCGTCCGCCTTCATCTCGGCGTAGGAAGATTCGAAGGAGGCGCGCATCGCGTTGATGTCAGGTGCGTTCGGCGCGACGTCCTGCCAGGTCGGCACACCGACGACCAGGCGAATCACGGCGTCCAGGTCGGCGGCGACGATCGCGGCGGCACCTTCGGAGTCGGCGTAGAGCACGGGTCCTTCGTCGCATACGAAGAACGTGCCGCCCGAGGCGTCGCCGGCGACCGCGCGTAACTTGCCATCCGAAGCCAACCGCACCGGTTCGACCGGGTCGAGCCGGGCGATGTCGAAGTCGAACACGTCCGCCAGGAGTGCGGCGGCGCGGGCGTTCTTGCGGATGCGATCGAACATGGCGGAACGGTAGACCATGCACCACTGGGGAAAGAGCGGCATGCCAGGCGCAGGACTTTGGTGCGTCCGTTCATCGCATGAGCGCGCGACATGAGAGGGTGTTTAGCGGCGCATGCGCCCGGCCTCAGCCGCAACGTCTGCCTGGGCTTGATCGCCGATGGGGGAAACCTGGCCGATCTTGCTCAGCCGGCCGCCGGAGCTGGCAGCGTGATCGTCTCGCGCAGTTCGGCGGCGGCCTGGGCCATGAGCTGGGAGAGGGTGGTATCCGGCTCGGCGAGCCAGCGAGGCATGGCGCGCCGGTGGATCGCCAGCACCACATCGATGATGAAGCGTGCTTTGCCGGGATCGACGCCGCGGCGCTCGAGTGCCGGTACCAGCGCGTCGGCGATGTCGGCGAGCTTGATCAGATCGCGCTCGGCCAGTGCCGGGTTGGCGGCGATCACTCTTCCCCTGCGCAGCAGGAACTCGCGCGGGCGGAAGATCTCCTCGGCGGTTCCCAGCGCGGTCAGCAGCGCCTCGATCAGGGTGAGGTCCGGGTCCGCTGCCTCGACCTGGGCGACGAGGTGGGCCTCGAGTTCGTTGCCGGCGAAGAGGACTTCCCGCTTGTCGGGGAAGTAGCGATAGAAGGAGCGCTCCTTCAGGCCGGCGGCGCCTGCGATCTGCGCGACCGAGGTGCGTTCGAACCCCTGTGTCTCGAAAAGCATTTCTCCGTTGTCTCACGATGACGTCACCATGATCAGTCTCAAACTAGTGACACTTCCTCGGCTGAGGTGGTGAGCCCGACTGCCGGGGCGACCGGCAACGTGGGCCGGTACAGCCATCTGCTCGAAGGTCCTCATGGCGGCATGAAAGGACGTCCGTCGCCAGGTTGTCCGATCGCGCTTCACCGATCGGAGTGGATCTCGCGTCGAAGATGCATGGTGAAGGTCTGGAGAGCCTTCACGACATCCGCCGGCCCTGTCATGATTTCCGTGTAAGCCACGGATGACTTCTTCTTTGATTCTAGTGGAGTGGTAGTCGGTCGGGGAAGAGTGCGGCGAGTGTGTT
>NZ_JBIUAQ010000049.1:0-57258 GCF_044547565.1 Amycolatopsis sp. NPDC052450 | reverse complement strand
GGGCCGCGCGGTGGGGGGGTTTTTCTGGGGGGGGGGGGGTTGGGGGGGGGGGGGGGGGTTTCTTGTTTTCCGTTCCAACCCCACACAACCCCCCCCCCCCCACCACCTGGACCGAAGGCTCAGTCCGCGCCGACGTCCGAGGAGTCCGACGGCGCCACGGCCTGCGAGAGGCCGCTGGAGGCGGCGTCCGCTTCGAGGTGGGCGGCGATCAGGTCCAGCAGCTTGTCGGTGTCGACGGGTTTGGTGACGTAGTCGTCCGCTCCCGAAGCCAGGGTGCGCGCCTTGTCCTCCGCGGTCGCTTTCGCCGTGACGGCGATCACGGGCAGGTCTTCGTGCGCGGCCTCGGCGCGGATGGCGGTGATGGTGGCGTTGCCGTCCAGTTCGGGCATCATCACGTCCATCAGGACGAGCGCGGTGTCCTCGTGCCGTTCCAGTGCCCGGATGCCGGCGACGCCGGTCTCGGCGTAAATGACCTCCAGGCCGTTGCGCTCCAGCACGGCCGCCAGCGCGAAGACGTTCCGGAGGTCGTCGTCGACGATCAGGATCTTCTCGCCGTGGAACCGCAGCGACGGGCTCACGGGGATCGCCTGCGGCACGGCCATGATCAGCGGGACACCGCTCGCCTGTGTGGTCGGGACGACCAGGTTCGAGGCGCTCACCGGCAGGTACAGGGTGAACGTGCTGCCCTTGCCGGGTTCGCTGCGGACGCGCAGTTCGCCGCCGAGCAGTTCCGTCAGCTGCTGGCTGATCGACAGACCCAATCCGGTGCCGCCGTACTTGCGGCTGGTGGTGCCGTCGGCCTGGCGGAACGCGTCGAAGATGATCGCGAGTTTGTCCGGGGCGATGCCGATTCCCGTGTCTTCGACGGCGAACGCGAGGACGCCGGGGGCCTGGCGGAGCGAGTCGGCTTCGACCTCGCCCGGGTCGGCCATCCGGATGTGCAGGCGCACGCCGCCCTCGTCGGTGAACTTCGCCGCGTTGGACAGCAGGTTCCGCAGCACCTGCTGCAACCGGTGTTCGTCGGTGTGGATCGACGACGGCACCGGCGGGTCGATCAGGACGGCGAACTCCAGGCCCTTGTCCGAAGTGAGCGGACGGCAGATCGATTCGACGTACTCGACCAGTTCGGGCAGCGTGACGTCGGACATCTGCAGGTCCAGATGCCCGGCCTCGACCTTGGCCATGTCGAGGATGTCGTTGATCAGCTGTTGCAGGTCGCTGCCCGCCGAGTAGATCGTCCGCGCGAACTGGATCTGTTTCTCCGACAGGTTCCCGTCCGGGTTCTCCGAGAGCAGTTTCGCGAGGATCAGCGCGCTGTTGAGCGGGGTCCGCAGTTCGTGCGACATGTTCGCCATGAACTCGGATTTGTACTGCGACGCCATGGTCAGCTGCCCGGCCCGCTCTTCGAGTTCCTGCCGGGCCTGCTCGATCTCGCTGTTCTTGACCTCGATGTCGCGGTTCTGCTGGGCCAGCAGCGCCGCCTTCTCCGCGAGATCCGTGTTGGAGCGGCGCAGTTCCCGTTGCTGTGCCTGCAACTGCTCGGACCGCGCGCGCAGTTCCTGCGCCAGGCGCTGGGATTCGGTCAGCAGCGCCTCGGTGCGCGAGTTGGACTGGATGGTGCTGACGTTGACCGCGATGGTCTCCTTCAGCTGCTCCAGCAGGTCGATGTGGACGGTGCTGAAGGCGTTGATGGTCGCCAGTTCCAGCACGCCGAGCACCTCGCCCTGGAACAGCACCGGCAGCACGATCACGTTGACCGGCGCGGCCGAACCCAGCCCCGACGAGATGAGCGCGTACTCCGGCGGGGCCTCGTGGACCAGGATCGTGCGGCGGTCGACGGCGGCCTGCCCGATGAGCGACTCGCCGGGGGAGAACCGCAGGCCCGTCTGGGATTTCGCCAGCCCGTAGGTGGCGATGCTCTCCAGGACCACCTCTTCCTGCTCGTCTTCGCGGGCGAGGAAGAACGCGCCCTGCTGCGCGGACACCAGCGGGGTCAGCTCGGACAGGATCAGCGACGCCACCGACGCGAGATCGCGGTGCCCCTGCATGAGCGCGGAAAGCCTGGCCAGGTTGGTCTTGAGCCAGTCCTGTTCGCGGTTCGCCCGGGTGGTCTCCTTCAGGTTCGCGATCATCTGGTTGATGTTGTCCTTGAGTTCGGCCACCTCCCCGGACGCGTCGACGGTGATGTGCCGGGTCAGGTCGCCGGCGGTCACCGCGGTGGCCACCTGGGCGATCGCCCGCACCTGGGTGGTCAGGTTCCCGGCCAGCTGGTTCACGCTTTCGGTCAGCCGCGACCACGTGCCCGCGACCCCTGGCACCTCCGCCTGGCCGCCGAGCGTGCCGTCCGTGCCGACCTCGCGGGCGACACGGGTGACTTCGGAGGCGAAGGCCGACAGCTGGTCGACCATCGTGTTGATGGTGGTCTTGAGTTCGAGGATCTCGCCGCGCGCGTCGATGTCGATCTTCTTCGACAGATCGCCCTGTGCCACCGCGGTGGTCACCGTCGCGATGCTGCGGACCTGGCCGGTCAGGTTGTCGGCCATGACGTTCACGTTGTCCGTCAACGCCTTCCACGTGCCCGCCACGTTCGGCACGCGGGCCTGGCCGCCGAGGATGCCTTCCGTACCCACCTCGCGGGCGACGCGGGTGACCTCGTCGGCGAACGCGCGCAGCGTCTCGACCATGCTGTTGATCGTCTCGGCGAGCACGGCGACCTCGCCCTGCGCGTCGATCGAGATCTTCTTCGACAGGTCGCCGTTCGCCACCGCCGTCGTCACCGTCGCGATGCTCCGCACCTGGTCGGTGAGGTTGGTGGCCATGACGTTGACGTTGTCGGTGAGGTCCTTCCAGGTCCCGGCGACGCCGCGCACCTGCGCCTGTCCGCCGAGCTTGCCTTCGGTGCCGACCTCGCGGGACACCCGCGTGACTTCGTCGGCGAAGGCCGAGAGCTGGTCGACCATGATGTTGACGGTGTTCTTGAGCTCCAGGATCTCGCCGCGCGCGTCGACGATGATCTTCTGCGTCAGGTCGCCCTTCGCGACGGCGGTGGTGACCTGGGCGATGTTGCGGACCTGGTCGGTCAGGTTCTTCGCCATGAAGTTGACGTTGTCGGTGAGGTCCTTCCAGGTCCCGGCCACGCCGGGCACCTGCGCCTGGCCGCCGAGCCGCCCGTCGCTGCCGACCTCGCGGGCGACGCGGGTGACCTCGTCGGCGAACGCCGACAGCTGATCCACCATGGTGTTCAGCGTGTTCTTGAGTTCGAGGATCTCGCCCTTGGCGTCGACGGCGATCTTCTGGGACAGGTCGCCCTTCGCCACCGCCGTCGCCACCTGGGCGATGTTCCGGACCTGCGCGGTGAGGTTGTTCGCCATGAAGTTGACCGACCCGGTGAGGTCGCGCCAAGTACCGGCGACCCCGGGCACCTGCGCCTGCCCGCCGAGCTGACCTTCCGTGCCGACCTCGCGCGCCACCCGGGTGACCTCGTCGGCGAACGACGAGAGCTGGTCGACCATCGTGTTGACGGTCGTCTTCAGTTCGAGGATCTCGCCGCGCGCGTCGACCGTGATCTTCTGCGTCAGGTCGCCCTTCGCCACCGCCGTTGTGACCTGGGCGATGTTGCGGACCTGGTCGGTCAGGTTGTCCGCCATCTGGTTCACCGAGTCGGTGAGCCCGCGCCACGTGCCCGCCACGCCCGGCACGGTCGCCTGACCGCCGAGACGGCCTTCGCTGCCGACCTCGCGCGCCACCCGCGTGACCTCGTCCGCGAACGACGACAGCTGGTCGACCATGGTGTTCAGCGTGTTCTTGAGTTCGAGGATCTCGCCCTTGGCGTCGACGTTGATCTTCTGCGAGAGATCGCCCTGCGCCACCGCGGTGGCCACCTGGGCGATGTTGCGGACCTGGTCGGTCAGGTTGTCCGCCATCAGGTTCACCGAGTCGGTGAGGTCGCGCCACGTGCCCGCCGCGCCGGGGACCTGCGCCTGGCCGCCGAGACGGCCTTCGCTACCCACCTCGCGCGACACCCGGGTCACTTCGTCGGCGAAGGCCGAGAGCTGGTCGACCATGATGTTGACGGTGTTCTTGAGCTCGAGGATCTCGCCGCGCGCGTCGACGTTGATCTTCTGCGTCAGGTCGCCCCGCGCCACCGCGGTGGTGACCTGGGCGATGTTGCGGACCTGGTCGGTCAGGTTGCTCGCCATCACGTTGACGTTGTCGGTGAGATCACGCCAGGTGCCCGCCACCCCGGGGACCTCGGCTTGACCGCCGAGCCGTCCTTCGGTGGCGATCTCGCGGGCCACTCTGGTGACCTCGGTCGCGAACCGCGAAAGCTGCTTGATCAGGCCGTTGACCGTCTTCGCGACTTCGGCGAACTGGCCCTGCAGCGGCCGCCCGCCGACCTCTAGGGGCATCGGCTCGGACAGATCGCCCTCCGCGACCGCCCCGAGGACCCGGTTGAGCTCGGCCGTGGGCCTGCTCACGTCCTCGATCAGCCCGTTGACGACGTCGACCGCGGTCGCCCAGCCGCCGGGACCGATCTCGGCGGCGACGCGCTCGGTCAGCCTGCCTTCCTTGCCGACCGCCTCGCGGACGCGCAGGAGTTCGGTCACCAGTCGCTGGTTCCGTTCGGCGATGTCGTTGAAGGCGCCCGCGAGCTGGGCCGCGAGCCCGTCTCCGTGCGCCACGAGCCGCCGCCGGAAGTTGCCGTCCCCGAGGTCACGAGCCGCCGCGAGCAGGCGTTCCAGGGCCGCTTCGTCCACCTGGCCGCCACCACCTTCCACGGGGAGCCGGTCCCTTTGGGAGTGCTGTGTCATCTGTGTCGACCCTCTCCACCACGCATGCCAAGCCATGGTCGTCGCATCAGCGTGCCATGATTCGACCTACACTTCGAGCCAGTCCGCCCGCTCACACTGCGCTACCCGCAAGGCAGGAGGAGGTCCGGGAATGGTGTCACGGCCCGCCCCGGCCTCGACGTCGCTCCCCTCGGAGTCGTCGGCAACGACGAGCGAGGGCGCGCTGCCCGAATCCGGGAGGTTCTGGCGCGAGCTGCTGGAAGACGTTCGTGACGCGGTGCTCGTGCAGGACGTCGGCGGCGCGCTGCGCTGGTCGAATCCCGCCGCCCGTGAGCTGTTCGGCGGCGGCCGCCCGGTGCTGACCGCGGAAGGCCCCGACGTCGGGCATGTCGAACACACCGGCCGCCGGTTCCCCGCGCGGATCCGCACACTGCCCGGCGGCTGGCACGCGTGGACGGTGACCTCCGCGGTCGCGGCCGACGGCCCGCGGGTGGACGGTTTCCTCGCCGCTTCGGCGCCCAGGCTCGCCTCCGCACGCGGACGGCACGGGACGGCGAAGGTGATCGCCGAGGTCGCCGCGGCCGAACTCGCCGACTGTGTGTTCGTCCTGCTGCCGACCACCCGCGGCCGCTGGGAGTGGTGGAGCTGCGACCATCGCACCAACCACGGCCACGGCCGGATCCGCCGCGTCCCGGCCCAGCTGGCACCGGTGCTCGCCGGCACTTTCGCCTCCACCGAGGAACCCGAGGCCAAGGCGGTCCCGGAGGAGGAGGTCGCGACGCTGCCCGCGGTCGTCGCGGAGCGGCTCGCCGTCCATCCGTCGGTGACCGTGGTCTCACTCGGGTTCGACGGCGGTGCCGGGGTCACCGGCGCGGTCGTGCTCGGCAGGCGCGGCGCGGCCGCGTTCGGCGAGGACCACCCGCGCGCGGTGACCGAGTTCGCCCGCGCGGCGGGCACGGCACTGGCGAACGCGCACCGCTACGCCCGCCAGGAAGAGGCCAC
The DNA here is from genome assembly GCF_044547565.1 of Amycolatopsis sp. NPDC052450. Lineage (NCBI taxonomy): Bacteria > Bacillati > Actinomycetota > Actinomycetes > Pseudonocardiales > Pseudonocardiaceae > Amycolatopsis > Amycolatopsis sp. NPDC052450. Next base: position 51,466 of record NZ_JBIUAQ010000049.1, on the reverse strand, counting down.
GCGCGGTCTGGAGACCACACTGCGCCCGACACCGCCGCCGGACGTGCACGGCGTCAAGTTCGACGTCTGGTACGAGCCGTCCGGCGGGCTGCTCGACGTCGGCGGCGACTTCTACGACGTCCTGCCGCGGGAAGACGGCAGCGCGATGTTCGTCCTCGGCGACGTCTGCGGAAAGGGTGCCGAAGCGGCGGCGCTCACCGGCCGGGTCCGGCAGACCCTTGCCGCGCTCGATCTCGTCGAGCACGACAACACGACATTGCTGAGCCTGCTCAACTCCCTGCTCATCACCGGCGGCAGCGGCCGGTTCGCCACCCTGGTGCTCGGTTCGGTGCTGGCCGGCGAAGACGGTCTCGGTGTCACCTTGGCTTCCGGCGGGCATCCCGCGCCGCTGGTGGTGCGCCGCCGCGGCGGGGTCGAGGAGATCACCCTGCCCGGCACCCTGGTCGGCATCTCCCCGCAGGCCCGGTTCGCCGAGACGGCCATCCGGCTGGGCGAGGGCGACGTCTGCCTGCTCTACACCGACGGGATCACCGAAGCGCGGCATCACGAACGGCCGTCGGACCTGTTCGGGGACGAGCGGCTGCGTGAACTGCTGGTCGGCTGCCGGGGGCTGTCCGGCCGCGAGGTGGTCGCCCGGATCCGGTCCGCGGTGCGGGAATGGCTCGGCAGCGGGGCACACGACGACATCGCCGTCCTCGCCATCGAGGCGTCACGACCCGTTCAGTAGCCGCACCACCGCCCGCTCGACGATCTGCCGCGCCTCGTCCGGATCCGCCACCTTCCCGGCCCGCCGCACCGCGCGTTCGACGGTCCGGTCCCGCCGGTACGCCTCGACCACCCGAGGGTCCACATAGGACCGTCGTGCCACGGCAGGCGTGTTGCCGAGCCCTTCGGCGACTTCCGTCATCACGGCCTTCTCGACCCGCTTCAACCCTCGTTCGCTGGACGGTTTTTCCGTGTCAGCGAAGGCGGAAGCGGCCAGGACGGTGGCGTTCCAGGTGCGCAGATCCTTGGCGGTGAAGCCGTCGCCGACGATTTCCCGGAGCCGGTCGTTGATGTCGTCGGCCTTCACCTCGTGCCAGCCGTCGCCGTTGCGATAAGCGAGCAGGCGCACGTCGCCGCTCCGCACCCGCCGGAGGGAGCGGACCAGCCGCACCAGTGCCTCGTCCCGCAGCCGGACCTTCCGCTGGATGCCGTGCTTCGCTGGGTAATCGCAGACGAGACATTCGTCGCGGAGTTCGACGTGTTCGCACAGCAACGTCGCCACCCCGTGCGTGCCGTGCTCGTCGGCATAGCTTTCACCGCCGGTCCGGAAGACGCCCAGATCGATCATGCGCAGGGCACCGGCGAGCACGCGCTCCCGTTTCAGGCCGCGTGCGCCGAGATCCTCTCGAACCGTTTCGCGCAGCTTGGGCAGCTTTCGTGCCAGCGCGAGGACGCGTTCGTGCTTCTCCTCATCCCTGGCCCGCCGCCATTCCGGGTGGTAGAGGTACTGCTTCCGCCCGGCGTCGTCCACCCCGACGGCCTGGATGTGGGCGTTCTCGTGCGGGGAGATCCACACGCGCCGCCAGGCGGGCGGGATCGCCAGCGCGTCGATCCGCTCGATCGTCTGCCGGTCCTTCAGCGGCTCGCCGTCCGGGGTCAGATAGCCGAAGCCACGACCTCTGCGCCGCCTCCGGATTCCGGGGGACCCCAGGTCCGCTCGCCGAAGTCGCATGCGGGCTGATACCCGCCGCGGCGGGAGTTCATGCCCATGGTTCGGCCTGCCCGGTCCGGGGTAGTCGGAGAGCGACCATGACACAGGAGGGAAACCCGATGGCGACATCGCTGAACGGACGCCGCGTGGCCATCCTCGCCGCGGACGGCGTGGAACAGGTCGAACTGGTCGAACCCCGCAAGGCGGTCACCGACGCCGGGGCGACGGCCGAGGTCGTCTCGCTGGAGGCCGGCGAGATCCAGGCCATGAACGGCGACATCGACAAGGCGGACAAGTTCACCGTCGACCGGGTCGTCAAGGACGTCACTGTCGACGACTTCGACGCGCTCGTACTGCCCGGCGGCACGATGAATCCGGACAATCTACGCGCGGACGAGAACGCGGTCCGCTTCGTCCGCGACTTCGTGAACAGCGGCAAACCGGTCGGGGTGATCTGCCACGGCCCGTGGACGCTGGTCGAGGCCGACGTCGTCCGCGGCCGCACGCTCACCTCGTACCCCAGCGTGCGCACCGACATCCGCAACGCCGGCGGCACCGTCGTCGACGAGGAGGTCGTCGTCGACAAAGGCCTGATCTCCAGCCGGAACCCCGGCGACCTGCCCGCGTTCTGCTCCGCGATCGTGACCGCCTTCGCGGGGTAAACGAGTGGCGCGCGTCACAGGGATGGGGGATCGTGGTGGGCAGAAAAGGAGGTGCCGCGATGACCGTGCATGCCAGACGCTACGGCCGGTGGTGCCGTGAGCATTTCGACACCGAGCCCGAACCGGATCCGAAACAGCCCGCGGAGGCCGCCGCCACCCCGGACGTCACCGATGCCAGGGCCGAGCAGGCCCAGGCCGGTGACGCCCCCGAGGCGAAGCCGGGTTCGCTCAACTAGAGCGTGCGCCGGTACCAGACCCGTTTCGGCCCGGGGAGGCCGATCCGCGAGACGAGGTCGGTCACCACGCCGCCGATGATCAGCCACAGCAGCGCGGCGAGACCGTCGTTGAACAGGGTGCGCAGTTTGAGGCCGTCCGGGGTGAACAGGTTGCGGAGCCCGAGCGAGACGCCGCGCGACCATTGGTCGATCAGTTGCGCGAACCCGTTCCCCGGATTGGCCTCGCCGAACACGAGCAGGATGTGCACGATCAGCACCAGCGCGAAGATCCAGCACGCCGCGTGGACGACGGCGTTGATGATCCGCACGGCGCGGATCCTGGCGGGTGTCCGTTCGACGATCTCTTCCTGCGGCTCGCGCGGGTCGTTGATGTAGGTCATCGCCGTCTCCCATCCACTGTGGACACCTCAGCCGGGTGGCCCTGGCCTGCTCTTGGTCGGCGGGTTCGGTTTCGTTTTGCTCGGTTTGACCGAGGTTTCCGGCCGGTCGCTGGAAGCGGTCGTGCTTTTCGGCGTCGAGGTGGCACCGGTGCTTTCGGTGGTGGCCGGTGGATTCGCGGAGACCGGGACGGCCTCGGTCACCGCGACCGTGCCCTGGGGCGCGTTCACGCCGCCTGTGGGCACTTCGACGGCCTCCGAGGATCGCGCTCCTTGGCCTGCCACCGGAGCGGACGAACCGGTCGCCGCCGGGGGAAGGATTTCGCCCGGCGAAGCCGGCGGGTTCGCCCCGGTCTGGTTGGCCGCCAGCAGGACCCCGATGGTGATCGCGGCGGCCGGCGCGCTGATGGCGGCGACCACCGCCGCCCGTCTGCGGGTGGCGGGCGCGAGATGGACGACCTTCGTCCCGGTCGAGTCCTCCAGCAGGATCCGCGAGATCGCCGCGGCCGTCGGGCGTTGCGACGGCTTCCGCGCGGTCATCCCGCGCAGCAGCGTCGTCATGGTCACCGACAGCCCGTCGGGGATCCGGGGCGGCCGGTGCAGCCGTCCGACCGCGGCCTCGACCGGCGTCCCGGTGTACTCCCGTTCCCCGGACAGGCATTCGAGCAGGACCAGGCCCAGGGAGTAGATGTCGGCGGGCGGGCCGACGTTCTCACCGCGGACCTGTTCGGGTGCCATGTACGCCGCCGTGCCGACGACGCCGCCGGTCTCGGTCACCCTGGTCGCGTCGAAGGCGTGGGCGACCCCGAAATCGCCGATCAGCGGGCCGTCGTCGGCGATCAGGATGTTCGCCGGTTTCAGGTCGCGGTGGGTGATGCCGTGCGCGTGGACGTGCGCGAGCGCGTCGGCCAGCCGGGCGGCCAGTTCGACGACCGCGTCCTGGGGGAGCGGGCCCGAGCGCAGGCGCTGGGCCAGATTCGGCCCGTCGACCAGCCGCATCGTCAGATAGGTATAGCCGTCGTCGGAGCCCGCGTCGTACAGCGGGACGAGCCCGGGATGGCGGACCGCGCTGAGGGTCTCGATCTCCTGCTCCCGGCGGCGCTCGTCCCGGAGCATCGTGTCGGCGTGGAACAGCTTCAGCGCGACTTCGCGCCCTTCGTGCAGGTCGTGGGCTCGGAAAACGCGTGAGGTCGCGCCGCGGCCGAGCAGCTCGCCGACTTCGTACCGGCCGGCGAGCCTGCGCGGCAGATGGTCCGGGTCGTGGACGTTCAGGCTGAACCGGCGCTCAGTGGTCGCGGCGTCGGGTTCCCCGGGCTCCTCGACCTCACCGTCAGCGCGCGGCCCCGCGTCGTCCATCGGTGCTACCTCCGTCTCACCGGCCGAACGCCGTATACCCGGTCCGGCCCCGGGTGAAACAAGGTTCGACAGCGTACCCGAGATGATCTGCGGGTTCACCCCGAACGGCGGGCAACCCCGGCGGGGGCCGGACGTCTCGTGGTCATGAAGCCGAACCGGTGGGCCGCGCTCGCCGCCACCGCACTGACCGCCCTGGCCGTCTTCACTCCGCCCGCCGCCGCCGATTCGGCTGTGCCCAAGGGTTTCGCCCCCGCGTCAACGAGCTGGACCGGGCCGCTGCGCGGCTTCGTCCTCGGCTTCTTTCCTTGTGGCAGACCAGGATGGTGCGCGTCCCTGCTGTCTACGGCCGACGGCGGGAAGCGGTGGCGGCGCGTCGGCGAACCGCCGATCTCGTTGCCGGACAACCACAATCAGGTCAAGCTCACGGTGGTCGGCGAACGCGACGTATTCCTCTCCGACGGCACCCGGCTGCTCGCCAGCCACAACGGTGGCGGCAAATGGTCCGAGGTCCGGCTCGCCGGGGTCCGGGAACCCTTCTATATTTCGAAAATCACCGAAGCAGGACCTCGGGTGTTCGCGATGGTCGCCGGTTTCGGCAGCCCGTCGACGACGACGCTGTACGCGGGGATCTCCGGAACGCGGCTCCTTCACCCCGTCCCGGGGTTCACCGTCACCGGCTCGTCCACCTATGGGGATGTCGCCACCAGCGGCGGGATCCAGGTGTCGATGGGAGCCGACTACCGCGTCCAGAAGTACTGGACTTCGTCCGACGGCCTGACCTTCGCGCCCGCTCCGCCGCCCTGCCCGGCGGACAGCGCGGCTTCACTGAGCGGAGTCCGGCAGGGGCACGTGCTGGCGTTGTGCAGCGGGGGACCGGGGACACCGCAGCCGGGGTCGACCGTCCGGCGGCTGTGGCGCGCGCCGAAGCTCGGCGGCCACTTCACCGGAACGGCGCAGGCGCCCACCCTCGGGATCAACCAGAGCTTCAGCGCGGCGTCGCCCACGTCGGCGACCGTCGCGGCGGAAGGCGGCGGCACCGGATTCCTGCACAGCACCGCCGACGGCGGGGCGACCTGGACGACGACGGAACTCAGCGGCCGCGGCCTCTGCCTCAACGACCTGGACTTCCCGGACGAACGGGTGGGCGTGGTCGTGGACGGGCTGCCCGACGCCGACGGCGGATCGGCCGTGTACCGCACCACCGACGGCGGTGGCACGTGGCGTGAGCTCGCCTTCGGGTGATCGTCGCAGGTGGGCAAGGCCCTTGGGGAGGTTCACGGGGATGCACGCCATGTCGTAATCTGTGTACGGTCCGTCGATGTCGAGGGAGCCGTGGGCACGTTCACGTGGCCAGTGCGCGGCTGAAGGGTGGAACGTGTCCATGACTTCGGACGAGGTCCGGTCTGTGCCGAGGCGCCCGCTTCCCCTCGACTACAGCAAGCCCAACCTCGCCAGGATGAAGGACGTCCTTCTCGGCGGGCACGACTACTACGAGGTCGACAAGCGAGCGGTCGACGACCTGCTCGCCCTCGCCCCCGACGCCGCCGCGATGGCCAAGGAGTTCCGCTCCTGGGCGAACCGGGTGGTCCGGTTCCTCGCCGGCGCCCGCGGCATCGATCAGTTCCTCGACCTCGGCTCCGGCCTGCCCACCGCGGAGAACACCCATCAGGCGGCGCAGCGGTACAACCCCGACGCGGTGGTCGTCTACGTCGACCACGACCCGGTCGTCCAGGCACACGGGCTGGCACTGCTGGAGGACCACCTCGTCCACGTCAGCGGCGCGGATCTGACCGACCCCGAGCAGACCCTCGCCGATCCGGTGGTCACCGAACACATCGAACTCGACCGCCCGGTCGCGGTGATCCTGAACTCCGTGCTTCACCACATCGAAGACTTCGGGAAGGCGCGGGCCGTCGTCCGTGCCTACGTCGACGCGATCGCGCCGGGGTCCTACGTACTGATCACCCACGACTTCACCCCCGGCGAGGGCGCGCGCGGCGCGCTCGCGCGGAAACTCGACGACCTCATGGGCAGCACCGGGCACCGCACGGTGCACCGGAACCGCGAGGAGATCGAGTCCCTGTTCGACGGGCTGGAGATCCTCGAGCCCGGGCTGGTCCACCTGCACGAATGGTGGCCGGAAGGCCCGCGCCTCGCGCCGCTGACCGAGCTGAACCACCTGAGCCTCGGCGGCGTGGGGTTCAAGCTCTAGGAGACCCTGGGGCCCGCCAGTCACGGCGGCGGCGCGTGAAGGACCCCTTCCCTCGGCTCAAGACGGTGGGCTGGGATGACGCGAGTCACGTCCCCAAACACGCGAGTTACGCCTCCAAGCACGCGAGTTACGTCCCCAAGCACGCGAGTCACGCCTTTGTCGAAGTACATGAAGGGGGCCTTCATGTACTTCACGACCGGCCGCCGAGATCACAACCGTCCCACTATCACCAGGGGTCACATTCGACGGTAGCGAAAGCCTCCTTCACTACCGTCAGAATAGGAAAGGAGGCCCTCACTACCAGGAGAACGCGTACGCAGGAGCGACACTGGCCCCGCGCCACCCACCCGGCCTCAGGCCTTCAGCGAGCTGAAGAACGCCTTCAGGTCGTCGTGCGCGGTGCCGAAGTCTTCGGTGTTGCCGGTCATCGCGAGTTCCAGCGTTTCGCCGTCGGAGAGTTCCAGCGTCAGGTACACGGTGAGTTTCCGGCGGGGGAAACCGCCCGCGACGATGTCCGCGAACGGGATCCGCCGGGCGCCCGGTTCGGCGCGCAGATCGTCGAGGCCGCGCTCCCGCAGCTTCCGGATCCGTTTGCGGTCCGAGACCCCGCGTGCCCCGATCAGGCCGGCGAGTCCGCGGCGGACTAGCACCGAGCGCGCCATCGGCAGCAAGATCACTTCGGTGTCGCAGACGATCAGGTCGTACAGCCTCCGCTTGGCCTTCAGCGCGGTGAACAGGCCGAGCATCCGCGCTTCGGCGGGATCGGGCTCGGGCTGGGGCTCCTGCTTGCAGAAGTACGCGGCGGGCACGTTCAGCAGTTGCAGGTTGTGGACCAGTTCGTCGACCGCGCGCGGGCTCCGCACCGCCGGGGCGACCAGCTCGGTGACGTCGAACGGCTCGCCGTCGCCGAGGCACAGTTCCCAGCCGCCGCCCCAGTTCAGGCGGTGCGCGGCGACGCCGTTGTCGATCATCGCGGCGGTGACGGTGTCGGCGAACAGCTCTGTCAGCAGTTCGAGGCCCTCTTCGCGGGACGGGGCCCGCAGGGGCCTGGCGAGCGCTTCGGCGTCGCCGTCGCGCAGCACCCGCACGACCTCGCCGATCGTGCCGCGTGGCGCCAGCCTGCTTTCGAGCCCGGCCGAGGTCAGCAGCCTCGCGCCCTCCGCCACCGACGCCCGGCCCGCGCGTTTGACGACCTCGTCCCAGTCCGCGCGCGGCCCGACGTCGCGGATCAGCACGTCCAGCTCCGCCTCGGGCACGTCGACCTTCGGCGCCCCCAGCAGCGACCAGCCAGGCCGCGCGTCCGGCTTCACCGGGTTGTCCGGCACACCGGCGAGCGCGGCGATCCGGCGCTTCGTGGGCGGATGACTGTCGTACTTCGACAGCTCCTCGCCGTCGATGATGTCTTCGGCGTACTCGGCCACCCAGTCTCGCTGGACGGGGTGATTGAGGTACGACCGGAACCCCAGCAGCACCGGGGGCGTGCGCCGCGCCGTCGCGCCGAGTGAGAGGTAGCGCTCGGCGTAGTCCTTCCAGAGCGGGCTCAGCGTCGCGACCTTCCGCAGCGCCGCTGCCGCCGTCCGGCTGCCCGCCGCGAGCACCGACGCCTCGTCGGCCTGCAGTTCCTGCCGCCGGTTCGCCGACCGGGCGACCAGCAGGTACAGCTTCGAGTAGGCGGAGAGCAGCGCCCTGGCGGGGCCGCCGTCCAGCCTGTCGACGGTGAAGGCGAGCGTCTGCGTGCCCCGGTAGGTCAGCGCGAGCAGACGGGTGTGGCCGCCGCTGTAGTGCCCGAGTTCGTGCGCCAGCACCGAACGCAGCTCGCTCACGCTCATCGCGGCCAGCAACGGCAGCCCGATCAGCATCGTGCGGCGCCCCGGCCGCAGGCCGAGGAACCGGGCGTCCTCGCTGACCGCCGCGTTGATCTCGCCGATCAGCACGATCTCGTCCGGCGGCCGCGTCTTCACCTGGGCGGCGAGGTCGTCGATCATCTCCCACAACGCGGGATGGGCGTCGCGGTCGAGCCGCGGCCCCTCGATCGGGGGACGCCGTGCCCGCAACGCGCTCACCAGCCCGAAGCCCAGCGCGATCATGATCGCGAGCCCGGCGAGCATGACGTACATGCCGATCTTGCCCTGGATCCGCAGGCCCGCCAGCACACTGGCGACACCCACCGCGACGACCACCACTGGGAACGCCACGAGCAGAAGTGTCGCGAGGACGGCGCGTCCTCGGGCCTGCATCGTCCGGTTACCTCTTTTCGCACAAGTGCCGTCTGTGCGGCCGAATAGTAACCGGCTACCCAGCGGGCTCGTGCGAGAACGAAGAGCTACACCCACGACCTGCGAACACGCAATCAGTCACCTACTTGCTTCCGCGACGCAAGTAGGTGACTGATTGCGGGAGAAGGCTAGGCGACGTTGAAGGTGTCGGGGTCAGGACCGGTCCGCTCGCCCCGGTCCAGCACGGACAGCGACGCGATGTCCTCTTCCGACAGCGTGAACCCGAAGACGTCGAGGTTCTCCTTGATCCGCGAAGGCGTCACGGACTTCGGGATCACGACGTTGCCGAGCTGCAGATGCCATCGCAGCACGATCTGCGCCGGGGTGCGGCCGTGCTTCGAAGCGAGCGCCTTGATCGCGTCCTCACCGAGCAGGTCGCCGCCCTTGGCCAGCGGGCTCCACGCTTCGGTCGCGATGCCGTGCTTCGCGTCGAACGCGCGCACCTCGGCCTGCTGCAGGTACGGGTGCACCTCGACCTGGTTGACCGCCGGGGTCACGGAACCGGCGTCGAGAAGCCGTTCGAGGTGCGCCGGCTGGAAGTTGGACACGCCGATCGCGCGCACCCGGCCGTCGGCGTAGAGCTTCTCGAAGGCCTTCCACGTGTCGCGGTAGAGATCGCGCTCCGGCGTCGGCCAGTGGATGAGATACAGGTCCAGTTTCTCCAGGCCGAGTTTGGCCATGCTGGCGTCGAACGCCTTCAGTGTGGCGTCGTAGCCCTGTTCGCTGTTCCACAGTTTGGTGGTGATGAACAGTTCGTCGCGGGCGATCCCGGACTCGGCGAGCGCCTTGCCGACGCCCGCTTCGTTGCCGTAGATGGCGGCGGTGTCGATGCTGCGGTAGCCCGCGTCCAGCGCGGCCTTGACGGCGGCGGTGGTCTCCTCGTCCGGCACCTGGAAGACGCCGAACCCGAGCTGCGGCATCTCCACCCCGTTGTTGAGCTTGACGGTGGGAATGTCGGTCACTTGCGTTCCTTTCGTGGGTACTCGCGGGTCAGGCGGCGGGGGCCAGTTCGGCGCGACGAGCCTTTCGCCGCCCGCTGTCGAGCATGCCGGAGATGACCGCGACCAGCAGCCCGGCGAGGGCGAGCCCGGCGCCGATCCAGTTGGGCGCGGTGTAGCCGAGACCCGCGTCGATGGCCTTGCCGCCGAGCCACGCGCCCGCGGCGTTGCCGAGGTTGAACGCGGCGATGTTGGCGGCCGAAGCCATCGCGGGCGCGCCTTCGGCCTTGTTCATGACGCGGGCCTGAAGCGGCGCGACGGTCGCGAAACCGGCGGCGCCGAAGACCGCGATGGTGATCGCGGCGGGGAGCTGGGCGTGCGCGGTGAAGACGAACACCACCAGCACGGCCGCGAGCACGGCGAGGATGACGTACAGGCTGGGCATCAGCGCCCGGTCGGCCGCCTTGCCGCCGAGCAGGTTGCCCGCGAACAGCCCGGCGCCGAACAGCACCAGCAGCCAGGTCACCGCGCCGGGGGTGAAGCCGGCGACCTCGGTCATCATCGGGGCGATGTAGGTGAAGGACGCGAACACCCCGGCGAAGCCGAGCGCCGTCATCGCCAGCGCGAGCCACACCTGCGGACGCCGGAACACGGCCAGTTCGCTGCGCAGTCCCGCGCTCTTCGTCGTCGACTGGACGGGAACGAGCGCGAGGATCCCGATCAGGCCGATCACCCCGAGCGCGCTGACCGCCCAGAACGTCGAGCGCCAGCCCAGCGCCTGTCCGAGCGCGGTTCCGGCGGGGACGCCGAGGACGTTGGCGACGGTGAGGCCGGTGAACATCATCGCGATGGCGCCGGCCTGTTTGTTCGGCGCGACGAGTGAGGCCGCGACGACCGCGCCGACGCCGAAGAACGCGCCGTGCGAGAGCGCGGCGACCACGCGGCCGGTCATCAGCAGGCCGTAGGCAGGGGCCAGCGCGGAAACGACGTTGCCGGCGATGAACAGGACCATCAGGCCGACGAGGACCGTCTTGCGCGGCACCCGCGACGCGAGCGCGGTGAGTACCGGGGCGCCGACCACGACGCCGAGCGCGTATCCGGAGATCAGCAGCCCGGCGGAGGGGATCGAAACGCCGAAGTCGGCCGCGACCTCGGGCAACAGGCCGATGATCACGAACTCGGTGGTGCCGATCCCGAAGGCGCTGATCGCCAGTGCGAGCAGAGCGGCAGGCATGGGGGTTCTCACTTCTTCCCGTAGAGTGGGGTTACTGGCGTGAGCAACTACGAGCGTCCGAAATAGTTGCACACGCCGCATATTGCACACGCTTGATGATGCATGACGCAACGAAACTCGGGCAACCGGGGAAGAGGTGAACCGTGTCACTGGCCGACGACGCCGTGGAGGCACGCGCGCAGGGCTGGCGGACCCTGGCCGCACTGCACGCGCGGATCGAGGACGCGCTCGAGCGCGCGCTGGCGCGGAAGCATGAGCTGTCCGTCACCGAGTACACCGTGCTGGACGTGCTCGCCCGCCAGGACGGGTTCCACCTGCGGATGAACCAGCTGTCGAACGCCGTCGTGCTCAGCCAGTCGGCGACGACCCGGCTGGTGTCGCGCCTGGAGGACCGGGGACTGCTGCAGCGGTACCTGTGCCCGGACGACCGGCGGGGGATCTACACCGAGGTCACGCCTGCCGGGCAGGAACTGCTCGCGGCCGCGCGGCCGACGCACGACACCGTCCTCACCGAGGCACTCGCCGCCGCCGAGGAACTCCCCGAACTCGCGCCCTTGGTCGCCGCGCTCGGAAAGCTCACCTTCGCCCGCTCCTGACGTCCCGCAATTCGGCACCTGCTTGCGGTGGTTGGCATCGCGAACCACCGCAAGCAGGTGCCGAATTGCGACACTGGCTGGCAAGGTGAGGGCGTGGAAGATCTTCTGTTGCGCCGGGTCCGGGTCGGCTTGGCGGGTTCCCTGTCGGACGTGCTGATCAAGGACGGCCGGATCGCGGCCATCGCGGGACCGGGGCAGGCGGGTGAGGCGTCGGAGATCCTGGACGGGCACGGCGGCACGCTGCTGCCCGGCCTCGTCGACGCGCACGTGCACACCGCGCAGTGGTCGGCCGCGCGCCGCCGGATCCCGCTCGGGGAGGCGACGTCGGCCGCGCACACGGTCGAACTCGTGCTCGCCCATCTCCTGGCGAATCCCGTGCCGCCCGGCGATCTCGTTCTCGGCGCCGGGTTCCGCGACGGCCTCTGGCCCGACGCCCCGCACAAGGACCTGCTGCAGAAGGCGCTGCCCGGGCATCCGGTCGCCCTGTTCAGCGCCGACCTCCACACGCTGTGGCTCAGCCCGGCCGCGCTGAAGCTCATCGGCCGCGAGCATCCGACCGGCGTGCTGCTGGAGAACGACTGCATGAGCGCGACGGCCGAACTCCCGGTCGCCCCCGACGACGTCATCGACGGCTGGGTCGCCGACGCGCTCGACGCGGCGGCCGCCCGCGGTGTCACCAAGATCGTCGACTACGAGTACACCGACACCGTCACCGACTGGCGGCGACGGCTGGCGCGGAAACCCCTGCCGGTCCGGATCTCCTGCGTGATCGCGAAGTACCTGCTCGACACCGCCGTCGAACGCGGCCACCGCACCGGCGACGTCCTCGAAGACACCGGCGGCCTGCTCACGGTCGGCCCGTACAAGCTGTTCGTCGACGGTTCGCTGAACACCCGCACCGCGTACTGCGTGGGCCACTACGCGGGAACGGAGTCCCACGGGCTGCTCGAACTGCCGCCCGAGGAGCTGGAACCGTTGATGCGCAAGGCTTCCGAGCATGGCCTTTCCCCCGCGGTGCACGCGATCGGCGATCACGCCAACAAGATCGCGCTCGACGCCTTCGCCGGTGTCGGGTGCTCGGGCCGTATCGAACACGCGCAGCTGCTGTGCGCCGAGGACGTCGCGCGCTTCGCCGAACTGGGCGTCGTGGCGAGCGTCCAGCCCGCCCATCAGCCGGACGACCGCGACGTCGCCGACCGGCACTGGCACGGCTGGACCGATCGGGCCTTCCCTTACGGCGCTTTGCATCGCGCCGGGGTGCGGCTGGAGTTCGGCTCCGACGCGCCGGTCGCGCCGCTGGACCCGTGGGACGCGATCGCGTCGGCGGTCAGCCGCACCGACGACGACCGGCCGCCGTGGCATCCCGAGCAGGCCATGCCGCTGGAGGCCGCGCTCGCGGCGTCGTCCGGCGGCCGGACCGGAGTGGTCGTCGGAGACGTCGCGGACCTGGTCGTCACCGCGGTGGACCCGTCGCGACTGTCCCCGGCCGGGCTGCGCGACACCCCCGTCACGGCCACCGTCATGAACGGCCGGGTCACCTACGCGGCTTGACTCTTTCCTTGCCAGGGCGCAACGCCTTAATGGAAGGGCATGGATCACCGCCTGCTCGACCGGCTCCGGGACCTCCACGGCTCCCTGAGCACCGACATCACCTTCGTCACCCGGATGGTGGAGGACGACGTGCCGCGTGCCGACGTCCTCCGTGATCTCGGGGAACGGCTCACCGATCTCGGCGGCGCGCTGCTCCGCCGCTCGGACGCCGTCAACGCCGACGTGCTGGCGAAGCTGCCGGACGACGGCTGGCTGCCCGGCGCGGGCGAGCGTCACCACTCGCTGAGCGTGGCCCACAACGTCGGCGGACGGCCGCTGCGCTGCGGGCGGATCTATCTCGCCCTCTGCGGAGCGCCGTGCTTTCCCTTCTACGGCAGGGACCCCTCCGGCCGCACCGCACGGCACGAGCGGTGCCCGGCCTGCCGGGACCGCCTGTTCCGGTGACGGCGGCTGCGGACGGCCGCCAGGTGGGGCAGGGTGAGGTGATCGCGGAGGGAGCGCCCATGAACACCGAGAAGCTGTTCCGGATCGCCATCACCCTGAAGGGGCTCGACGGCGCGTTGCAGCTGGTGGGCGGGCTCGTCCTGATGCTCGTGCCGTCGTCGGCCGTCTCCGGTTTCGCGCACGCCGTGGTCACCCGCGACCTGCTCGGCGACCCCGAGGGGACGCTGGCCCGGCACCTCGAACTCGCGGCGGGTCACTTCGTCGAAGGCCGGACGTTCGCCGTCGTGTACCTCGTCGTGCACGGACTGATCAAACTCGGCCTGGTCTGGGCACTGGCGAAGAAGGTGGTGCGGGCCTACCCCGTCGCCGCCGTCGTGCTCTCGGCGTTCGTGGTCTACGAGATCTTCCGCGCGATCCACACGCACTCGCTGGCGCTGCCGTTCTTCGCCGCCCTCGACGTCGTGATCGTCGTGCTGGTGCTGCGCGAATACCGGCAGCTGAAACGGGATCGCGTCGCGGCCTGACCGCCCGGTTCAGGCCGCGACGCGAAACTTTTCCGTGGTGACGTCCGCACTGGGCGGATCCACCACGATCACGGTGGCGTTGTCCGAGCCACCGAGCGAGATCGCCGTCCGCACCAGTTCGGTGGCCGCCCTGTCCGGCATCCCGAGGATGTCGAGCATGGTCGGACCGCTGAGCGTCTTGTGCACACCGTCGCTGGTGAGCACGAGCCCGCCGGTCGTGACGGTGGCCGTGCCGATCTCGTGCGCGGCGGCCGTGCGGACGCTGGTGGTGACGACGTGTTCCATCCGCGGTGTCACGGGCTGTTCGTGGTCGCGGAAGTACTGCGCGAGCGTATGGTCCTTGGTCACTTGCCGCACGTTGTGACCATCCCAAGCGTACGCCCGCGCGTCCCCGACCCACGCGATGCCATACCCCTCGTCGGTGCGGACGGCCACGACGAGGACGCAGTCACCTGTCCCGCCGAGCCCGAGCACAGCGCGCTGAGCAGCGAGAACAGCCGCGGTGGCGCCCTGCTCGACCGGTGTCCGTGCCGCCGCCGAAGCTGCCGTCCGCGCCGCTCGTGCCGCGTTCGGGTGATCTCCGACTCCATCCGCCAGCGCGAACACGATTCCCCGTCCGCCCGCGGCCGAGTACGCCGCGACGGCGTCCGCGTTGTGCTCGCGCGGCCCCTGCGCGCTCGCCGTGTGCCAGTGTGGAAGCTCCCGCATGGTCTTCTCCTCACCCCTGGGTGATCCGCCTGCTTCCAGCGTCCGCCTCTTTCCTGTGGGCGAGCTGAGGGTGGGGTGATAGCCGGCTGTCGGTCCCGTCTCGTGATCAGAGGCGTAACTCGCGTGATCACACACGTAACTCGCGTGCTTGGAGGCGTAACTCGCGAGTTACGCCTCCAAGCATCAGCGCAGCCGCGTGATCAGCGTCCGCAGCCAGCTCTCCGCCATCGCCGGTTCACTCTGGAGATGCCGCACCAGCAGGTCCCGCGCCGCCTTCGAGCGCCCTGCCTCGACGATGGCGACCGCTTCGGCCAGCCCCCGCAGCCGCTTTTCCGAATGCTCCGGCGCGCGGCCGTTCTCGTCCGACCAGCGCGGCCGTGGGAAGGACGCGGTGAGTTTCGCCTGCACGTCGCCGAAGTAGTGCCAGACCGGCCAGTCGAGCGAGATGTTCCGGACCCCGTTCGCGGGCAGTTCGGCGGGCCAGTCGAAGTGCTGCTGCCACCGGAACGCCGACGGCGTCGTGTCCTCCCGGATGGTGATCCCCAGGAACCGCAGCCGGCCGCGGATGATGCTCCAGGCCTCGCGTTCGTCGTCGATCCAGTCGCGCAGCAGCCGGTACAGCCCGGTGAACGTCTGTCCTGTGTAGACCAGGTCGACGAACACCTTCGGCCGCCCGCGCGCGAGGTCGTACGGGCTGAGCCCCGCCGCCGTGAGATTCGCGCGCAGCCGCGCCACATCGGCGGCCGTCAGGCCGTCACGGGCTCCCGCGAACGACAGTGGCAGCTGGTGGATCCGTTCCCGCCACGGGGTTCCGCTCAGCAGGTCGTGCACGCTGTCCGCGGAACGCCCGACGAAGTACAGGTCCGCGTCACCCGCGCGGGCGATCACCTTCGCGGCGCACGCGATCAGCTCGTCGAGGAACCACAGCGACGGTTTTCCGGCGCGTTCCAGCAGCGTCCCGAGCTGGTCGGGGCGCACGAGGTCCCAGCGGTACGGCCGATTCACACCGTCCAGGATTCCCGTGCGCCCCAACACTTGTCGAAGCATTTTCAGGAGAGCAGGCGGTACACCGTCTGCTCGCCGACGGTGGTGGCGGCGAAGTTCTCCGCGACCCATTCGGCGATCTCGTCCGAGCCGCCGCCGGGACCGCCGCGGCCGCCTTCGACGTAGTAGGTGATGTCGCCGTTCGCCACGTACTGCTGGAATTCCGCGAGTGTCGGCGCCGGATCCGAACCGCTCCAGCCGCCGATGCCGATCACCGACTTCCCGCTCGCGAGTTCCAGGCTCGCCGCCGATTGCGAACTCGGCGCCGCGGCCGCCCATTTCGTCGTGGTCGCGGCGAGCAGTGCCCCGATCTCCGCCGACGAACCCTCGTCCATTCCCATGCCCATGCTGCCCATCCCGCGGGGGTCGTTCACGGCCGGACCGGAGAGCGGGATCGAGCCGGAGTGCGCCTGCGAAGCGGTTTCGACGCCGAACGCGGTGGTGCCCAGGCCGACGGTCAGCACCGCGGCCGTCGCGACGACGGCGACGAGTTTCCGCATCGGCGGGACACCCACCAGGACGACGGTCGCGGTCACCAGGCCGAGCCCGGCGATGGTCCAGCGCAGGACGGGCAGCCAGTCGGCGTTGCGGTCCAAGAGGATGTACGCCCAGACGGCGCTGGCCGCGATCATCAGCGACAGGAACACCCGCGGCGCGAGATGCGCCCGGCCGCGCCAGAGCGAGGTCCCGGAGATCGCGACCACGGCGGCGATCGACGGCGCCAGCGCGACGGCGTAGTACGGGTGCACGATGCCGCTCATGAAGCTGAACACCAGCGCGCTCACGAGCATCCAGCCGCCCCACATGATCAGCGCGGCCCTCGTCCGGTCGGTCCCGGCGGCCCGCCTAGTGAACCACAGCCCCGCGACCAGCCCGATCAGTGCGGCGGGCAGCAGCCACGACACCTCGCCGCCGAAGCTGGCGCCGAACATCCGGGTCAGGCCGCTCTCGCCGCCGAAGCCGACGTTCCCGCCGGCCGAGCCGCTCACGGTCCCGCTCGGACCGCCGACCATCACGCCGCCGCCCATGCCGAAGATCCGGCCGAGGCCGTTGTAGCCCAGCGCCAGTTCGAGCAGGCTGTCGCCGTCCGAACCTCCGATGTACGGCCGGGACTCGGTCGGCCACAGATCGACCAGCGCGATGAACCAGCCGGCGGACAGGACGGTCGCGCTCAAGGCCCCGAGCAGGTGCAGCAAGCGTTTGCCCAGCGAGGTCGGCGCGGCGATCAGATAGGCGAGACCGAAGGCGGGCAGCACCAGGAACGCCTGCATCATCTTGGTCAGGAAGCCGAATCCGACGGCGACACCGGCGAAGGCCAGCCAGCGCGGGCTCGCCTTTTCGATCGCGCGGATCGTGCAGTACCCGCCGGCGATCAGCAGCAGCGTCAGCAACGCGTCGGGGTTGTTGAACCTGAACATGAGCGCGGCGACCGGGGTGACGGCGAGCGCCGCCCCGGCGAACAGGCCGGCGACCGGTCCGGAGGTCCGCTTCACGGTCAGGTACAGCAGGCCGACGGAGGCGACTCCCATCAACGCCTGGGGTGCCAGCACGGTGAAGCCGGAGAAGCCGAAGAGCCGGGCGAACGCCGTCGTGACCCAGAGCGCGGCCGGGGGTTTGTCGACGGTCAGCACGTTCCCGGCGTCGAGGGAGCCGAACAGCCACGCCTTCCAGTCCTGGGTGCCGGACTGCACCGCCGCCGCGTAGAACGAGTTGCCGTAGCCGGAGGCGGTCAGGTTCCAGAAGTACAGCAGCGCGGTGGCGGCGAGCAGCCCGAAGACGGCGGGCCGGACCCATCGGCCTGCTGGTTTCGCGATGTTTTCCTCGACGCGTCCAGGCTCCGCCCGGGAAGCGAGTGCGGTGGTCATGGGGTCAGCTCTCCATCTCGGTGGCGGTGCGGCGGCGGAACACCCAGCCGCGCAGCAACAGGAAGCGCAGGACGGTGGCCGCGAGGTTCGCGAGCACGAGCGCGGTGATCTCGAGCGGCAGCCCCGGCGCCGTCATCGTGTGCAGCAGCGCCAGTGCGCCACTGGTGAGCGCGAGCCCGAGGCCGAACACGACGAGGCCCTGGAACTGGTGCAGCCCGGCGCCTTCCCGGCCGCGGATGCCGAAGGTCAGGCGCCGGTTGAGGGCGGTGTTGCCGATCGCCGTCACCAGCAGTGCGACGAGGTTGGCCGCCTGTGCGCCGGTGAACGTCCGCAGCAGCAGGAAGAGCACGAGGTAGGCGATGGTGCTGGCGACGCCGATCGCGGCGAACCGCACCAGTTGCCGCACCAGGCTCGGCGCCACTCCCGGTGCCCGCACCTGGATCGGCGCGCGGCCGAGCTGTTCACGCAGGCCGCTGATCGGGATCTCGCCGGTCAGCGTCGCCTTGGTCAAACGCGCGATGCCTTTGAGATCGGCGGTCGCGGTGGCGACGATGTGCACCGACGAGTCCGGGTCGTCCACCCAGTCGACCGGGACCTCGTGGATCCGCAGCCCCGCTTTCTGCGCCAGCACGAGCAATTCGGTGTCGAAGAACCAGCCGGTGTCCTGGATGTGGGGGAGCAGGCGCTCGGCGACGTCGGCGCGGATCGCCTTGAACCCGCATTGCGCGTCGCTGAACCTCGCCGCCAGCGTGCCGCGCAGGATCAGGTTGTAGCAGCGGGAGATGAACTCCCGTTTCGGCCCGCGCACCACCCGCGCGCCGCGGGCGAGCCTGCTGCCGATGGCGAGGTCGGAGTGCCCGGACAGCAGTGGTGCGACGAGCGGCCCGAGCGCGGCCAGATCGGTCGAGAGGTCCACGTCCATGTAGGCCAGCACCGGAGCGTCCGAAGTGGACCAGACGGCGCGCAGCGCGCGGCCGCGGCCTTTCTCTTCGAGGTGCCGGACTTCGACGTCGTCGAACTCGCGGCTCAGCCGTTCGGCGACCCGGAGGGTGCCGTCGGTGCTGGCGTTGTCCGCGACGGTGATCCGGAACGGGTACGGGAACTGCTCCACGAGATGCGCGTGCAGCCCGCGGATGCACGGCTCCAGGTCGGTTTCCTCGTTGTAGACCGGGATGACGACGTCGAGGACGGGCGAGCCGTCCGGGGCGATGGCGGGGCGGCGGCCGGTTTCGGCGCCGGAGATGATCGCGGCTGTCATATCGTCAATCTCGGCCATCGCGCTGAGGCCGGCTTGTGTCCCGGCTGTGCCGTCGCTGTGTTCCGGCACGGGTTTCACCGGCTCAGGTCGTAGACGGTGACGCCGTCCACAGTGGTCGGCCGGTAGGTTTCCGCGACCCAGGCGGCGATCCGTTCGGCGGCGTCGCTGCCGGTCTCCCCGCGCATCATCATGCCGTCGCCGAGGAAGTAGTGGATCCGTCCACTTCGGACAAGTTCTTGGAACTGTTCCAGGGTGGGTGCCGGATCCGTGCCGTTGAATCCGCCGACGGCCATCACCGGTGCCCCGCCGCCGAGCTGGTAGCCCGCAGCGTTGTTGGAGCCGACGGTCGCCGCCGTCCACGTGTAGTTCTCGCTTCCCTGCCGTAGCAGGCCGGCCAGGTTTTCGCCGGGCAGGCTCGTGCCGAGCAGACCGCCGGGAGCGCCCATTCTCATGCCACGGCCCGTTTCCGGTCCGGCGGAAGGAAGTGCGCCCGAATGCGGGGTGGCGGCCGTCGCGACGGTGTACGCGCCGGTGCCCGCCAGAACGGTGATCAGCGCGCCGACGGCGACCAGACGCCTTGCCACGTCAGGTAAGCGCGCTGCGACGAAGACCAGGAAAGCACACAGGAGACCGGCGACGAGGATCGCGATCGACAGTCCGGGAAGCCAGTCGGATTGCCGCGACAGCAGGAGATACGTCGTCAACGCGGTCAGCCCGATCCCGGCGCTCAAGGCGCCCGCGGCGGCCGGATTCCCCCTTGCGCGCCACAACTGCGTGCCCGCGATGCCGACGAGCGCCGCGATCGCCGGGGCGAGCGCGATCGTGTAGTAGGCGTGGATGATGCCGCTCATGGAGCTGAACACCACGGCGGTCACCAGGAACCAGCCGCCCCAGACCATCAGTGCCGCGCGGCCGCGGTCGGTGCGCGGTGCCCGGCGGGTGAACCACAGCCCGGTGGCCAGCGCGAGGACGGCGGCCGGGAGCAGCCAGGCGATCCCGCCCGCCATCTCGCTGCCGAACAACCGATCCCAGCCCGTGCCGCCCCTGCCGCCTCCGCCGACACTGCCGACCTCGTCGCCGGTGATGCGGCCGAAACCGTTGTAGCCGAAGGAGAGTTCCCACAAGCTGTTCTCTTGCGAGCCGCCGATGTACGGCCTGTCCGCGGCGGGCCACAACGCGACGACGGCGAGATACCAGCCGGTGGAGAGGATGGTGCAGATCAAGGCCCCGAGCAGATGCAGCAGGCGGCGGCCCAGTGAGGTCGGCGCGGCGATCAGATACGCGAGCCCGAACGCGGGCAGCACCAGGAACGCCTGCAGCATCTTCGCGAGGAAGCCGAATCCGACGGCGACCCCGGCCAGCGCCAGCCACCGCGGGCTCGCCTTCTCCAGCGCGCGGACGACGCAGTAGGCGCCCGCGGTGAGGAGCAGGACCAGCAGCGCGTCGGGGTTGTTGAACCGGAACATCAGCGCGGCGGCCGGGGTGAGCGCGAGGACGGCTCCCGCCAGCAGACCCGCGGCCGGGCCGGACGTCCGCCGCACCGCGGCGAACAGCAACGCCACCGAGCCGACCCCCATCAGCGCCTGTGGCACCAGAACGCTCCAGGCGTTGACGCCGAACAGGCGCGCGGAAAGGCTCATCACCCACAACGCGGCCGGTGTCTTGTCCACCGTGATCGCGTTCGCGGCGTCGCTGGAACCGAAGAACAACGCCTTCCAGCTCAGCGACCCGGCCTGCGCGGCCGCCGAGTAGAACGCGTTGGCCCAGCCGGATTCCCCGAGGTTCCACAGGTACAGGACCGCGGTCGCGAGCAGCAGCGCGGCCACGGACGGCCGGACCCAGCGCGGATCGGCCGGTGTGCCTCGGGCGGGGGGAACGGTTCGATCGGCTTCGTCGCGGGAGGCGAGGAGGGTCATGGCCTCAGCGTCGGGGGCCGACCTGGGGCGTGGTTGTGCCGAAGCTGTGCACCCGCTGTGAGGATCCGATCACCGGCAGGTGGACGGCGAACTCGGTGTGCCCCGGACGGCTGTGCACCTCGATCGTGCCGTGATGGGCCACGACGATGGCCGACGCGATCGCCATCCCGAGCCCGGTGCTGCCCGCGGTCCGTGACCGGGAAGTGTCGCCGCGGGCGAAGCGTTCGAACACACTCGGCAGAAGTTCGGGGGCGATACCGGGACCGTCGTCGGTGACGGTGAGCACCGCGGATCCGCTGCGGGAGCGGCTCAGCGCGGTGATCACCGTGGTGCCCGGCGGGGTGTGCGTGCGCGCGTTGGACAGCAGATTCGCCAGGACCTGGTGCAGGCGCTGGACGTCGCCGCGCACGAACACGGAAGCCGGCGGGAGCCGCAGTTGCCAGCGATGGTCCGGGCCGGCGACGTGCGCGTCGCCGACGGCGTCCGCGGTCAGCCGGGTGAGATCGACTTCGGCCGCTTCGAGCGGCCGTCCGGCGTCGAGCCGCGCCAGGAGCAGGAGATCCTCGACCAGCGTCGTCATCCGGGCGGCCTCGGACTGGATGCGGGACATCGAACGCGCGACGTCCGGCGGCACCAGCGCGCTGCCGCGGCCGGCGAGTTCGGCGTACCCCCGGATCGCCGCGAGCGGGGTGCGGAGTTCGTGGCTCGCGTCCGCCACGAACCGGCGGACCCGCGTCTCACTGGCGTGCCGGGCTTCCAACGCCCGCGAGATATGCCCGAGCATGAGGTTCAGCGCCGAACCGACCTGGCCGACCTCGGTCCGCGGATCGGTGTCGATCTCGGACACCCGCACCGAAAGCGCGACGTGACCGCGGTCGAGCCGCATCGCCGACACCCGGCCCGCGGTCGCCGCGACCCGGTCGAGTGGCCGAAGCGTGCGCCGCACCGCGAACGCGCCGAGAAACCCCGCGCCGGCGACCCCCGCCACCGCGACCCCGAACAGGATCCACCGGACCGTGGCCAGGGTGTCCCGCATCGGCCCGAGTGGGAGCCCCGTGACGACCGCGCCGCCGGGGATCGAGACGGCCTGCACGCGGTATTCGCCCAGGCCGCCGAGCGTCATCGTCATCGGCGGCCGGTCCGCCGGGACGGCGAACAGGCCGGACTCCTGTTCGGCCGACAATCCCTGCGGAAGCCCTTGCACGGTAAGGATTCCCGCGTACAGCACCCGGTCACCGGAGAAACGCACGCTGAGCGTCCCGGAGGCCTGGCCCGGCGCGTCGAGCGGATCGGGACCGAGACCGTCCTCCGGCGGCCGGTTCGCGAAGTCGTGGGCACGGGCAGACGCGGCCGAAAGCTGGTCGTCGATCTGGCGGGTGAGGAACGACCGCAAGGCGACCTCGCTCGCGACGCCGATCACCAGGCAGACGAAGGCGAGCAACAGCACCATCGAGCCGGTCAGCTTGGCGCGCAGGGAAAGCCGCCCGGGCCGGAACGACCGGCGCGGGCCGGTGGTCGGGACCGAACCGGGTGCCATGACCTCGAGGGTGCGCCGCGGTCGTATGCGCGCGTTGTGCCCCGCCTGTGAGCCCGCTGTGCGCGGCGGTCACAGCGCCGATGCGGACGGTGGGGGAGACGACGAGACCCCAGGAGATCCGATCATGAACGAAACACTCCGTCCACTTCGGACTGGGGAGCCGAGCGCAAGGCGCTGGTGACCGTTCATAGCGCTCTCTTGGCGCCGGGCGGACCGCTGCACTCCACGCGGCAAGCCCCTGCCACACCGGTCCGTGAAGGGTTCCTTACCTACCCTGAGGGTAGTAAGGAGGCCCTCGCTACCGGCCGGCGTGCAACCTATGTCGCGAAAGCCACTTTCGCGACGCCTGGCGTCCCGAAAGTGGCTTTCGCGACACGCCTTTCAGCCCAGTCGCACTCTAGGGGCCTTCACGCGACGCGAAGGTCGCCCTCAGCGGTCGTAGTCCACGCCCAGTTCGGCCGAAGTCGCCACCGCCCGGCAGGTCAGGATCTGCCCGGCCGCGACCTCCTCGTCCCCGAGCGCGTAGTGCACGTCCATCCGCGCGCTGCCTCGCACCACCGTCGCCCGGCAGGTGCCGCAAGCGCCGCCGACGCACGCGTACGGCGCGTCGACGCCGTGCCGCAGTGCGGCGCTGAGCACGGTTTCGCCCACCGTCGCGGGGATTTCGACGGTCTTCCCGGCCGCCGTCACGGTCAGCGTCGGGCCAGGTTGCCGCGAGGGGCGGACGGGGAGCGCGCCTTGGAACAGTTCGAAGTGGACGTGTTCCTCGGGGACGTCACGATCGGCCAGTGTCCGGCGGGCCATGTCGACGAGGTCGCGCGGGCCGCACAGGAACCAGTCGTCCACCTTCGCCGGGTGCAGCCGCGCTTGCAGCAGCGCGCGGAGGCGCGTGCTGTCGAGACGGCCGCGCTGGTAGCGCTCGTGCGAGATGGCCAGCGCCTCACCGACGATGTCGAACGGCTTCTCCAGCCGATGCGTGCGGAGGTCCGGGTCGCGTTCGTCGGTGCGGTAGTGCACGACGTGCAGCCGTCCGCCCAGCCGCGCGGCGAGGCCGCCGAGTTCGTCGGCGAACATCGTGCTGGCGCCGGAGGTGTTGATGTACAGCAGGGTCGCCTTGCTGTTCGGCTCGTTCTCCAGCGCCGCGGTGAGAATCGACAGGATCGGCGTGATCCCGCTGCCCGCGGCGAGCGCGACGTACCGGCCGGCGCGGCCTGGCTCCGGGGTCAGGGTGAAAACACCGTCGGGGGGCAGGACGTCCAGTTCGTCGCCGGCCGCGAGCTCGGTGGTGGCGAATGTCGAGAACGCGCCGCCGAGCTGGTGCTTGATCGCGATCCGCAGGATCCCGGAGTCCGGCGTCGAGCAGATCGAGTAGGCGCGCCGCACCTCTTCCCCGTCGACCTCGGCGCGGATGACGAGGTGCTGGCCGGGGGTGAACCGGAAGGTCTCCCGTAGCCGCTCCGGCACGTCGAACGTCACGGTGACGGCGCCCTCGCACAGCGGCCGGACCTCGGCGACCCGCAGCGAGTGGAACCGGCTCGGCCCCCGGGGCTGGGGAGCGGGCGGTTCCTCGTCGAACGAACCGGTGAGCTGACGCCATTCGCGGTACTCCGTCGACGTCAGTTCGCGGCCCCACGGGGTCGCGATCGGGACGTCCCTGGCGAGGTAGGCGTCGCGGTTGTCCTTCCACGTGCGCAGGTACCGGTAGAACGGGATCGCCGGGTGGAGATGGTGCACCAGGTGGTAGTTCTGGCACAGCATGATCGGCGTCATCAGCCATTCGAGCCCGACGCGGACGCGGGTGGCGCCGAACCGGTTCTGCCGCTGCGCGCCGAGGTCGTGATGGGGGAGCCAGTCGAACCACCAGGCCAGCACGGCCAGCCCGAGGCGCTGCGGGACCAGGTAGACCATCAGCAGTTCCCAGCCGTGGCCGGTCACGGCCAGCCAGGCGAACGCGGCGAGGCTCAGCGCGACGACGGCCGCGGTCTCGATCCGCTCCGACGGCGGGCGCGTGCGCTGCCGGGCGACGTAGAAGCGGGCGTACCAGAAGTCGATGGTCAGCCAGCGGAACGGCAACTGCCACCAGGGACCGTGCGCGGTCCAGGCGTCGGGATCGGTGTGGGCGTCCTCGTTGGTGTTGCGGTGGTGCTCCAGATGGATGTAGCGCACCAGGGGGAAGGAGCCGTAGGCCGCCACGAACGGCATCGCGAGCCTGCCGAGCAGTTCGTTGACCCAGGTGAGCTGTCCGGCCGCGTGGTGCGTCGACTCGTGCAGCACGGTGAACATGGTGAAGGTGACGAGCGCGTGCAGGGGGATGGTCACCCACAGCGGCGCGGCCTCGTTGACGACCAGCCAGGTGGCGCCGCTCCAGACCATGAGGCCGCCGGTGAACAGCAACACCGTCGGCACCGAGACGACCGGCAGCGGGATCCGCGGGTTGGGCACACCGCGTCTCGGCGTTCTCTCGGGTATCTCCCCCGTGTCCTCGGACCGGGTTACGGCGACGGTCATCGATCGTTCCCCTCGGTCGATAACTACCGGGACAAGCTGTCACACCGTAGACAATTAGTACTGGTTTGTAAACTTCATGTGAGTGCCGAAACGCCACGTCACAGCGCCCGATGGTGAGGCGTGGCGCGCATCCGTGTCCAGGAACAGGCGGCTTCGTAACAGAGAAGAACCGAAAACTCGTCCGATCGGGTGGTCCGTGCCCTGTTCGCCGGATCGGGCGCGATGGCTGTGCTCGGCGGGGGAGGGCGGCCTGATGGCCCCGGGCCCGGGCCTATCAGACCCACGGCCTAGACTCGGACGGCCCTGTCCACAAGCTGGCCAGGGCACATCCGCTGTCGACCGCATGCGGATGCCCATCACATCGTTTACCGCTCGAGGAGAATACGTTGAAGAGCACCGTCGAGCAGCTCAGCCCGACGCGAGTCAAGATCAATGTCGAGGTGCCGTTCGACGAGCTCAAGCCGAACTTCGACCGCGCCTACCGCAAGATCGCCCAGCAGGTGCGCATCCCCGGCTTCCGCCCGGGCAAGGCGCCGGCTCGCGTGCTGGAAAGCCGGATCGGGCGAGCCCCGGTGCTCGACGAGGTCGTCAACGAGGTCATTCCGGCCAAGTACATGGAAGCCGTGCGCGCGGGCGAGGTCCGCACGCTGGGCCAGCCCGAGTTCGAGGTGACCAAGCTGGAGGACCGTGAGGTCCTCGAGTTCACCGCCGAAGTCGACATCCGCCCGGAGATCTCGCTGCCCGACCTCGAGGGCTTCGCGGTCAGCGTCGACGACGTCGAACTGACCGACGCCGAGGTCGACGAGCAGCTCGACGAGCTGCGCGCCCGCTTCGGCACGCTGACCGGCGTCGACCGCCCGGCCGAGAACGGCGACTTCGTCTCGATCGACCTCGCGGCCACCGTCGACGGTCAGGAGGTCGAGGAGGCCTCGACCACCGGCCTGTCCTACGAGATCGGCTCCGGCCAGCTCGTCGACGGGATCGACGAGGCGATCATCGGTGCGAAGGCGGGCGAGACCAAGACCTTCACCACGAAGCTGGTCGCCGGCGAGCACACGGGCAAGGACGCGGACGTCACCGTCACCGTGCAGACCATCAAGCAGCGCGAGCTGCCCGAGGCGGACGACGAGTTCGCCCAGATGGCGAGCGAGTTCGACACGATCGACGAGCTGAAGGCCGACCTTCGCGAGCGTCTTGGCCGCGTCAAGAAGATGCAGCAGGGCGTCCAGGCCCGCGACAAGGTCCTCGAGGAGCTCCTCGAGCGCACCGAGGTCGCGATCCCGGAGAAGGTCCTCGAGGCCGAGATCGAGAACCGCAAGCACGACGCGATCCACCCGTTCGACCACGACGAGGCGCAGTTCGCGCAGGCGCTCGAGGCCGAAGGGCGCACCCTCGAAGAGTTCGACACCGAGGTTCGCGAGGAGTCGGAGAAGGCGGTCCGCACGCAGCTGCTGCTGGACAGCATCGCCGACGCCGAGCAGACGTCGGTCAACGACGGCGAGCTCACCGAACGCATCATCTACCAGGCGCAGCGCTTCGGCGTCAGCCCGGACGAGTACGTCCAGCGGGCGCAGCAGTCCGGTCAGCTGACCGCGATCTACGCCGACGTGCGCCGCGGCAAGGCGCTGGCCTCGGTGGTCCGCAAGACCACCGTGACCGACGCCTCCGGTGCCACGGTCGACCTCGAAGAGCTCTTCGGCCCCGCAGCCGAGGAGACGCAGGTCACCGAAGAGACCGCGAAGACTGCGGCCGAGTAGGGAATACCCGGTCCGGTCGAAACGGACCGTAAAGCTGTAAGCGAACTTGGGCGGTGTCAGGCATTCTGCACCGCCCAAGTTCGTTAGGGTCGGTTGCAAGATCCTCAAGCATCTGGACATACGCGGCGGCGAACGTTCCACCCGCCGCCGTCGGCGAAAAGGCAGGCATGACGTGACGCAGCACACGCCCCAGGCGCGGACCGGTACCGCAGGGCTCAACCTCACCGACTCGGTCTTCGAGCGGTTGCTCCAGGAGCGCATCGTCGTCCTCGGCTCCGAGGTCAACGACGAGGTCGCCAACCGGATCACCGCCCAGTTGTTGCTGCTCGACGCAGACGACTCCGAGTCGGACATCCGCTTCTACATCAACTCGCCCGGTGGCTCGGTCACCGCGGGTTTCGCGATCTACGACACCATGCAGCTGATCCGCCCGGACGTCGCGACCTACGCGATGGGCCTGGCCGCGTCGATGGGGCAGTTCCTGCTCTCCTCCGGCACGCCCGGCAAGCGGTACGCGCTGCAGCACGCGCGCATCCTCATGCACCAGCCCTCGGCGGGTGTCGGCGGCACGGCCTCCGACATCGCCATCCAGGCCGAGGTGTTCGGCAAGTGGAAGCAGGAGCTGGCCAAGATCACGGCCGAGCAGACCGGCCAGACCGTCGAGCAGATCGTCAAGGACGGTGACCGCGACCGCTGGTTCACCGCGCAGGAGGCCAAGGACTACGGCTTCGTGGACCAGGTCCTCACGCGCGAGAACCCGCTTCCCAACAGCTGATCCGCGCCGGCACACAGGAGAATTTTCAATGAGCAACTTCCAGCTTCCGATCGGGTCGCAGGCGCCTGGGATGCAGTCGCGGCTCCAGCTGCCGCAGTCGCGGTACGTCCTGCCCTCGTACGTCGAGCGCACCAGCTACGGCATCAAGGAATCGAACCCGTACAACAAGCTGTACGAAGAGCGCCAGATCATGCTCGGCGTGCAGATCGACGACGCGTCGGCGAACGACGTCATGGTCCAGCTGCTGCACCTCGAGCACGAGGACCCGGACCGCGACATCATGATCCTGATCAACTCGCCCGGTGGCTCGTTCACCGCGCTGATGGCGATCTACGACACGATGCAGTACGTCCGCCCCGACATCGTCACCATGTGCATCGGCCAGGCCGCTTCGGCCGCCGCGGTGCTGCTGGCGGCCGGGACCCCCGGCAAGCGGTTCACGCTGCCGAACTCGCGGGTGCTGATCCACCAGCCCGCCACCGAGGGCACCTACGGCCAGGTTTCGGATCTGGAGATCCAGGCCAACGAGATCCAGCGGGTGCGGCGCCAGATGGAGGTCATCCTGGCGAAGCACACGAACAAGGAAGCCGACGACATCAAGAAGGACATCGAGCGCGACAAGATCCTGACGGCCGACGAGGCCAAGGCGTACGGGATCGTCGACGAGGTGCTCGAGTACCGCAAGGCCTCGAGCAGCTGATCGCGGGAGGGGCCGGTGCGTGTCGGGAGACGACACGCACCGGATCCCTGGTCTAAGGTCAGCTTCTGGCGTGCTCAGATGTGACGTTGGTTCTCCCGCCGACGGCATCGGGCGGGTACCGTCAGTGGCAGTGTGTGAGGCTCCGAGCGGTCATCCGTGACCGGGGCGGTAAGACAGTCAGGCGCGTATCGCGCCGGAGGGGACGAGGTCAACGGCCATGGCACGGATCGGTGACGGCGGCGACCTGCTGAAATGTTCTTTCTGCGGCAAGAGCCAAAAGCAGGTGAAGAAGCTCATTGCCGGCCCCGGGGTCTACATCTGCGATGAGTGCATCGATCTCTGCAACGAGATCATCGAAGAGGAACTGGCCGAAGCCGGTGAGGTCAAGCTCGACGAGCTGCCCAAACCCGCCGAAATCCACGAGTTCCTCGAGCAGTACATCATCGGCCAGGACGACGCGAAGCGTTCGCTGGCCGTGGCGGTGTACAACCACTACAAGCGTGTGCAGTCCGACGACAAGGCCGGGCCGAAGGATTCCAAGGACGAGACCGTCGAACTGGCGAAGTCCAACATCCTGATGCTCGGGCCGACGGGGTGCGGCAAGACCTATCTGGCCCAGACGCTGGCGAAGATGCTGAACGTCCCGTTCGCGATCGCGGACGCCACGGCGCTCACCGAAGCCGGCTACGTGGGCGAGGACGTCGAGAACATCCTGCTCAAGCTGATCCAGGCGGCGGATTACGACGTCAAGCGCGCCGAGACGGGCATCATCTACATCGACGAGGTCGACAAGATCGCCCGGAAGTCGGAGAACCCGTCGATCACGCGTGACGTGTCCGGCGAGGGCGTTCAGCAGGCGCTGCTGAAGATCCTCGAGGGCACCACCGCGTCGGTGCCGCCGCAGGGCGGCCGCAAGCACCCGCACCAGGAGTTCATCCAGATCGACACGACGAACGTGCTGTTCATCGTGGCCGGCGCGTTCGCCGGGCTGGAGAAGATCATCAACGAGCGGGTCGGCAAGCGCGGCCTCGGTTTCGGCGCGGAGATCCGCACCAAGGCCGAGATCGACGAGAGCGACATCTTCTCCGACACCATGCCGGAGGACCTGATCAAGTTCGGGCTGATCCCGGAGTTCATCGGCCGCCTCCCGGTCGTGGCGACGGTGACCCACCTGGACAAGGAGTCGCTGGTCAGCATCCTGACCAGGCCGCGCAACGCGCTGGTGAAGCAGTACAAGAAGCTCTTCGAGATGGACAACGTCGAGCTGGAGTTCACCAAGACCGCGCTCGAGGCCATCGCCGACCAGGCCGTGCTCCGCGGCACCGGCGCCCGTGGCCTGCGCGCGATCATGGAAGAGGTCCTGCAGCCGGTCATGTACGACATCCCCAGCCGCGACGACGTCGCGAAGGTCGTCATCACCGAGCAGACCGTCCGCGAGAACGTGAACCCGACGATCGTGGCGCGGCAGCCGTCACGCCGTCGTGGCAGCGAGCGCGGCGAGAAGTCCGCCTGACAAAGCACGTCAGCGTCGACGATGCCCCGGCCGGAACCTTCCGGCCGGGGCATCGGTTTTCTCCGGCCAGGTCCGGCCGGTGACCGGACCGAGATAGGATGCGATGGTGCCGCTGACTCCCACGAAGGACGAGAACGAGGCTCCCGAGCTGGAAGCCGCGAGTCCACGCGAGGTCAGGGGACTCGTCGAACTCACCGAACGCATCGTCGTCGGGGCGTATCGAGGGCATCCGTGGATCCCGCGCGCGCTGACGATCGCGCTGGGCGTGCTGGTGGCGACCTGCCTGGTGGCCGGTGTCGTCCGGTTGTCGCCGCTGCCGCTGATCCCGTTGCCGTTCTTCGCCGTCTCGGCGTACTCGCTCGTCCGGATCAAGACGGCGCGAAGCGCGGAGGCGAACTCCTCACTCGTCGCCTGGACTGGACTGTTCACGGGTGCGACGCTCGCCGGATTCTGGTTGATCTCGATGGCGGGACGCTGGCTCGGCTGATCGGCCCGGCATCATTTTCGGATTTCCCTCCGTTAGCGGGGTTTCAGAACCGCCCCAACGGGGTAAGACGAGACCGTGACAGTCACCGCGGGTCCCTTCACCCACGTGGGCCTGCTCTACTCCGGTGACGCGGAGTACCTGGACGGAACGATTCCGTACATCCTCGAGGGCTTGAAGCTCGACGAGCCGGTCGCGGTCGCCGTCCCGGGCCGGAATCTCACGCTGATCGAAGACGCGCTGGGCGATTACGCCGCCGAGGTCGAGCTCATCGACATGACCGAAGCGGGCCGTAACCCGGGCCGCATCCTTCCCGGCGTGCTGCTCGCGTTCGCCGACAACCGGCCGGGGCCGGTCCGGATCATCGGCGAACCGATCTGGGCGGGCCGGTCGCCCCTCGAGTACCCGGCGTGTGCTCAGCACGAGGCGCTGATCAACTTCGCGTTCGGCGATCGTGACCTCAGCATCTTGTGCCCGTACGACCGGACCAGGCTCGAAGACGGCGTCCTCGCCGACGCGGAGCGGACCCATCCGATCCTCTCCGGCGCCGACGGCGACCGCCGCAGCGAGGGTTACGCCCCCGACGCGGTCGTCGAGCAGTACAACCTGCCGCTGCCCGAACCGGTCGTGGCCGACGCGTTCCGGTTCGATCTCGCGAGGCTCAGCGCGGTGCGGCACTTCGCGCAGGTTCGCGCCGAGGAGAGCGGACTCGCTCCGGGCCGGGTGGAGGATCTCGTGCTCGCCGTGGCGGAACTGTCCGCCAACAGCGTGCTGCACGGTTCGGGTCAGGGTGTCGTCCGCGTCTGGCGCGACGAGGCCCACGTGCTCTGCGAGGTCATCGACGAAGGCACCCTGAGCGATCCGCTGGCCGGCAGGCGGCCCGCCACCGCGGGACAGATCGGTGGACGCGGTCTGGTGCTGGTGAACCAGGTCGCCGATCTCGTCCGGCAGTACCTAAGACCGGGCTCGACCGTGACCAGGATCTTCTTCCGCGTCTGAGCGCTCAGGCGTTCTTGGGGACGTGCTTGCCGAGGAACGCGACCAGGCTCGGCACGACGGTGCGGTTGAACGTGTCGCCGTGTTTGCCGCGCGCCGTGTGCGCGACCATGGGCCGCGCTTCGGAGATGAACTTCCGTACCCCGCCGATGAACGGATCTTCGGTGCCGCACCAGATTCCGGTCGGCACCTTCTTGGTGACGTCGATGTGGCGCAACGGGTCCAGCGAACCCCAGTCGGTGGCGTCGCGGAACGCGCGTCGTTTGCTCATCTCGGCCCACGACGTCATCAGCGCGGGCGCGAGCGCCGCGACCGCGGCGGGCGGGCGACGGCGTTCGAGACGGCGCCGCGTGTAGAGCAGCGCGCCGAAACCGCCCATCGAAAGCCCGGTGGCGGCGAACGGCAGCCCGTCCCGCCCGCCGAGGCCGCGGGCGGCGAGCCAGCGGGGGACCTCTTCGAGCAGCATCGCCATCGGGTTGTCGCCGGGCTGGTTCTCGTGCCAGTAGTGGTCGCCGCCGTCGACCGCGACGAACCCGTACGGGGGCACCGCCTTGCGGGCGACCTCGCTGCTGAGTTGCTTGAGCAGCCCGGTGGGGGCCGCGTGCCGCGCGGTGCCGTGGAGGCCGTGGAGCATCAGCGACATCGGCAGGCCCTTGGGCGGCGCCTTGGTCGGCAGCATCAGCACGAGGTCGACCTCGCGCCCGCGGGCTTCGGAATAGACCCGCTCGACGCGGGGGCTGCCCAGCTGGGTCGCCGGGGTCGGCGAAGCGACGCCGAGTGCCCGCTGGAGCGCCTCACTGAACGGCAGGGCCCCGGTGGCCGTTCCGGCGGCGAGCCCGGCGACGCCGAGACCCGAGGCGCCGGCGATCAGCACGGACCGGCGGCTCAGCCAGCGACGGGCGCCGTCCACCCCCGGCAGCGTCGTGTGCCCCTGATCGTCCTCGTTCACCGATCCCCGTTCCCCCGTTTGGCTTCCACCAGGTCAGACGTGCGTTTCCGTTCGAAGGTTGCACGTGTCACCGACCTGTGACCGGGGTATCGCCGGATCAGGTGCCGATGTTTCCCTCTTTCGCGCGCCATGCCTCGATCGAGATCCGCGCGGACCGCGTCGCGGCCTCGTAAGTGTCGCCGAGACCCACGCCGAGGGCGGTGGCCAGGGGAATCAGGATGTGGTCCACACCATTCCCGCTGTCGCCGAAATGGCCGGCGACCTCCAGTGTGATGTAGCCGTGCACGGCGCTCCAGAGCTGGGCGGCGACGTCGAACTCCGGGGCGGGCCGGAACCGGCCGGCGTCGATCGCACGTTTCGCGGCACGGACGAGGTAACCGAAGGCCTCGATGCCCTCGTCACTGAGGCTCTCGCGGGTCTCCTTGCTGGTCATGTCGACCAGCGCCGCCTTCTGCCCGTTGGGCTGGCTCTGGCCGAAGGTCACCGCGTAGAGCTGTGGGTTGTCCACCACGGTCCGCCGGTACGCCAGCGCCAGGGTGAGGACGTCGGCCGCCGGGTCGGCGGTTTCCTCGACCTCGCCCAGATTCGCCGACAGCCGCCGGAATCCCTCGCGCGCGACCTCGTCCACCAGTGCGCCCATCCCGCCGAAGTGGGTGTACACGGCCATGGTCGACGCGCCGATCTCCGCCGCCAGCTTGCGGGCCTGCAATGCCTCCGGGCCGCCGTCCGAGAGCAGCCGGATCGCCGCTTCGACCAGTTTCGCCTTGACCTCGGTGGCGGAGGGTTTCGGTGACATGCTTGCCAGTATTCCATAACCCTGTTATAAACATATCCATAACTGTGTTATATCCGTCGCTAGGGGGCTTCGATGGGCAACAAGTTCCTCCAGGGCAACTTCGCCCCGGTCAGCCGTGAGCACACGATCACCGAACTGAGCGTCACCGGGCACATCCCGGAGTACCTGGACGGGCGATACCTGCGGAACGGGCCGAACCCGCTGTCCGAAGTGGACCCGGAGGCCTACCACTGGTTCATGGGCGACGGCATGGTGCACGGCGTCCGGCTGCGGGACGGCCGCGCCGAGTGGTACCGCAACCGCTGGGTGCGCAACCCCCGGCTGTCGCGGCAGATCGGCGAAAACTGGGAAGGCGGACCGGTCTCCGGGGTCGCCTCCCTCGGGGCCAACACGAACGTGATCGGCCACGCCGGCAAGACCCTCGCGTTGATCGAAGGCGGGTCCACCAGCTTCGAGCTCACCGACGAACTCGACACCGTCGGCGCCTGCGACTTCGACGGCACCCTTCCCGGCGGCTACACCGCGCATCCGAAGCGTGATCCGGAGACCGGCGAACTGCACGCCGTGTCGTACTTCTTCGGTCAGGGAAACAAAGTGCAGTATTCGGTGATCGACGCCCAAGGCCGCGCGCGGCGCAAGGTGGACATCGAGGTCACCGGTTCGCCGATGATGCACGACTTCTCCCTGACCGAAAAGCACGTCGTCTTCTACGACCTCCCGGTCACCTTCGACACCGAACAGGCCGTCGCCGCGTCCTTCCCGCCGTTCCTGCGCATGCCCGCCCGGCTGGTGCTGTCCGCGCTCGTGGGCAAGGTGAAGGTGCCGGACCCCCTCAGCGCGAGGCTGCGTCAGCGGATCTCGGGCAACGCGGGCCTGCCGTATCGCTGGAACCCGAAGTATCCGGCGCGGATCGGGGTCATGCCGCGAGAGGGCGGCAACGGCGACGTCCGCTGGTTCGAGATCGAGCCGTGCTACGTGTTCCACCCGATGAACGCCTACGACGACGGCGACGACATCGTGCTGGACGTCGTCCGCCACCCGAAGATGTTCGACACCGAGCTGCTCGGCCCCGCCGAAGGGCCGCCGACCCTGGACCGCTGGACCATCGACCTGACCGTCGGCAAGGTCGTCGAGGAGCGCCTCGACGACCAGGGCCAGGAATTCCCGCGCGTCGACGAGCGGCTGGTCGGGCGACGGCACCGCTTCGGCTACTCGGTGTCCACAAGGGACGGATCGGCGTCCTCGGGTGCCTTGCTGAAGCACGATCTGTGGAACCGGTCGGTCGCTTCGAGGGAGTTCGGCGAGGGAAGCCAGGTCGGGGAGTTCGTGTTCGTCCCGTCCTCAGTGGACGCCGGCGAGGACGAGGGCGTGCTGATGGGTTTCGTCTACGATCCCGCGACGCAGAAGAGCGACCTGACGATCCTGGACGCCGGAACGCTGGAGACGGTCGGCGCCGTGCACCTGCCGGACCGGGTGCCCAACGGTTTCCACGGCAACTGGGTGAGCTGAAGGGACTTCCCGGTATGACACGGGGCCCGGCGGAGCCTGAGTCAGCCGAGCCCGAGCACCCGCTGTTCACCGGTGTAGAGGTTCATGCTCTCGCCGCGCAGGAAGCCGATGAGGGTCATGCCGTTCTCGCCGGCCAGTTCCGCGGCCAGCGAGGACGGCGCGGAAACGGCCGCCAGCAGGCCGATGCCCGCCATGGCGGCCTTCTGCACCAGTTCGAACGAGGCGCGCCCGGACACCAGCAGGCCGGCGTCCGACGCGGGGATCCGGCCTTCCTGAAGTGCCCAGCCGAGCACCTTGTCGACGGCGTTGTGCCTGCCGACGTCCTCGCGGACGACGGCGAGGTTCCCGTCGCCGTCGAACAGGGCGGCCGCGTGCAGCCCGCCGGTGCTGGAGAAGACCTTCTGATGCGTGCGCAGCGTGTCCGGGAGCTTCGCCAGCACGTCCTTGTGCACGGTGAATCCGGACTTCTCCGGTGAAAACCGGCTTTTGAGTTTCACCGCGTCGAGCGCGGCCTTGCCGCAGACGCCGCACGAGGACGTGGTGTAGAAGTTCCGCTCGACGCCCGTCTCCGGTGGCGCGACACCTTCGGCCAGCGCGACGTCCAGGACGTTGTAGGTGTTCCGCCCCTGGTCGTCGACGCCGTCGCAGTACCGGGCGACCGCGACGTCCTCGCGGGAGGCGAGCACGCCCTCGGACAGCAGGAAGCCGTGCGCCAGTTCGACGTCGTTGCCGGGTGTCCGCATGGTGACCGCGAGTGCCTTGCCGCCGACGCGGATCTCCAGCGGTTCTTCGGCCGCGAGCGAGTCGGGTCGTCGCACGTCCTTCGTCGCGGAGATCATCCGCACCGGACGCCGCACCGTCACCCTGCCCACTTGTCCACCTTTCCGACCGATTATTCGACACTTGAGTACTGCAACGTCGGGAATTAAGTAATACATTCCCAGTGCACATCCCCAGAGTACGGAGGCGCCGGATGGCTGTCGGCTTCCTGGACCGTTCCCGCATCGTCGCACCACCGGGGTGGAGCCGCTGGCTGATCCCTCCCGCCGCGCTGGCCGTCCACCTGTCGATCGGGCAGGCGTACGCGTGGAGCGTCTTCAAAGCGCCGCTGGAGAAGACCCTCGGGCTCACCGGCACGCAGAGCGCGCTCCCGTTCCAGCTCGGGATCGTGATGCTCGGGCTCTCGGCGGCCTTCGGCGGGACGCTGGTCGAGCGCAACGGGCCGCGCTGGGCGATGTTCGTCTCGATGGTCTGCTTCAGCTCGGGCTTCCTGATCTCGGCGCTGGGTGTCGCGACGTCGCAGTACTGGCTCGTCGTCCTCGGCTGGGGCGGGATCGGCGGCATCGGGCTCGGGATCGGCTACATCTCGCCGGTGTCGACGCTGATCAAATGGTTCCCCGACCGGCCGGGGATGGCCACCGGTATCGCGATCATGGGCTTCGGTGGCGGCGCGCTGATCGCCTCCCCGTGGTCGACGCAGATGCTGGGCGGCTCGCCGTGGTCGATCGGGACGGTCGCGACGGCCTTCCTCGTGCACGGCCTGGTCTACGCGGTCTTCATGAGCCTGGGCATCCTGCTGGTGCGGGTCCCCGCCGACGACTGGAAGCCGAAGGGCTGGACGCCGAAGACCGACCACGGCAACGCGATGATCACCACCGCGAACGTGTCGGCGCGCAACGCCATCAAGACGCCCCAGTTCTGGCTCCTCTGGGTGGTCCTGTGCTTCAACGTGACCGCGGGGATCGGCATCCTGGAGAAGGCGGCGCCGATGATCGCGGACTTCTTCCGCGAGACGTCGACGCCGGTCGGCACCGCCGCCGCGGCCGGGTTCGTCGCGCTGCTCTCGCTGACCAACATGCTCGGCCGGTTCGTCTGGTCGTCCACTTCGGACCTGGTGGGGCGCAAGAACATCTACCGCCTCTACCTCGGGGTCGGCGCACTGCTGTACCTGGTGATCGCGCTGACCACCAACGCTTCGAAGCTCGTGTTCGTCCTGTGCGCCATGCTGATCCTGTCGTTCTACGGCGGCGGCTTCGCGACCGTGCCGGCGTACTTGAAGGACCTCTTCGGCACCTACCAGGTCGGTGCCATCCACGGCAGGCTGCTGACCGCCTGGTCGATGGCGGGCGTGCTCGGGCCACTCATCGTCAACGCCATCTCCGACAGCCAGAAGGCGGCCGGCAAGGTCGGCCCCGATCTCTACACGACGTCGCTGTTCATCATGATCGGCCTGCTGGTGGCCGGTTTCGTCGCCAACGAACTGGTACGCCCGGTCAACCCGAAGTTCCACGAGCCGGCGTCGTCCGGCGAGCCCGCGAGGAGTGAGGCCCGATGACCGAACAGGCTCCCGAACGCCGCCGCACCGGGCTGATGGTCTTCGCCTGGCTGTGGGTCGCGCTCCCGTTCGCTTACGGCGTCTACGAACTGTTCCGCAAGGTGGTCCAGCTCTTCGGCGGCTGAGTAGGGTCGGCCCGTGGGAATTCTGGTCACCGGGGCGTCGCGCGGCATCGGCCGTGCGATCGCGCGGGCTTTCGCGGAAAAGGGCGACCGAGTCGCCGTCCATTACGCCTCGAACCGGGAGGACGCCGAGCGGACGCTCGCCGGACTGCCGGGTTCCGGCCACGGGCTCGTCCAGGGCGACCTCTCGGATCCCGAAGTGGCCCAACGGGTCGCCGACGAAGCCGAGGAGCTGGCCGGCGGTGTCGACGTCCTGGTGAACAACGCCGCCTACGCGCCGTCCGCCGCGGCGGCCCATCCCATCGCCGAGGTGTCCTATGCGGACTGGCAGCGGATCTGGCGGCGGATGGTCGACGTCAACGTGCTCGGCACCGCGAACGTGACCTACTGCGTGGCCCGGCACATGATCGAACGCGGCGCGGCGGGCCGGGTGGTCAACATCGGTTCGCGGGGCGCCTTCAAGGGAGAGCCCGAGTTCCCGGCCTATGGCGCGAGCAAGGCCGCGCTGCACTCGCTCGGGCAGTCGCTCGCGGTCGCCCTCGCCCCGCACGGGATCGCGGTGACCTCGGTCGCCCCCGGTTTCACCGCCACCGACCGGGTCGCGGCGAAGGTCGAAGGCGCCAGCGGCGAGAGCCCGTTCGGCCGGGTCGGGACGCCGGAGGAGGTCGCGGCGGCGGTGCTCTACCTCGCCTCCGCCGACGCCGCATGGGCGTCCGGCACGATCCTCGACCTGAACGGCGCGTCGCATCTGCGGATGTGAAGTGGATCACCCTTGCAGCAATGACGGCCTCCCGTGCGTCTTAGGGACGTGCACAAGCTGGGGAAGGTCCTGGTCGCCGCGATGGCGGTGGCGGTGTTCGGCGGGACCGCGTACGGATACACGACGCTGGAGTCGCTCGACGGCGTCACCCGCGAAGACGTGATCGAAGCGCCGGACCCGGGAGAACAGCCCGCCGACGGTTCGCTGGACATCCTGCTGGTCGGGCGCGACGCGCGGACCGACAACCAGGACCGGCCGCTCCCGCCGGAGATCCTGCGCGAACTGCGGGCCGGGGCGAACGGCGACGACCTGACCGACACGCTCATCGTGCTCCGCATCCCCAACGGGCAGCAGGCCGTGAAGGCGTTCTCGATCCCGCGTGACTCGTGGGTCGCGCAGCCGGGCACGAAGGACAAGAGCAAGATCAACGAGATCTTCGGCCGGACCAAGTTCGCCTCGGCGAACGAGCAGCGCGCGGCGGGCAAGACCGACAAGGCCGAGATCAACAAGCAGGCGATCACCGCCGCACGGAAGGCGACCCTGAAAGCGGTCGAGGAGCTCAGCGGCGTCAAGATCGATCACTTCGCCGAGGTCAACCTGCTGAGCTTCTACGAGATCAGCAAGGCCGTCGGCGGGGTCGAGGTGTGCCTGAACAAGGCCACCAAGGACCGGGATTCGGGCGCGGACTTCCCGGCCGGACGGCAGACGATCCAGGGCGCCGACGCGCTCGCCTTCGTCCGCCAGCGCAAGAACCTGCCCCGCAGCGACCTCGACCGCGTCCGCCGTCAGCAGGTTTTCCTCGCCGGACTGGCGCAAAAGGTGCTGTCCGGCGGGACCCTGGCCAACCCGGCGCGGGTGTCCGATCTGATCGACGCGGTGAAGCGTTCGGTGGTGCTCGACGGTTCGTGGAATCTGCTCGACTTCGTCCGGCAGATGCGCGGGGTCTCCGGCGGTGGCATCGCCTTCGAGACGATCCCGGTGGTCAACCCCGACTACCGCTACGACCCCCGGCACCCGACCTGGACCGCCGTGCAGGTGGACCCCGCCCAGGTGCGCGCGTTCGCCGCCTCGCTGATCGGCGCGCAACCCGCGGCGTCGTCGCAGGCACCCGCCGGCCCCAAGGTCGACGTCGTCAACGCGAGCGGCAAGGACGGTCTCGCCGCCCGCATCTCGGACCTGTTGGCGGAGAAGGGTTTCGGCAAGGGCGACACGAAGGCCGAAGCCGGGCGGCGTACCTCCGTGGTCCGGTACAGCGACGCGGCCGGGCCCGCGGCGGAGGTCGCGAAACTGCTCGGTGGACTGGACGTCCAGAAAGCCGATTCGGTCGCGGCGGGAACCATCGAGGTCGTCCTCGGGCAGGTCTACAAAGGACCGGGCGTGTCGGCGGGCGGGGGAGCGCCCGCGCAGGGCGACCAGCCGATCACCCCGGACACCGCGGGATGCATCGACTGAGCCTCAGTCCAAGGTGCCGGAGGCTTCGAGGATCTTCGGCGCGGGGAGGTCCGGCCGCAGTTTCCGGCGCAGGTCGACGACCTCCCGAAGCGGGGCACCGCCGGTGATCTGGATCGCGGCCAGCGGCGGCAGCGTGACCGCGGATCCCAGCAGTTCGTGGACCTGCCCGGCGTCGAGGGTCAGCACCCGCACCGAGGTCAGTTCGCCGAGGCGGTGCAGTTCGGGGACGTCGAGTCCGGCCAGCCCGAGCCTGATCAGCCCCGGGAGCTTCGTCAACGGGCCGAAGTCGATCGGATGCGTCACCCCTGCGAGCGAAAGGCTCCACAGGGTGGCGTGCCCGGCGAGCCCGGTGAGATCCACCTTCGAGGATTCGATGCTCGCTGCTTCGAGTACCGGGAACACCGAGAGGTTCGCGACGACGGACTCGGCACGATTGACCCGCAGATGACGCAGTGACGACAGCGGGTTCAGGATCGCGAGATCCACCGAGCCGGGATCGTTGAGATACAGCTCTTGGACCAGTTCCGGGCTTTCCACCCCGCCGAGATCGGTCGTCTCGTTCAGGACTTGGTCGTGGGTGCGACCCCCTTCGTCGTGGAAGTTCGCGTCCACGAAGACACCTGGTTCCTCCGCCTCGTCAGGGTCGTCCTCGTACTCGCCGGCTCGCAGCGCGCGGACCACTTCTTCCAGCATGCCGGTGATCGATCCCGCGACGAACCGGATGGGACCCCAGACGTTGCGCCCGTATTCGAGCACCTGGCCGCTCGTACCGTGCGCGGCCGGATCGAGGTCGACCGCGAGGAAATCACCGGCGTGATCACTGCCGAAGGTGATCCACCAGTCGTTGCGGGACAACCGTTTCACCCGGCCGGCGGGCGAGGTCTCGAAGACGACGCCCTCGTCGTGGACCCGGTCCTGCCAGCCGTGGGAACCGGGGGCGCCGTCAAGGTAGTACTCGATCAGACGGTGAAGCGGGTCGTGAGCGTACCTGCCCAGCAGCCCGGTCTCGTCCTTGTCCCAGGCCGTCACGCGGTACAGCGCGCGAAGGTCTTCGGGCAGCCGTGCGCCGATCCGCGCTTCGGCCTCGGCGAGTTCGGCTTCCGTGCACCCGGGTTCCCAATCCGGTGCCCGGCCTTTGATTCCCTGGTACAGCCCGGAGAACTCCGCGATGAGGGCGGTGATCCGCGCGAGCACCGCCGGATCGGTGGGGGCACCGGTCGGCAGGGACCGTTCGGGCAGCGGCATACCCGGCAGCGGGTGCGCCGGATAGCGGAAGTCCTCATCGAAGACGAGCCACGCCGGAGACGTGGTACCGACATCGGGCGTCGCGACAAAGGAGTACTCGCCGGTGCGGGTCAGCCGGACCTCGTAGATCGACGGTGGCAAGGGGCGGAACAAGTCCCCCAGCGCCGTCATGTCGGGATCCAGGTACCGGCCGCTCGTCGTCTCCGCTTGGATGGAGAGCCCGCCGCCGGTGTTGTGGATCCGCAGTACCGCGCCCGTGAACTCGGCCGAACGCGTGCTCTCCCGCAGAAGGCGTGCCATCTCGCGGGCGATCTCCCCAGCTTCCATGACGCGAACCTAGCGGGAGGGTCCGACAGAACTGACTCAGTCCACCGGTTCCAGCCGCACCACGATCGCCTTCGACACCGGGGTGTTCGACTTGTCCGCCACCGAATCCAGCGGCACCAACGCGTTCGCCTCGGGGAAGTACGCCGCCGCGCAGCCCTTCGCCGTCGGATAGGAGACCACCCGGAATCGCGGGGCCCGGCGGTCGCCGTCCCGCCATTCCGAGACGAGGTCGACCATCGCGCCGTCGGTCAGCCCGAGCGACACCAGGTCTTCGGGGTTGACCAGCACCACGCGGCGGGCGTCCTCGATGCCGCGGTAGCGGTCGGAAAGACCGTAGATCGTGGTGTTGTACTGGTCGTGGCTGCGCATCGTCTGCAACAGCAGCCTGCCTTCGGGCACCCGCGGGTACTCGAGCTCGGAGGTGGTGAAGTTCGCCTTGCCGTTGGCGGTTCCGTTGAACTGCCGGGAATCGCGCGGCGCGTGCGGCAGGACGAAGCCGTCGGGCTCGCGCACCCGGGCGTTGTAGTCGTGGCAACCGGGGACGACACGGGCGATCCGGTCGCGGATGAGGTCGTAGTCGGTGTGGAAGTCCCGCCACGGCACGGCATGTCCGGGGCCGAACAGCGCTTCCGCGAGATGGCAGACGATCGCGACCTCGGAGAGCAGCTTGTCACTGGCCGGGGCCAGCCTGCCGCGTGAAGTGTGCACCTGCGACATCGAGTCTTCGACGGTGACGAACTGCTCGCCACCGGCCTGGACGTCGCGTTCGGTGCGGCCGAGGGTGGGCAGGATCAGCGCGGTCCTGCCGGGGACGACGTGCGAGCGGTTGAGCTTCGTCGACACGTGCGCGGTCAGCGAGCACGACTTGAGCGCCTTCTCGGTCAGCTCGGTGTCCGGGGTGGCGGAGGCGAAGTTGCCGCCGACGGCGAAGAAGACCTTGCCCTTGCCGTCCCGCATCGCGCGGATCGCGGCGACCGTGTCGTAGCCGTGCTCCCGGGGGACCTTGATGCCGAACTCGGCGTCAAGACTGTCCATAAAGGACTCCGGCATCTTCTCCCAGATGCCCATCGTCCGGTCGCCCTGGACGTTGGAGTGCCCGCGCACCGGGCACAGGCCCGCGCCCGGCTCGCCGATCATGCCGCGCACCAGCGCCAGGTTCGCGATCTCGGAGATCGTCTGCACCGCGTGCTTGTGCTGGGTCAGACCCATCGCCCAGCAGTAGATGGTCCGCTCCGAAGTCGCGATCATCCGCGCCAGCCGCTCGATCTGCTCACGCGGCAACCCGGTCGCGGCGCCGACCTCGGCCCAGTCGATCTCCCGCAGATGCTTCGCGTAGTCCTCGAAGCCCTCGGTGGACGACTCGACGAACGCGCGATCGACGATCGTGCCGGGGGTCTCCTGTTCCCACTTCAACAGCAGATGACCGATCGCCTGGAACAACGCGAGGTCGCCGCCGAGGCGGATCTGCGCGAACTCGTCGGCGAGCGGGGTTCCCTTGCCGATCACGCCACGGACGTTCTGCGGGTTCTTGAACCGCATCAGGCCGGCTTCGGGCAGCGGGTTGACCGCCATGATCTTGGCGCCGTTGCCCTTGGCCTCCTCCAGCGCGGACAGCATGCGCGGGTGGTTGGTGCCGGGGTTCTGGCCGACGACCACGATCAGGTCGGCCTTGTGGATGTCGGCGAGCGACACCGAGCCCTTGCCGATCCCGGTCGTGGCCGCGAGGGCCGCGCCGGACGACTCGTGGCACATGTTGGAGCAGTCCGGGAGGTTGTTCGTGCCGTAGGAACGCACGAGCAACTGGTAGAGGAACGCGGCCTCGTTGCTGGTGCGGCCGGAGGTGTAGAAGATCGCCTCGTCCGGGTTCCGCAGCGCGCGGAGCTCATCCGCGACCAGGGTGAAGGCGTCGTCCCAGGAGATCGACTCGTAGTGCGAGGCCCCTTCGCGCAGGACGAACGGCTCGGTGATGCGCCCCTGCTGCCCGAGCCAGAAGTCCGTCTTGTCCGCGAGATCGTGGATGGAGTGCTCGGCGAAGAACTCGCGGCCGACCCGGCGTTTCGTCGCCTCCTCGGCGACGGCCTTCGCACCGTTCTCGCAGAACTCCGCGAGCTTCCGGTGCTCGCCGTCGACCTCGCGCGGCTCCGGCCAGGCGCAACCGGGGCAGTCGAAACCGTCGCGCTGGTTCAGCAGGCGCAGCGTCTTCACCGTGCGCGCGGCGCCCATCTGCTCCATGCCGCGCATCAGGGAGACGGCGACCCCGGGGATCCCGGCCGCCCAGCTCTTCGGTTTCCCGACCTCGAGCTGTGTCTCGTCAACGTCGTTCGCGGGTGCTTCGCGGGTCATGACCCCATCGTGCGCCTTGCCGCTTCCGCGCGCGACCGAGGGGGTCAGGCGTCAGTGACGAGCCGGGTGATCTGCGATTCGTCCAGCGGGAACCATGGCGTCTCGTTGACCCCGCGTTCCTGCACCGCGTTCACCGTCACCGCGGCCACGACCAGCACGACCAGCACGATCAGGACGGCGATCGCGGCGATGCCCGGCCACCGGCTCGAACCCGGCTCGCGGTAGCCGCCACCGGAGGCCGCCGCCTTGCGCTGCTTACGGCGCTTCTTCTTGAGTTCCTTCTTCGCACCCAGCCAGGCGTCCAGCTCGGCGTGTTTCTGCCAGTTCGGGTCGACCAGGTCCGGATGGGTCTCGATCCGCCGGTCCTCTTCGTCCATCTCGTCCTCTTCCCCAGTGTTTCGGCCCGCTACCCGCAGGTGTCCAGCGACGGCAGGGGTTTCGTCGGGTCGTAGGCAGCGGCATCGTCACCGACGGGTACGCCGACGACCGGTCTGTCCTTGTCAGCGTACTGGGGCGCGAGGATGCCCGTCTTGATCGCGTCGCAGGCCATGCGTGAGTTGTAGCCCGAACCTTCCCCGATGCTGAGCCCGGCGTCGGCCTTCGCGAACGGCGGAGCCTTGCGGATCACGTAGTCCTGCTCCTCGCGGACGAACGGGACGATGTCCATCGGCGACCGGGCCTCGTCCGGGCGCGCGTCGAAGGCGTAGGCGACCGCGTAACTCGCGTGGACGATCAACTCGCCCTTGCCGCCGGGCTTCGCCGTGAGTGACCCG
Organism: Amycolatopsis sp. NPDC052450; assembly: GCF_044547565.1. Classification (NCBI taxonomy): domain Bacteria; kingdom Bacillati; phylum Actinomycetota; class Actinomycetes; order Pseudonocardiales; family Pseudonocardiaceae; genus Amycolatopsis; species Amycolatopsis sp. NPDC052450. The sequence goes on along the minus strand of NZ_JBIUAQ010000049.1, from coordinate 7,692 downwards.
GTCATGCGCGGCGGCACCTGCGACAGCCCTTTCGCTCCGATGAGGGTGAAGTACCGATCCTTTTCGAGGGTGGGACCGCTCGTGAGCGTCTGTTCGAGCCGGGTGCGCTCGTTCGGGGCCAGCAGGGCGAGCAGTTCCGAACCGTCGTGGTCCTGCAACGCGCGTGAGCCGAGCCGTGCGGCCGCGATGGCCTTCGTCACCGTCTGATACGCCGCGTCGACCTCCTGCGCGGTGAAGCCGCCGACGGCCTGCCCCGGCGGCACGGTGATCCCGGCGACGCCTTCGCGCCAGTTCGCCGCGGGGGTGCGGTCGAAAGGGCGGGCGAGGTCGACGCCGCTGAGCACCGGAGCCACCCTCGGAGGTTGTCCGGCGCTGGAGCTTCCCCGCATCTGGTTCACGACCACCACCGCGGCCGCGAGCACGGCCGCGGTCATGACCAGGAACAGGACCACGACGTGCCACCGGGACATCCGGAACCGGCGGCGCGGCCGCTGTTTCCGCCGCCGTTTGAGGTCCTGCTTCGCGCCGAGCCGGGCGTCGCGTTCGGCCCGCTTGCGCCATTCCGGATCCAACAGATCCGGATGCGTCTCCAGCTGCCGGTCTTCCAAGAGCCCGCCTTCCCCCAGTGCGTGACGACATCCCCTCATCGGCTGGGAACGGCGGGCGTTACGGCCGGTGAGGAACTCGCTGGAGAGGGTTCGTAGACTTGTCAACTGTGACCGAGAACGCCCAGCCGCAGCAGACCGACCTTCCGGGTGCCTGGAACCCGGCCGACGAAGAAGCCTCGCTCTACCAGCGTTGGGTAGACGCCGGCTACTTCACGGCCGACCCCACGTCGGACAAGCCGCCGTTCACGGTAGTCATCCCGCCCCCGAACGTGACCGGTTCGCTGCACATCGGGCACGCGTTCGAGCACACCCTGATCGACGCCATCACCCGCTACCACCGCATGCTCGGCGACGAGACGCTGTACCTGCCGGGGATGGACCACGCGAGCATCGCGGTCCACGCGCTGGTCGAGAAGCAGCTCCGCGCCGAGGGCACCAGCCGCCGCGAGCTCGGCCGTGAGGCCTTCGTGGAGCGCGTCTGGCAGTGGAAGAACGAGCACGGCGGCAAGATCCTCGCCCAGATGAAGCGCCTCGGCGAGGGTGTCGACTGGTCGCGCGAGCGGTTCACCATGGACGACGGCCTGTCCAAGGCCGTCAACACGATCTTCAAGAAGCTCTTCGACGACGGCCTGATCTACCGCGCCGAGCGGCTGGTCAACTGGTCGCCGGAGCTGCGGTCGGTGCTGTCCGACGCCGAGGTGAAGCACGAAGAGGTCGAGGGCGAACTCGTCTCCATGCGCTACGGCGACGGCGAGAACGCGATCGTCGTGGCCACCACCCGCATGGAGACGATGCTCGGCGACACCGCCGTCGCGGTCCACCCGGACGACGAGCGCTACACGCACCTCATCGGCACCGAGGTCGAGCTTCCGCTGACCGGGCGGAAGATCCCGATCGTCGCGGACAAGCACGTCGACCCGGAGTTCGGCACCGGCGCCGTCAAGGTGACGCCCGCGCACGACCCGAACGACTTCGAGATCGGCCAGCGCCACGACCTGCCGATGATCACGATCATGGACGAGCAGGGCCGCATCGACGGCACCGGCACCGAATTCGACGGCATGGACCGCTTCGAGGCCCGTGTCGCGGTGCGGGAGAAGCTGCGCGAGCAGGGCCGCATCGTCGCGGAGAAGCGTCCGTACCTGCACAGCGTCGGACACTCGGAGCGCTCGAAGGAGCCGATCGAGCCGCGGCTTTCGCTGCAGTGGTTCGTCAAGGTCGGCCCGCTCGCGAAGGCCGCCGGCGACGCGGTGCGCGACGGCCGGGTGAACGTCCACCCGCCGGAGATGGAGAAGCGCTACTTCGACTGGGTCGACAACCTGCACGACTGGTGCATCTCGCGTCAGCTGTGGTGGGGCCACCGCATCCCGGTCTGGTACGGCCCGAACGACGAGGTCGTCTGCGTCGGACCGGACGAGGAGCCGCCCTCCGGCGAAGGCTGGACCCAGGACCCGGACGTGCTCGACACCTGGTTCTCGTCGGGCCTGTGGCCGTTCTCCACCCTCGGCTGGCCGGAGAAGACCCCGGACCTGAACAAGTTCTATCCGACGTCGGTGCTGGTCACCGGCTACGACATCCTGTTCTTCTGGGTCGTGCGGATGATGATGTTCGGCCTCTACGCCACCGGCGAGGCGCCGTTCAAGACCATCGCGCTGCACGGCATGGTCCGCGACCAGTTCGGCAAGAAGATGTCGAAGACCGCGGGCAACGGTGTCGACCCCATCGAGTGGATGGACAGCTACGGGACCGACGCGCTGCGGTTCACCCTCACGCGTGGCGCCAACCCGGGCACCGACGTGCCGATCGGCGAGGAGTGGGTCGCGGGTTCCCGGAACTTCACCACGAAGCTCTGGAACGCCACCAAGTTCGCGATGATGAACGGCGCGGACGCGAACGCCCCGCTGCCCGCCCCGGCCGAACTCACCGAGGCGGACCGCTGGATCCTCGGCAGGCTCGGCACCGTCGTCGACGAGGTCACCGGCTACCTGGCGGACTACCAGTTCGCGAAGGCCACCGACACGCTCTACCAGTTCACCTGGACCGAGCTGTGCGACTGGTACCTGGAGCTGTCGAAGGTCCAGGTCTTCCAAGGCGACGAAGCCCGCGTGACGGCGACGCGCGCGGTGCTGGGGCACGTGTTCGACACCGTGCTGAAGCTGCTGCACCCGTTCATCCCGTTCATCACCGAGAAGCTGTGGACGGCGCTGACCGGCGGCGAGTCGCTGGTGATCGCCCCGTGGCCGGTGGCGGACTCCTCGTACGCCGACGCCGTGGCGGACAAGCGGATCGCGGACGTGCGGAAACTGGTCACCGAGGTCCGCCGGTTCCGCGCGGACCAGGGCCTCAAGCCCAGCCAGAAGGTGGCCGCGCGGCTGTCCGGCGACGGGTTCGCCGAGATCACCGGACACGACGAGCCGATCCGCGCGCTGGTCCGGCTCACCCAGCCCGAAGACGGCTTCGCGCCGAGCGCGTCGCTCGAGGTCGGGCTGTCGGCCGGTGTCGTCACCGTCGAACTGGACCTGTCCGGCACGATCGACGTCGCCGCCGAGCGCAAGCGCCTGCAGAAGGACCTCGGCGTGGCGGAGAAGGAACTGGCGCAGGCCGAGGCCAAACTCGGCAACCAGGCCTTCATCGACAAGGCGCCGGAGCCGGTGATCGGCAAGATCCGGGCCCGCAAGGAGACCGCGGTGGCCGATATCGAGCGCATCAACGCCCGGTTGGCGACGCTGCCCGCCTCCTGACCAATGTGAGTGGTAAGGGCGGCGTATCTACTGCCGGTGTGCGGACAGACGACACGCGTGATTGAACGGACGACACGCGTGTTGGGTGGGACGGCACGCGTGATTGGCCGGACGACACGCGTGATTGGCCGGACGGCTCGTGGTTGACCCCGGGCCGCGGTCGTGTCGTCCATCCAGTCACGTGTGTCGTCCGCCGGATCACGCGTGTCGTCCGCCTGATCACGTGACATCGCCGGTCAAGTGAGCGGGGCGGGCTCCTTCAGCGCTTCCGATGGCCCGGCGTCGAACCTCTTATGCAATGAAGGGGCCTTTCATAGCAAAATTTGCTATGAAAGGCCCCTTCATTGCACGTGCGGTGGCTCAGCGGAGGTGTCGGAGGACGACTCCGGCCACCCCCACCATCCCGGTGCGGTACGGGTGGTACGCCGCCGCGGCGAGCAGTTTCGTGTGCTGCCCGTTGATCCACGCGGCACCGTTCGGCGCGCAGGCGTCATGTCCGGCGGACGGGCCGAACGTGTCCACGAAGGTCGCCTTGCCGTCGGCGGCGACGGCCTTCTCGATCGCCGAGTTCAACGCCTTCTCGACGTCGTTGAGCCAGGCGTAGTCGCCCTCGGCGAACGGCAGGATCTTCGGGCAGTAGCCGGATTCCGGCGCGATCCGCGGGTAGCCGACGACGAGCACGTCGGCGCGCGGCGAGTGGGCGTGGATCCCGGCCAGCACCCTCTCGACGTTCTTGCCGGTGTCGGCGATCTTGGCCTTGATGGTGTCGACGCCGTCGACGGTGTACCTGTCCTGGCACGGGTTCCCGGTGGGATCGCTCGCGCGCAGTGACGGGCAGGTGCCGACCAGCGTGCCGAAGACGCCGTAGTCGTTGCCGCCGATACCGACGGTGACCAGGTCGGTGTTCGCGCGCAGCGCGCTGAACTGCGGCGGGTTGCTGCCGAGGGTCACCCGCTGCCGCTGCGTCATGTTCGTGGTGTCGGCGCCACCGCAGCTGATGTCGGTGAACGAGCGCACCCGCAGCGCCGAGGCGAGGATCGACGGGTAGTTCTGCGTCGACTTGCCGCAGAAGAGCGGGTCGAGGCGCGGAAGCGGGATGAGCGGCCCGGAGGTGTAGGAATCACCCAGCGCGACGTAATTCCGGTAGGACCGCTCGGCGGCGGTGGCCGCCGTGGCCGAGCCGATCAGCAGGACGACGGTCGAGACGGCCGCGAACAGGACACGTCTTAAGCGCATGAGGACCCCGATCTCCGGACTGGATGGCCTCTCAAAAATGAACCGGATCCGGCCCGCCCGGCGCCGCCGATCGGGTGGACGAGCGCCGGTTTCACCCGCTTGGGCTGTCAGACCGGGTGATCGTCTTCCGGCCTGCGGTAGACCAGGAGGTAGCGGTAGAAGAGAAGATTCCTCACCTTGCTGCCCGGCAGCAGCCGGGCCGCGTCGCGCCGGACGCGGCTCATCGGCGGGAACGTCTCGACGATCGGCGCGGTCGGCAGCGGGTCGATCCCGCCGTTGAGCCGGTCGCCCGCGTACACGATCACCCTGGCCAGCGCGTTGACCGGCGACGCCACGACGGCGCGCGCGTAGTCGGCGAAAGTGCTGGGTCTGCCGAGGCCGAGCACGGCGAGGACACCGCCGGGGACCAGCGCGTCCCGCAGCCTCGTGACCGTGTCGAACGGCACATGGTGGAGTGACGCGAGGCAGGAGATGAAGTCGTACGCGCCCTCCGGCAGCTTCTCGGTGACGACGTCGGCCTGCCGGTACGAGATCGTGCCGGGGCCCGGCGAGCCGGCGGCGCGGGCCAGGTCGATCATCGAAGCGGACCGGTCGATCGCCTCGACGTGCATCCCGGTCGCCGCGAGCCGCCGCGCGAACCGTCCGCCGCCGCAGCCCACGTCCAGCGCCACGCCGGGACCGGGAGGCAGCTGGTCGAGCAGCAGCGGATGGTAGTGGTCGTTGTGGTTGAACCCCATGCGTCGAGAGTGCCAGGAAAAGCCGCACGTAGACTCGGTCCGACAGGCAGCAAGGGTAAGAGGAGAGTTCGTGCCGCGAGGTGACGGCCGGGATTCCGAAGACTTCAAGGAATCCCCGGACCTGGCAGATCTGGACAGTTTCGCCGGTGTCGACGAATTGGGGGCCCGCGCCCACGATCCGTCCGACGACACCGACCCGGATCTGGACGCACCCGACGCCGCGTACCAGGCGGGCGGCGGTTCGCGGGGCGGCATCGGCGGGATCGGGCAGCTGGGGGACAACCTCGCGCTCGGCCCCGTGCCGGACCTCGTCGCCCCGGAGGACGTGGAACTGCACGAACTGGACGACCAGGGCGACGAGTTCGCCCCGGCCGACCCCAACGGACAGCAGGCGCGCCGCGAACTGCTCGCCGTCGAAGCCGAACTGAACCAGCGGTGGCCCGAGACCAAGATCGAGCCGTCCCTCGCCCGGATCGCGGCCCTGGTCAACCTCATGGGTGAACCGCACCGCGGCTACCCGGTGGTACACGTCGCCGGGACCAACGGCAAGGGCTCGACCACCCGGATGATCGACGCGCTGCTGACCCGCATGGGCCTGCGCGTCGGCCGGTACACGAGCCCCCACCTGCAGCTGGTCACCGAGCGGATCGCGCTCGACGGCGCCCCCATCTCCGCCGCCGCGTACGTCGACCTGTACCGCGACGTCGCGCCGTACGTGACCATGGTGGACAACGCGGGCGGACCCGACGCGGTGCCGATGAGCAAGTTCGAGGTGCTCACCGGGATGGCGTTCGCGGCCTTCGCCGACGCGCCCGTCGAAGCCGCGGTCGTCGAAACCGGCCTCGGTGGCTCCTGGGACGCCACGAACGTGGCCGACGGTGACGTCGCCGTCATCACACCGATCGGCGTCGACCACGTCGAGTACTTCGGCGGCACTCCGGCCAAGGCCGCGGTGGAGAAGGCCGGGATCATCAAGCCCGGCAGCGTCGCGGTCATCGCCGATCAAGACCCCGAAGTGCAGAAGATCCTGCTGGAACGCGCCATCGAGGTCGACGCGAGCGTCGCCCGCGCGGGCAGCGAGTTCGGCGTGATGGAGCGTGAGATCGCCGTCGGCGGTCAGATGCTGAAGCTGCAGGGGCTCGGCGGGGTCTACGACGAGATCTTCCTGCCCCTGCACGGCGCGCACCAGGCGGCCAACGCCGCGCTCGCGCTGGCCGCCGTCGAAGCGTTCTTCGGCGCGGGCAAGGACAGGCAGCTGGTCGTCGAAGCCGTCCGCGAGGCCTTCGCCGAGGTCGAGACCCCCGGCAGGCTGGAGCGCGTCCGCGCCGCGCCGACCGTGCTGCTCGACGCCGCCCACAACCCGCACGGCGCCAAGGCACTCGCCACCACCGTCGCCGAGGAGTTCGCCTTCCGCCGCCTCGTCGCCGTGGTCGGCGTGATGGCCGAGAAGGACGCCCGCGGCATCCTGGACGCCCTCGAACCGGTCGTCTCCGAGATCGTCGTCACCAAGAACTCGTCCCCGCGCGCGATGCCGCTCGACGAACTCAACGACATCGCCATCTCGATCTTCGGCGAAGACCGCGTCGTCGCCGAGTCGAGCCTGGACGCCGCGATCGAGACCGCCATCGGCCTCGTCGAGCAGAGCGACGACCCCGAAGAGCCCCTGGCGGGCGGCGGCGTGCTGGTCACCGGCTCGGTCGTCACCGCGGGCGAGGCCAGGACCCTGTTCGGTAAGGAGCCGGCGTGACCGACGAGACCCCGAAACCGCCCGCCAAGGACCCGATGAAGTCCTTCCGCGGGGTGATGGCCGGTTCCCTGATCATGGAGGGCATCACCGTCGCGCTGGCGCTGCCGGTGGTGGCGAAACTCGGCGGCGGTGTCGGCTCGCTGACCGGCTGGTCGGTGATCGTGATCGCGGTCGCGCTGATCGCGCTGTGCGGCTTCCTGAAGAAGCCGTGGGCGGTGCCCGCGGTGCTGGTGCTGCAGGTCGCGCTCATCGCGTTCTTCGTCGCGCTGCCCGCCGTGGCGATCCTCGGGGTGGTCTTCCTCGGAATCTGGCTGTGGCTGTTGTGGCTGCGGAAGGACGTGGCGCGGCGGATGGCGGCCGGGACGCTCCCGAGTCAGCAGCAGCAACCGCAGTAGCGTTTCGCTCTGGGGGCCGGAGGCGCGGCGAGAGCGCTGTAGCGGTGCCGTCGGGTTTGGCACTTGGGCATGCCGAGGGGCCCGTCGCCGGTGGTGGTCGGCGGGCTCCTCGGGTTCAGCGGTGGGTTGTGTTGCGGCGTGGGGTTTGTAGCGGGTCGAGGTATTGCGGTGGGATGAACTCGGGTCGCCCATCTGGTGCTATGTGGACTTTCCAGCCGGATTGTCCGT
>NZ_JBIUAQ010000048.1:44278-57264 GCF_044547565.1 Amycolatopsis sp. NPDC052450 | reverse complement strand
GGCCGACGCGAGCTGGCGGACGTGGCCGTGGGTGAACCCCCGCAGCCACGACCCGCAGGTCGAGGGCGCCCGCAGACCGGTGAACAACCGGCGCACCCCACCATGCCGGATCACATCGAGGTCCTCGATCGAGTCCGCCCCGGCCACCATCCCAGCCACGATCGACAACGCTTTCGCGCCTGTGTTCGCACCAACCGGAATCCCCAGGTCAACCCGGCCTTCGATCAGCCCGCCCAGGCCGATGTCCTCCGCCAGCCGCAGCACCGGCACCAGCCCCGCGCACGACACGAGACCCGCATCATCGAACCTCACCGACACCGACCCGGCAGTATGAGAAGATCGCATCCAGCAGATGCCCTCTCGCTAGAAGGATTTTGTTCCGTCGCAAGAACAATCATCCCAAGCCAGAGGGCATTTGCGTACCCAGACACACCCCCACCCCCACACCACACCGGTGAATCCAGGTTCACCGTCTCAAAGGGACCCTTCACGACATCCCCACGGACCGCGAAACTCACGTGAGCGCCGCACCGGAGACCGTGAGGGCGTGACCGCTGGTGCCGGTGAGGCGAGCGTGGCGAGGGATCGAGTCCGTGGCTGCGATCAACCGCACCCGGGATCACGTAGGTACCTGAAACACAGTTCGCACTAACCCGAGTCGCCACTCACAACCCACCCCGATCGATAACCCCAGTATTATCGATCGAGTCGGCTTTCCGCGTTGATCAAGGCCCGGCACCGCGAGAAGCTGTTCCTGTCAGCGAGCCTGCTGAACAAGGAAAACCAAGGAGACGCCACCATGTTCGACCCCATCCTCCTCCGGGCCGCCGACGCCGAGATCGTCAGGGACGCGCCGGGCAGCGAGATCACGCTGCTGGCCGACTCGGACACCACCGACGGGGGCTTCACCGCGAACCGCGCGACCTTGAAGGACGGCGTCTTCGGCACCCCGGCCCACTTCCACACTCGCGCGACCGAGTTCTTCTTCGTGCTCGAAGGAAAACTCCAGGTCCTCGTCGAGGAAACCCTGCACACGCTGGAAAAGGGCGACTTCCTCGCCGTTCCGCCCAAGGTGCCGCACGCGTTCGGGCCCGCCGACGGCTCGGACGCCGACGTTCTGGTGACCTTCACGCCGGGCATGGCCCGCTTCGATTACTACCGGCTCCTCGACCGGGTCGCGCGTGGCGAGGCCGACCCTTCGGAGATCGCCGCGTCCTCGAAGCAGTACGACAACCACTACGTCGACAGCCCGATCTGGCGTGCCGCGCGCGGCCGGTGAGCGTCAGTCGATGACCGCGGTCGCCTCGATCTCGACGAGGTGCTCAGGTACGTCGAGGGCCGCGACGCCGATCAGGGTGCCCGGCGGGACCGGGGTGCCGCCCAGTTCGGCGGCGGCCCTGTCCACGCCTTCGAGGAACAGCGCGAGTTTGTCCGGCGTCCAGTCGACGACGTAGACGGTCATTTTCGCGACGTCGTCGAAAGTGGCGCCGGCCGCGGCGAGCGCGGTACCGATGTTCAGGTAGCACTGTTCGACTTGAGCGGCGAGGTCACCTTCGCCGACAACGGCACCGTCGGCGTCCCAGGAGACCTGCCCCGCGATGAAGACCAGCTTCGACCCGGTCGCGATCGACACCTGCCGGTAGGCGGGGATCTCCGGCAATCCCGCGGGGTTCACCAGGGTGATGCTCATCAGTACTCCTCGTGGTCACTTGTGGTTACCCAGGAACTGTAGGAGAGTGTGCGGCGACCTGGAAGAACGCACTTTTTCGTGACTGGGGAACCTCATGGTGACCAAGCAGCTCAGCGGCACGACGGACGACGCGGATCTGATGCGCGCGGACTCGCTGGCGCGGGAGATCTTCTCCGACGTCGCCAACAAGTGGGCGCTCCTGATCATCGAGACGGTCGGCGACCGCACCCGGCGGTTCACCGAACTGCGGAACGACATCGAGGGCATCAGCCACAAGATGCTCACCCAGAACCTGCGCATGCTGGAGCGCAACGGCCTGATCGAGCGGACGGTGCATCCGACCGTCCCGCCGCGCGTCGACTACACCCTCACCGAGGCCGGGCGCGGCCTGCGCGCGACGGTCGACGGGATGTGCGACTGGACCCACCGGTTCCTCGGCCACATCGAAGACTCACGACGCCGGTTCGACGCGCCTGTTAACGGTTAAAAGCCTGGTCAGGCTCTCGGCTCGTTCACCTCGCCCCGGTACGGATCTATGCTCGTCGCGTGACGTCCGGCGGAGCGGATCCCCAGCCCGGGCTGGAGCGGTTGCTCCGTGACGGGCCCTTCGCCGACGCGCTGCGCGAGGCGATCCGGGCGCGCGGCCTCAGCCTGGAGCGCCTGCGCGACCACTTGCGCGCTCGTGGCGTCTCGATCACGGCGGCGACGCTCAGCTACTGGCAGTCCGGGCGAAGCCGCCCGGAACGCCGGGATTCGGTACTCGGACTCCGCCATCTCGAACAGGTACTGGAGGTGGCGCCCGGCAGCTTGACCGCGCTGCTCGGCCCGCCGCGGGCGCGGGGCCGGTGGCCGGCCCGTGCCGACGGGCTGCCGGAGATCGGCCGGTACTGGCCGGACCGCACCCGGATCGACGCGGCCGTCAGCGAGGTCGACACCCGGTGGGACGAGCGGCTGACGAGGATCAGCCAGCATGACGTCGTCTCCGTCGGCCCCGGCCGGGAGGAACTCGCGTTCCGGTCGCGGCAGGTGCTCCGCGCCGAAGCCGACGGCCCGGACCGGTGGGTGGTGATCGTCCACATCGACGAACACGACCGGCCGTTGCCCGCGGTGACCTCGTTGCGGGGCTGCCACCCCGGCCGGAGCGTGCACCGGCCCGAAGACGGACTTCTCGTGATGGAACTGCTCTTCGAGCGGCCGCTCACGAAAGGCGAAACGGTCATCACCGAGCACACGCTGGTGAACAGTGCGCCGTTCCCGCACGCGACGAACTACGAACGCAAATTCCGGCTGCCCGCACGGGAGTACGTGCTCGAGATCCGCTTCTCCCCCGATGCGCTCCCGGCCCGGTGCCGCCGGTATTCCGAACAGGACGGACAGCCCGCGGAACGGACGGAAGCCCTGCCATGCGCCGACTCCGTGCACGGCGTCGCGTTGAATTTCGGGCCCGGCAGGTTCGGATTCGAGTGGGACTGGGACTCTTAATTGTTAACGACTCGCGGGCCTGCAATTCCGCGAGGTTCAGGAACTACCGTCGGCGCACCTACTTTTCGATTCGAGGAGTGCGCATGCGACGGCACCGCAGAATGTTTTCCTGCCTCAGTGTCATGGCATTGGCCGCGGCGGGATTCACCCCGCTGGCACAGGCCGCTTCCCCGCCGGCTCCTGTCCATCCCGACGCCGAGGTGAACGGCGTGGCGGCCGCGTTCGGCCTGACCGTGTCCCAGGCGAAATCCCAGCTCGCGGCGCAGGACGAGGCCCACCGGCTGGCCGCGTCGCTCCCCGCCGGACTGCGCGCCCGGTCCGCCGGACAGTGGTTCGACGCGGCCACGGGCAAGCTGACCTTGGCCGTCACGAACGCGGCGGACGCCGACGCGGCGCGGAGCGCCGGTGCCGAACCGCGGCTGGTTTCCCGGTCCAAAGCCGACCTGGACCGGACCGACGAGGCCGTCCGCGCGCTTGTCGGCGACGGTGTCCCCGGCGTGTTCGGCTGGGGTGTCGACGTCCGGAACAACGAGGTCGGCATCTCGGTCGACAACTCCCGCAAGACCGCCGCGACCGAGAGTTTCCTTTCCCGGGCAAGGGATCTCGGCGTACGGATCACCGAAACCGGGTCTTCGCCGCGACAGCAGGCCGGCACGATCCAGACCGGGAACCCGTGGTGGCCGGGTGGCGAGACCAACTGCTCGGTCGGCTTCGGCGCGACGGATTCGTCCGGCGCCAAGCACTTCCTCACCGCCGGGCACTGCACGAACGATCGCGACCAGGCCGCCTACGGCGCGCAGGGCCAGCAGAACCGGATCGGCACTTCGAACGTCGGCGGGACGCGCAGTGTCAACGCCCGCGAAGGCGACATGGGCGTGGTCGCGGTGACGCAGTCCGGCTGGGAACTCTCCGCCGCGGTCAACACGTGGGGCGAACCCGCCATCACCGTCACCGGCTCGGCCGAGGCCATGGTCGGCGACCGGGTCTGCCACTCCGGCAACACCTCGAAGTGGAAATGCGGCGAAGTGAAGTACACGCACAAGGCCGTCGACTACGGCGGCGGCCTGATCATCGAGGACCTGACCTGGACGACGGCCTGTTCGCTCGGCGGCGACTCGGGCGGTGGCTGGCTGCTCGGCACCAAGGCGGTCGGCCTGCACGACGGCGGCCCGTCGCAGTGCGTGGAGAACCCCAGCGACGGGGACATGTCGATCTTCCAGCCGGTGATCGAGGCACTGACCAAGTGGAACCTCACCCTGGTGACCGGCGGAGGCGACACCACGGCACCGAGCGCGCCCGGCAACGCGCGATCCACCGGCTCGACACCGGACAGTGTCTCGCTCGCTTGGGACGCCGCCACGGACAACGTCGGTGTCGCCGGTTACGACGTCTACAACGGTTCGACACTGGCGACGTCCGCGACGGGAACCAGTGTCACCGTGACCGGGCTCAGCCCCGATACCTCGTACGGCTTCACCGTGAAGGCCCGCGACGCGGCGGGGAACGTGTCGCCGTCGAGCGGCGTCGTGTCGGTCAAGACGCAGCCCGGCACCGGCGGCCGGACGCTGAGCAACGGCACCGACTTCGCGATCCAGGACCACCGGCAGGTGTTCAGCCCGGTCACCTCGGCCCTCACCGGGCAGGCCGCGGCGTCGCTCGGGATTTCCGTGACGATCCGGCACACCTGCGCCGAGGACCTCGGCGTGACGGTCCTGGATCCGAACGGCAAGGCCTATCCGCTCAAGTACAGCGGCGGTCAGGCCTGCACCGCGTGGAACGGCGCCCGGACGTTCTCGGTGCCCGGCGCGTCGTCACCGGCGGGCGGGAAGTGGCAGCTCCGCGTCACGGACTACGGGCCCGGTGACACGGGGGTGCTCGATACCTGGTCGCTGACGCTCTAGGCGAGGTCTCGTGCGGTGGTCGGTCCGTGAAGGCCTCCTTGAGGGACTCTGGGTCCCTCAAGGAGGCCTTCACGGACCGGTGAACGTGCCCTACGGCAGCCGGACCACCCGCAAGAAGGCGGGCAACAGCCACGGTCGCGGACCGCTGACGACGATCTTGCGCGTCAGCGCGGCACGCGCCTTGCCGACCCGGTGGAACAGCATCAGGTTCAGTGCCGGCGGGTCGAACGAGATCCGCACGTCGACCGGCCCGCCGGGCGGCTCCACCGTGACCTGCCCCCGATGCAGCACCAGCACGACCGGTGACGTGTAGGCCGACCGGAACGCCACGGCGATCCGTCGTTCCCGCGGCGGTGCGTCGGTGTCGAGAAGGTGGCCGGTGTCGTGGGTCAGCACGCCGACCATGAAGAGGTCGAAGAACAGCGCCGCGTCACCCGGTGGCATCGTCCACGGCAGCTTCAGCGCCTTGGCGATGTCCCAGCCGTGGATCTGCAGTTCGTTGACCAGGTGCGCGAGGACTCCCGCTAGCGGCACCTTCGAGTCACCGAGCCAGTCCAGCGGGGTCGCCGGATCGGCGTCCTCGGTCACCCGCAGCACCTCGTCGATGTCAGCGAGCAGTCCGGTCACCAGCACGCCGATGTCGCGTTCGGGAAAATCTCGTAACACCAAGGTGTTCAGCACGGAAACGGTGTCCACAGTGGTCTTTTGGACCTGGCTCTGCCCGCGGGCGTCCAAGAACGGGGTGCTGTCCGGGCGCGCCAGCGACGTGTACATCTTCGCGATCATCGCGACGTGGGCCACCGTGTCGGCCGCCGTCCAGTCCGCGGTGACCATCGCGTCCGGATCCGGAACGCGGGCCACCAGTTCCGCGAACCGCGCCCCTGTCACCCGATAGGCGCGCCGCACCGACTGCCATCGATCCGCCGTGATCGCTGTGGTCACGGGCCGATTTTATCTTGGTGGGACGGCGAATCCTTCGGCTTTCGTGCTGTCTTCGGACGCAGTGACCGTACTCACTACGGAAATCGACGTGACACGCACCGACCGACCCAGGCAGACTGGACGGCAGATCAGCCTCGCCTTCGCTGTCACCGTTGCCGGCGCCGAAGGCGGGCAACGCGGACTTGCGCCCTTCCAGGAGCCCTTCACTGATGACCGAGACCCTGCCCGAAACCGCCCACGACCAGGAAAGGGCACCGGCGAAAGCCGGGCTCCTGATCGGGGTCCTGGTCCTGTCCGCGTTCGTGATGATCCTCAACGAGACCATCCTGAGCGTCGCGCTGCGTGACCTGACCGTCGACCTCAAGGTCCCGACCACCACGGTCCAGTGGCTGACGAGCGGCTTCCTGCTCACCATGGCGGTCGTCATCCCGACCACCGGGTTCCTGCTCGAACGGTTCACCCCGCGCCAGGTCTTCCTCGCTTCGCTGACCCTGTTCAGCACCGGCACGCTGGTCAGCGCGCTCGCCCCGGGCTTCGCGCTCCTGCTGACCGGCCGGGTCATCCAGGCCTGCGGTACCGCGGTGATGCTGCCGCTGCTGATGACCACGGTCATGCGCCTGGTGCCGGTGGAGAAACGCGGCGCCACGATGGGCACGATCACGATCGTCATCGCGGTCGCCCCGGCCATCGGCCCGACCATCGGCGGTGCCGTGCTCTCCTCGCTCGGCTGGCGCTGGATGTTCTGGATCGTGCTGCCGCTCTCGATCGCCGCCCTGGTGGTCGGCATGCTGCAGCTGAGGTTGGAGAGCGACACCCGCAAGGTGCCGCTGGACGTGCTGTCGGTGATCCTGTCCGCCATCGGTTTCGGTGGCGTCCTGTACGGCCTGTCGGTGTCCGGAGAGTCCGCGGGCGGGCATCAGCCGGTGCCGCCGTGGGTGCCGATCGCCGTCGGCGCCGTGGCACTCGTGGTGTTCACCTGGCGCCAGCTGCGCCTGCAGAAGGAAGATCGCGCGCTGCTGGACCTGCGCCCGTTCACCCACCGCAGTTTCGTCGTCGCGCTGGTACTGACGGCGCTGCTGTTCATGTGCCTGCTCGGCGCCGCGGCGATCCTGCTTCCGCTGTATCTGCAGACCGTCCTGCACACCAGCACGTTCGTCAGCGGGCTCGCGGTGCTTCCCGGCGGCCTGGCCCTCGGGCTGCTCGGCCGCCCGGTCGGCGCGCTGTACGACCGCTTCGGCCCCCGGCCCCTGGTCATCCCCGGCGCCGCCGCGATGGCGGTCTCGCTGTGGCTGTTCGCCCTGCTCGGTCCGGGATCGCCGCTGGTCGCGGTCATCGCCATCCACGTCCTCCTGATGTGCGGGCTCGGCCTCATGATGACGCCGCTGATGACCGAATCCCTCGGTTCGCTGCCCGAGCACCTCTATTCACACGGCAGCGCGATCCTCGCCACCCTTCAGCAGCTCGCCGGCGCGCTCGGCACCGCCATGTTCATCGCGGTGGCCACGGCGAGCACGACCACGGCCGGGGCGGCCAGCCCCGACGCCGGGGGCATCCGCATCACGTTCATGGTCGCCGGTTGTGTCGGACTGGCCGCGTTCGTCGGTTCGCTTTTCGTCAAGAAGAGCGCCGGGGCGACCGCGGTGGCCGCGCACCACTGACGCCGGAACCGTTCCCTTCGCGCCCGCCGCTGCCTTCACCGGAGGCACGGCGGGCGCGCGGCGTTCGGCCACTTTCCGGCCGTAGGCGATGGCGGGCTGTTCGACCCAGCGGCGCAACGCGCACGCGAACAGCAACGCGACACCAGTGGTCGCCGCGGCCTTGGCGAGCCCGCTGGGCAGCAGCCAGCCAGTGACCCCGGCCGCGCCCGTCTGGGCGAGGTAGAGCGCGTAGGAACGATCGCCGACATAGGTCATCGGCCTGCTCGAAAGCAGTTTCCGGACCGGACCGGGCGAAACGACGGCCACGAGCAGCAAGGCCGAGCCCGCCGCGTAGACCGGGACCACGAACTGCCAGTGTCCGCCGAGTGCCTTCGCCAGCGGGCCGACGGAGAACTGCAGGACGACGAACCCGCATCCGATCGCCGTGGCGACGGCGGGCCTGGTCAGCGGCCGGAACAGGGCGAACCCGCGCGGATGGTGGAGGGTCATCGCCAGCAGGCAGCCGATGACCAGCGAGCAGTAGTGCACCGAAAGGCTCGCCCAGGTGTGTGACGGCGCCAGCGGAAGCGCGAACAGCACCACACCGAGGACGACCGACGCGCCCAGCAGCAGGCGCAGCGCCGTCTTCCCGCTCCGCGCGAACGACGTGAGCACCAGCAACGCGGGCCACACCAGGTAGAACTTCTCCTCCACCCCCAGCGACCACGACGTCGGATAGGGCGTGTTGTAGTCGACGAGTTCGTTGCCGAAGACGAGGTAGTACGGCATGGCGTCGGCGAGCCTGCTGCTCTGATACGTGCCGCCGAGCACCACCGCGAGCGTGGTCAGCGCCAGGAGCAGGAAGTACACCGGCATGATCCGGAAGACCCGGCGAACGAAGAACCCGCGCAGCGAGATCCGGCCGTCACGGTCTTCTTCCCTCAAGGCCAGTGTCGTGATGAGGAAACCGGACAGCACGAAGAACAGCTGCACGGCGATCCAGCCCTGCAGGCGGTCGACGACGGGACCGCCGTAGTGGAAGAACACGACGGCCACGGCGGCGAGCGCGCGCACGCCGGTGAGGCCGGGGAACCACGACGAGGCCAGGTAGTCGGCGTGGCCGAGCGGCCGCCACCAGGAGTGACGCGAGGGAGCGAACATGCCCCGAAGGTTCGGGTGTGAACGCTGAACGGAAGCTTAAGGAAGCTGAAGACGTCTTCAGCTTCGCGCTTCCGCCAACGGCAGGCGGACGACAAGGCTGGCTCCGCCGTCGTGGTCGGCGACCTCGACGGTGCCGCCGTGCGCCCTGGCGATCTCGGCGACGATCGCCAGCCCGAGTCCGGCGCCACCGTCGTCACGCGCGCGTCCGTCGTCCAACCGCACGAAGCGGTCGAACACCCGCTCGCGGTCGGCGGCGGGGATGCCGGGACCGTCGTCGGTGACCGTCAGCACCCCGAAACCGTCCACTGTGGACGCCGTCACCTCGACGCCGGTTCGGGTGTGGCGTTGCGCGTTGTCCACCAGGTTGCGCAGCAACCGTTCCAGCCTGCCGCGGTCACCGAGCACCGTCGGATCGCCCTCGATCCCCGCACGTACACCCTGCCGTCCGGACAGACAGGATTCGACCACTTCGGACAGTCGCACCGGCGTGAACCGTTCCGGTGCCGCGTTGTCCAGCTTGCCGAGCAGCACGAGATCGCCGACGAGGTCCTGCAGCCGGGTGACGTCGAGGAGCGCGTTCCGGCACGCGTCACGCCAGTCCAGCCGGTCCGGATGCGCGAGCAGCACCTCCAGCTGAGTCCGCAGGGACGCCAGCGGAGTGCGCAGTTCGTGCGACGCGTCCGAGGTGAACCGGCTCTGCCGGGTGACCGCGGTGTCCAGGCGGGCGAGCATCGTGTTCATCGTTTCCGCGAGCTTCGCGATCTCGTCGGCACTGTCCGGGGCCGGGACCCGGCGGGAGAGATCGTGCGCGCCGATCTCCGCGACCTCCGAGCGGATCGCCTCGACCGGCCGCAGCGACCGGCGGACCGCGAGCCACGCGATCGCCCCGATCAGCAGCGCGATCACCGGGACTCCGGCCAGCAGCGTCACGCGCACCGAATCGAGCGCCGCCTGTCCGGACTCGTCGACGACGGCGGCGCCGTAGACCCGGTACTTGCTGTCCCCGCTCGCGAACGCCGAGACGTGCAGCCGAAGCCCGTTCTGCTCGGGGTCTTGCCCGAGCACGGGCGCACAACCGACGGATTCCTGCGCGCCGAGGTCGACGTCGCCGGGATCGAGGATACGGACGTCGTCGCCGTGCTCGAAGCCTCCACCCGACGCGATCGCCCCGGAGCGCAGGCCGGGACAGGAAGCGACCCGCTCACCGCTCTGGGTGGTCACTTCGTAGATCGAGTCCCGCACGAGCAAGCGCAGATCGGCGGGTGCCGCGCCGTTGTTCAGCAACTGGACGATCGCGGCCGCCCTCGCCCGGGCCAGCTGCGCGGCACCGTGCCCGAGGCGGCTCTGGGCATCGAGCACGAGCCACGCCGAAACGACCGTCAGAGCGATGAGCGACGCCAGGAAGGCGGTCAGCGCGACCCGGAACCGGGTGGTCCGCGAGAACCTAGGCACCGGAGCCCACCACGTGGTAGCCGGCGCCGCGCACCGTCCGGATCGTCTCCACCCCGAACGGCAGATCGATCTTGCGCCGCAGCGCGCTCATGTGGACCTCCACGAGGTTCGCGGTCGCCGACGCCGCGAAATCCCAGAGGTTCTCCAGCAGTTCCGCCTTGGTGACCACTTCGCCCTGCCGCTTCATCAGATAAGCCAGCAGCGCGAACTCCTTGGTGGTCAAGGGAATCTCGGCCCCGCCGCGACGGCAGCTGTGACTGGCCTGGTCGAGTTCGAGGTCACCGAGCCGCAGCGTGCCCGGCCGGGTCGCTCCCCCGCGCCGGATCAGCGCCCGCAGCCGGGAGAGCAGGACGCCGTACGAGAACGGCTTCGGGAGGAAGTCGTCGGCGCCGGTGTCCAGTGCCTCGATCTCGTCGTCCTCCCCGTCCTTCGCGGTCAGCATGAGGATCGGGGTGTCGTCACCTCGTTCGCGGAGTCTCCGGCAGACGCGGTAGCCGTTGAGGCCGGGCAGCATGATGTCGAGGATCATCGCGGCGTAGGGATGCTCGGCGGCGTACCAAAGCGCGTCGCGGCCGTTGTGCGCGACGTCCACGGCATACCCTTCGGCACTCAGCCCGGCGCGCAGCGATTCGGCCAGCCGCCGCTCGTCTTCCACGAGCAAGATCCTCATCGGCTCACGATCCCATACGGCCGGGCCCGAACTCCCGAAGCCCGATCCCACTGTCCGGGTGAAGGCTTCGCGGCCATCGGGCGGAGCCTTCCACCGGGTGGCCCAGTCCTTTCGTAGCTTTATGGGAGCGATCCCACACCTCGGACCCCTCATCCTTGCCATGACCGATCCGTCCCTTTACGGTCCTCGATGGGAGCGCTCCCATAATTCGGATTCCGGTCGCAAGGAGGCGACGTATGAGATTCCGCAGAAAGGGTGTTTCGGCACCACTGGCCATCAGCGCGGTACTCGCGATGGTGGCGGTGCCGGTGGTGCTGGGCTCGAGTGCCGAAGCGGCGCCGGGCTGCAAGGTCGACTACACGATCACCAACCAATGGGACACCGGTTTCGGGGCGACCGTGACCGTGACCAATCTCGGCGACCCGATCAGCGGCGGTTGGACGCTGAGCTGGGACTTCCCCGGCGACCAGCGGGTGCAGCAGGGCTGGAACGGGAACTTCGGCCAGCAAGGTACGCGCGTGACGGTCAAGGACGCGGGGTGGAACGGTTCGATCGGGACCGGCGCCACCGTCTCCCCCGGGTTCAACGGAAGCCACTCCGGCACCAACGGGAAACCCGCGATCTTCACCTTGAACGGCACCACCTGCACCGGTTCCACCGTCCCCACCACCACGGCCTCGCCGACCACCACGACCACCACGCCGGGTCCGGGCGGCCCCAAGGTGGACAACCCCTATGCCGATGCCGGTGTGTACGTGAACCCGGACTGGTCGGCGAAGGCCGCCGCGGAACCGGGCGGCGCCCGGATCGCGAACCAGCCGACCGGCGTCTGGCTCGACCGGATCGCCGCCATCACGGGCACGAGCACGAGCCGCGGGCTGCGCGGTCATCTCGACGAAGCACTCCGGCAGGCCGCCGGGAAACCGTTGGTCGTCCAGCTGGTGATCTACAACCTGCCCGGACGGGACTGTTCCGCGCTCGCTTCGAACGGCGAACTCAAAGCGGACGAACTCGCGCGGTACCAGACCGAGTACATCGACCCGATCGCCACGATCGTCGCCGATCCGAAGTACTCGACGTTGCGGATCGTGAACGTGGTCGAGATCGACTCACTGCCGAACCTGGTCACCAACGTGACGCCCCGCCCGACGGTCACGCCCCAGTGCGACGTCATGAAGGCCAACGGGAACTACGTCAAGGGCGTCGGCTACGCGCTGGCGAAACTCGGTCCGCTCGCCAACGTCTACAACTACATCGACGCCGGGCACCACGGCTGGCTCGGCTGGGACGACAACCTCGGCCCCTCCGCCGCGCTCATGGCCGAGGCCGCACGGACCTCCGGGAGCACGACGGCCAACGTGCACGGCTTCATCGCCAACACCGCGAACTACGGTGCGCTCAAAGAGCCGTACTTCACCGTGAACGACAGTGTCGGCGGCACTTCGGTGCGGACGTCGAAGTGGATCGACTGGAACCGCTACGTCGACGAACTCTCCTACGCCCAGGCGTTCCGGCAGGAAGCGGTGCGGGCCGGATTCCCGGCGGACGTCGGCATGCTCATCGACACTTCCCGCAACGGCTGGGGCGGCACCGCGCGGCCGACCGGGGCCGGGCCGTCCACCACCGTCGACGCCTACGTGAACGGCGGCCGGACCGATCGCCGCATCCACCTGGGCAACTGGTGCAACCAGTCCGGCGCGGGGCTGGGCGAGCGCCCGAAGGCCGCGCCGGAAGCCGGGATCGACGCCTACGTCTGGATCAAGCCGCCGGGCGAGTCCGACGGTGCCAGCAAGGAGATCCCGAACACCGAGGGCAAGGGCTTCGACCGGATGTGCGATCCGACGTACACCGGTAACCCGAGGAACCAGAACAACCTGTCCGGCGCGCTGCCCGACGCACCGCTTTCCGGGCACTGGTTCTCGGCGCAGTTCCAGGAACTCCTGAAGAACGCGTATCCGGCGCTGTAAGTAGCGCGAAGCAGTCTCAGGTCGGTGGGGGTAGGGGCCCACAGGGGCGAGGGGGGGCGCAAACGGGGCGAAACAGGCACACAC
>NZ_JBIUAQ010000048.1:908-44268 GCF_044547565.1 Amycolatopsis sp. NPDC052450 | reverse complement strand
TAAGCAGTCTCAGGTCGGTCCGTGAAGGCCTCCTTGAGGGACTCTGGGTCCCTCAAGGAGGCCTTCACGGACTCCAGGATCGCCACATTCTCCCCACAAGCACCAGCGGTCACAGCGGCTGCGCGTGAAGGCCCCCTTCCCTCGGCTCAGCCGAGGAAACTCGACCTTCACACCTTGCGGAGTACATGAAGGACCCCTTCCTGTACATAGGCGCAAGGAAGGGAGCCTTCATGTACTCGGGACGGCCGGGAGCCGTTCGGTCCAGGTGGTCGTGAGTGGCACGGCCTGCCACCGCTGGTTCGGGCCGTTGGTGGGCTGATAGCTCCCGATCCGCGCACCGTCCTCACGGGATTCGCCGGTCACGTCGAGCAGCTGTCCCGTCGCGACGTTGACGAACGCCCAGGTCCCGTCACCGGTGCTCGACAACATCCAGCGCGAAGCCGGTCCGTCCGTGCCCGCCGGAACCAGGGTGACCGCACCACCGGCCGTACTGAGCACCTGTCCGCTGCCGGCGTTCGAGATCGTGAACTGATCCCGGTTGCCGTACCGGCCGGTGCGATCGGCCAGTGTCCAACGCTGGGCGGCGGCCGAGGCGTCCGTCGTGCGCTGCACGAGCGAACCGTTCTCGGCGCTCAGCGACTTCCCGCTCTGCACGCCGGTGAACGAGAACGCCTTCCCGGAGCCGAGGCCGGTCCCGGAGGCGACCGACCCGACACCGTCGACCACGAAACTGGTCACCGACCGGGCCGGCACCCGCAAGGTCGCCTTCTGGCCCGACACCTTCACCGCTTCGCCCTTCCGGAGCGCGCCTCCGACGTCGGTCACCACCGGCGTCACCTTCGCACCGGGCTGGATCCGGGCGAAGCCGGACAGGTCCAGGGTGACGTCCCGCTCGGTGTCACCCGCGTTGACATGGACCACCGTCGCCAGGTTCTCGCCGCGCAGCGCGGCGGTACTTGACGAGTCGTTCACCCCGATCACGCGGTCACCCGGCTTGATGAAATGGGTGAAGTTCCGCATCGTGTGGTACTTCGTGTTCGTCCTGATCGGACAGTTCGCCAGGGACGCGTTCGCCGGGCAGTCGAACGGGATCTGGATCTCGCCCCAGTTCATCCCCTCCGGCCGCTCGCCGCCCGGCTTCATCGCGTTGTGGTCCTCGATCGGCTGCCAGCCGATCCACGCGCTCGGCTCCAGTTCACGCAGGTCGCCGGTGATCTGCCGGGCGAGACCGAGGCCGGGATCCATACTCGTGAAGTCCTGCCCGTCCTTCCAGCTTCCGCCGACCTCGCTCATCCACAGCGGTTTCGCCGCGCCTTTGGCCAGATCCCTGGGGATCGGCCGGTTACCGGTGCCGTAGGTGTGCACGTTGAGCCGTCCGGCGGCCGCGCGCGCTTCGGGCGACCAGCCGTTCCAGTCCGCGGCGAAGATGTCCGGATTGGTCTCGTCGGGAGCGGAGACGATCGCCCGCGAACCGGTCGCTGCCAGTGCTTTCGCCATCTCGGGGATCAGCCGCGACTGGACCGACGGCCCGATGTGCGCGCCTTCCTGCCTGCCACCGGTCGGGTTCCCGTCCGGTCCCAGTGTGGTCTTCCAGTAGTTCGTGTTGGGTTCGTTCAGCGGGTTGACCGACGCGAACTTGATGCCGTGCGCGCGTTCGAGCGTCTTGGTGACCTTCGCCAAGTAAGCGGTGAAGTCGCCCATCTTTTCGGTCCGGAGTTGCTCATCGGTGGCGTTGAACCCGCCGGAGACGTACCCCGACACCGTGTGGAAGTACGGCGGCGAGTTGCTGAACGCCTCCCAGCGGGTGACCCGGTTCTTGATCCGGTCCACCCACCAGCGCTGGCTCGGGTCGGCGGCGGGGTCGAACTCCGCGGGATCGCCCGGGGTCCACCAGTCCTTGTCCGCGCGGGTCGTCCCCGCGGGCGCCTTCCACCAGCCGGGGATCGCGCCGCCCGGACGCAGATACGGCGGGACGTCCGGCGCGTTGCCGCCGCCGATGTTGAACCGGGCGATGGTGAAGTTCAGCCCGTCCTCGCCGAACACCATGTCGGCCAGTTTCGTGCGGATCGGATCCGGATAGCGCCCGGTCGCCTCGGCCATCCACGCGAGGCTCGCGCCCCAGCCCTCGAACGCTTGATGACGGTAGGTGGGATCGGGCCGGACGGTGACCGCGTCGGCGGCCGAGGCCGTCGCGACGGTCAGCCCGGCCGCGGTCAACGGTACACAGAGGACGGTGAACAGACGGCGGAACGTGGTTCTGCGGCTCATCGGTGAACTGCCCTTCGTTCGGATCCGTTTGCCGATCAGGCTTCGGTGTGCCCCAGGAGCGGCCGGGGCACGAACCGCACCTCGGTTTCGAGCATCGTGTCCAGCTCCAGCACCACAAGATCGTTGGTCCCGGAGCGGACCACCGGCCGCGGCACGTACAACGTCCTTTGTGGACCTCGGCGCCAGTAGCGGCCGAGCAGGAAGCCGTTGATCCAGACCAGGCCCTTGCCCCAGTGCGCCGTGTCGAGGAAGAGGTCCGCGGGTTCGTCGAGGTCGAAGCCGCCCCGGACCATCACGGGACCGGACACCGGCCCCGCCGGGCGCTCAGCCGCGGAGACTTCCGGCAGGAGATCCGGCAACGCGGCCACGTCGATCGGGATGACCTCCCAGCCGGTCAACGGTTCACCATGCAGCCGCGCGCCGCCGATGATCCCCTTGGCCTCGCCGATCCGCTCCCCGTAGTTGACCCGCCCCAGGTCTTCCACCAGCACCAGGAGCTCGCCGCGCGCACGGGGCAAGCGGATCGCGCGATCGCGGTGCTCGCGAAGCAGGGTGCCGACACGGTCGCCGTCGAAGAACACCGTCGCCCGGTCGCGCACCTCGCCGAAGGTCAGGACGCTCGGCCCTTCGGAGTCGATGGTCGTCCGCAGGAACGCCAGACGCGGGGTCGGGGTCAGTTCGTCGAAGGTGGGCAGGCTCTCGTGGGCCTGCGCGGTTCCCCAGCGACGCGGCGAATCGAGCAGCCAGGCGGGGTCGCACAGCGCCCCGGCCGGCGTCGGCGCCGGCCGGGCCTCGGGCGGAACGGTGTCCGGAACCTTGTGGTACCGCGCGATCACCTCGCGGAACGCGTGGTACTTCGGTGTCGGGTCGCCCGCTTCGTCGAGCGGCGCGTCGTAGTCGTAGGAGGTGACCAGCGGCTGGTAGACGCCCTTGTCGTTGGCGCCGTTGGTGAGTCCGAAGTTGGTGCCGCCGTGGAACATGTACAGATTGACCGAGGCGCCCGCCGCGAGCAGCGCGTCGAGATCCGCCGCGGACTCGGCGACCGTGGTGGTGTGGTGGTGCGCGCCCCAGTGGTCGAACCAGCCGTTCCAGAACTCACTGCACATCAAGGGACCGGTCGGCTGGTGCTCGCGCAGGGTCTTCAGCCGCGCGGTGCTCTGCGAACCGAACGACGCCGTCCGGTGGAGCACCCCGTCGAGACCGCCGTTCGCCAGCATCTCGTGGGTGGGCTGGTCCACCGTGGTCAGGGGAACGGTGATGCCGGCGGCGCGGGTGTAGTGCGTCAGCGCGGCCAGATAACGCTTGTCGCCGCCGAAAGCGCCGTACTCGTTCTCGACCTGGACGAGCAGGACGGGCCCGCCGCGATCGATCTGATGCGGCGCGACGACGCGGAACACGTCGTCCAGGTAGCCGCGCACGGCGGCGAGGTAGCGCGGTTCGAACTCGCGGACCCGGAGTTCGGTGTCGCGCAGCAGCCAGGTCGGGAGGCCGCCGTTGTCCCACTCCGCGCAGATGTACGGCCCCGGCCGGACGATCGCGTACATCCCGGCCTCGGCGATCAGCCGGAGGAACCGGTCGAGGTCGAGGCCGCCGGAGACGTCGAACTCGCCCTGTTCCGGCGAGTGCGCGTTCCAGGCGACGTAGGTCTCGATGGTGTTGAGGCCCATCCGGCGGGCCTTGTCGATGCGGTCGGCCCACAGGTCCGGGTGCACGCGGAAGTAGTGCAGCGCCCCGGAAATGATCTGGAACGGCTTGCCGTCGAGCAGGAAGTCGGTCTCCCCGATGCTGAACTCAGACATCGCGGGCCACCACCGTGGCCAGCCGGAGCGCGGTCCAGGAAAGGGGCGGAAGCGTGGCGGTGATGGTGGTTCCTTCCGGGTCGTGCTCGGCCGTCACCCCGGACAACGGGACGGGCCGGACTGGTGCTGTGTGAACGGAATTCGTGACGTGCCGGTGGTATCCGTCCGGGACGGCGACGGTCCAGGTCCCGTCGGGCGCCAGCCGGGCGCCGCGGACACGCAACCGCACGCCGGTGGCGGACTCGGTCGACCGGTTGGTGAGGAACACCGCGCAACGACCGTCCTCGTCGAAGGTCGCCGCGGCGTCGACGACGTCCACCCGGCCGTGTAGTCCTGTGTGGACGGTCTCACCCGTCACCGTGAGCCGCAGGCTGTTCCCCCTGGCGAGCGACGACATCAGGCTGAACGGGTGGAAGGTCGTCTGCCGCCACGCCAGACCGCCGGGTTCGGTGCGGATCGGCGCGATGACGTTCACCAATTGCGCCTGGTTGGCCATCGTGACCCGGTCGACGTTGCGCAGCAGTGACCCGAGCAGCGAGCCGACGACGACCGCGTCGGTGACGGTGTAGTCCTGCTCGATGATCCGGGGGTGTTCCCGCCAGCCGCCGGCGGCCAGTTCGTGCTGCTCGACGTCGTTCCAGTGGCGCTGATCCCAGACGTTCCACTCGTCGACGCTGATGCCGATCTTCTTGTCCAGTCCGGCTTTCGCGAGGACGTCGTCGATGATCCCGCCGGTGGTGCGGACGAAGCCGTCGAGGGCGGCGGCGCTGGCCAGGTAGCTCGCGACGTCACCGTCGTGCTCCTGGTAGTAGGCGTGCAGGGACAGGTGGTCGACGAGCGCCGCGGTGTGCTCCAGGACGGTGCGTTCCCATTGCCCGAACGTCGGCATCTCACGGCTCGAACTCCCCGCGACGACGAGTTCGACACCCGGGTCGATCATCCGCATGAGCCTGGCCGTCTCGGCGGCGAGGCGGCCGTACTCTCCGGCGGTCTTGTGCCCGGCCTGCCACGGCCCGTCCATCTCGTTGCCGAGGCACCAGAGCCGGAAGCCGAACGGACGGTCGGCGCCGTTCGCGCGCCGCCGCTCGCTCAGTTCCGTGCCGCCGGGGTGGTTGCAGTACTCGAGGACGTCGGCGGCCTCCTGGACACCGCGGGTGCCGAGGTTGACCGCGTACATCACCTCGACGTCCGCGGCCTCGGCCCACGCGGCGAATTCGTGCAGGCCGAAGCGGTTCGACTCGACACTGTGCCACGCGGGATCCAGCCGGACAGGACGCCGTTCCACCGGTCCGACGCCGTCTTCCCAGCGGTACGCGGAAACGAAGTTCCCGCCGGGATAGCGGACGACCGACGGCCCGAGTTCACGGACCAGGCCGAGGACGTCGCCCCGGAATCCGCGATCGTCCGAAGTGGAGTGTCCTGGCTCGAAGATTCCCGTGTGGACGGAACGGCCCATATGCTCGACGAACGAGCCGAACAGCCGCCGCGGCACCGCACCGATCACCTCGGAAACGTCGGCTTCGATCTGGCTGCCCACGTCTCACCCCGCGCTGACGGTGAAGCCCTGCTGGTTGCCGTAGTCGACGATCGCCTGTTGCCAGGCGTTCAGTCCGGCGTCGAGCGAGGTGCCGTTGAGGTAGGCCTTGCCGACGGTGTCGCTGAAGACGCTGTTCGCGTAGGTCTGGTACGGCAGGTATGTCCAGCCCTTCGCGACGCTCTTCGACGCGTCGTTGAGCACCTGGTTGATCTTCTGTCCGCCGAAGTAGGGATCGGCTTGGTCGAGGAAGGCTGGTGAGTTCAGATCGGCCGTGGTCGCCGGGAATCCGCCGCTGGCGATGAACGGCTTGACCCCGTTGCCGTGGTTGAGCCAGCGGACGAACGCAGCGGCCAGCGCCGGGTTGCCGCTCTGCTTCAGCACCGATTGGGTGCTGCCGCCGTTCTCCGCGGTGACCGGCTGACCGTCGTACGTCGGCATCGGCGCCACCGCCCACTTGCCGGCGCCGCCGGGGACCGAGGACTTGAAGTTGCCCGGCATCCAGGCGCCGGTGACCAGCGAGGCGATGGTGCCGTCGCCGAGCGCGCGGAACCAGTCGTCGGACCACTCCTTGATCGGGGCGAGCAGTTTGCCCTCGACCAGCTGGTTCCAGGTGGCCGTCCACTTCTTGGTGCCCGCGTCGGCGAGGTCGACGTTGACGTTCCTGCCGTCGGCGGTGAACGGCTTCCCGCCCGCCTGCCAGATCATGCTGGTGGCGAAGCCGGGGTCACCGGTGTCGGAGGTGAGGTACTTGCCGGGGTCGGCCGCGTGCAGCTTCTTGGCCGCGGCGACGTACTCGTCCCAGGTCTTCGGTACGGCGATACCGTGGGCGTCGAAGACTTCTTTGTTGTAGAACAGCGCCATCGGACCGGAGTCCTGCGGCAAGCCGTATAGGCCGTTATTCACCCGGACACTGGACCAGGTGGAGGGCGCGTAGTCCTTCTCGAAGGAACCGAAGCCGTACTGATCCAGATTGGCCAGCGACTCGGTCAGCGCGAACTGCGGCAACGCGTAGTACTCGATCTGGGCGACGTCCGGTGCCCCGGAGCCTGCCTTGATCGCGTTCTGCAGCTTGGTGTACTGCTCCTTGTTGGTACCGGCGTTGACGTAGTCGACCTTGACGTTCGGGTACTCCTTCTCGAACGCGGCGACCTGGTCCTTCGCGGACGGCGTCCAGCTCCAGTAGGTGATCGTTCCGCCCGCTTTGAGCGCGGCGTCGACCGAGTCCTGTGACCCGGCGGCCGGGCCGTCCGCGCCGGACGAACAACCGACGGCGAGTGCCGCGGCCAGTGTGACGGCGACGGCGGCCTTGACGCGTCTACGGATTCGCGACATCGAGTGTCCTTTCGGGACGGTGGTCATTGCTTGACACTGCCCGCGCTCAGGCCGGACTGCCAATAGCGCTGCATGAGCAGGAAGGCGATGACGAGCGGGACGATGGTGAGCAGCGAGCCGGTCAGCACCAGGTGGTACACCGGCTGGGCACCGGCGCCGGACGCCTGCGCGCTCCACTGGTTGAGCCCGACGGTGAGCGGATACCACTTCGGTTCACTGAGCATGATCAACGGCAGGAAGTAGTTGTTCCAGGTGGACACCACGGTGAACAGCGCCACCGTGACGATGCCCGGCGCCAGCTGGCGCAGCGTCACGGTGAGGAAGATCCGGATCTCCCCCGCGCCGTCGATCCGCGCCGCCTCCAGCAGCTCGTCGGGGATCGCTTCGGAGGCATACACCCAGATCAGGTACAGGCCGAACGGGCTGATGAGCGACGGGATGATGATCGCGAGCGGCGTGTTGGTGAGGCCGAGTTCGCTGAACATCAGGAAGGTCGGCACCGCGAGCGCCGTACCCGGGACGGCGACCGCGCCGAGCACGACCGCGAACACCGCGCGGCGGCCGGGAAAGCGGTACTTGGCCAGCCCGTATCCCGCGGCGGTGGCGAGAATGGTCGCGCCCCCTGCGCCGACGACGACGTAGAGCAGCGTGTTCCCCAGCCAGCGCAGGAAGATCCCGTTGTCGTAGGTGAAGGTCTCGCCGATGTTCTCGAACAACGCGAACGGTCCGCCGAACGACAGTCCCGAGGTGGTGAACAGGGCGGACTGCGTCTTGGTCGCGTTGATCACCAGCCACACCAGCGGCACGAGCGTGTAGATCAGGTACAACGCCATGACGGCGGTGAGGACGCGTGACTTCCGGGGCCGCGTCACCGAGAACGTGGCCATCACATCCCCTTCCGGGAACCGCGCAGCTGCACGACGTAGGCGATGATCGCGGTGATCACGCCCATCACGATCGCGACGGTGGCGGAGTAGTTGTACTGCTGCGCGCCGAAGGAAAGGTTGTAGGCGTACATGTTCGGCGTGTAGAAGGTGCCGATCACGTTGGGCGCCAGGGTGCGCATGATGTTCGGCTCGTTGAAGAGCTGGAAACTGCCGATGATCGAGAAGATCGTGGCGATGACGATCGCCCCGCGCAGCGCGGGCAGCTTCACGCTCAGGATGGTGCGGAACGCGCCGGCGCCGTCGATCGCCGCGGCCTCGAACTGTTCCTTCGGGATCACCTTCAGCGCGGAGTAGAAGATCAGCATGTTGTAGCCGACGAACTCCCAGGTGACGACGTTGCCGATGGAGGCGAGCATCCAGTTGTCCGACAACGGTTTCACCAGGTCGCGGCCGAGCAGGTGGTTCAGGTCGGCCGCCAGTCCGAAGTGGTCGCCGTAGATGAAGCCCCACATCAGCGCGGCGACCACGGCGGGCACGGCGTAGGGCAGGAAGATCACGACCCGGAAGAAGCCGGACGCGTGCAGGCGGGCGCTGTCGATGGCCAGTGCCGCGATCAGCGCGAACACCAGCATGATCGGCACCTGCACGGCGAGGAACACCAGCACCCGCTGGAAGGAGTCCCAGAACTTCGGGTCGGCGAGCACCTGCGCGTAGTTGTCCACCCCGACGAACGTCGTCCCGCCGAAGAAGGCCTGATCGCGGAAGAGACTCAGGACGAACGCGTACACGATCGGCGCCAGGAACGTCAGCGCGAACACCAGCATGAACGGGGCGACGAAAAGCCAGCCGCGCCAGTTGCGACGGACTCGTCGCGTGGTGCCCGTACGGCGGGGCGGCGCCGGTGCGGGCGCGACCGCTGTGGACGTCATCGTCCCTCCGGATTCTCCGAGCGAAAGCGCGGCTCGCGAGATGTTTACGTCAACATCAGACCGGCGGAGGCTATCGTGTTGACGTGAACATGTCCAGGAACGGCCGCGGACCGTCGATGGCCGACGTCGCCAGGGAAGCCGGCGTGTCCGGCCAGACCGTCTCCCGGGTCGCGAACGGCAGGACGAACGTCGACGAGGCGACCCGAGAACGTGTGCTCGCGGCGATGCGCCGGGTGGGCTACCGGCCCAACAGCGCGGCCCGCGCGCTGCGCAACGGCCGGTTCCGCAGTATCGGCGTGATCATCTCGGCGCTCGCGACCTTCGGCAACAGCCGCACCCTCGACGCGGTCGCGTCCGCGGCCGCGGGTGAAGGGTTCTCGATCATTCTCATGCCAGTGACGAGACCGTCCCAAGGCGAAGTGTCGGGCGCCTTCAGCAGACTGGACGAGCAGGCCGTCGACGGCGTCATCATCCTCATCGAGCAGCACGAGCTGGACCAAAGCGAGATCGAGCTGCCCCACGGGCTTCCGGTCGTCGTCATCGACGCGGGCGGCAGGCGCGACCACCCGGTCGTCGACTTCGATCAGGCGTCCGGCGCCATCGCCGCGACCCGGCATCTGCTCGACCTCGGGCACGAGACCGTATGGCACGTCGCCGGCCCGCCCGAGTCCTACGCGGCCGAACGCCGCCGGAAGTCGTGGCAGGAGACGCTCGAGGCGGACGGCCGGGAAGTGCCGCCGCCGCTCACCGGTGACTGGTCTTCGCGGTCCGGGTACGAACACGGCGTCCGGCTGGCAGGCGATCCCGCGGTCACCGCCGTCTTCGTCGCGAACGACCAGATGGCGCTCGGCCTGCTGCGGGCGATGCACGAAAAGGGCCGGTCCGTCCCCGGCGACGTGAGCGTGGTCGGCTTCGACGACATGGACGAGGCCGCCCACTTCTGGCCGCCGCTCACCACCGTCCGGCAGTCGTTCGGCGAGGTCGGGAACCGGGCCGTCGCCGCGTTGCTCGCCGAGATCTCCGACGGCGCCGCGGCGGGCGCGATCAGCGTGCCGACGGAACTCGTCGTCCGGTCCAGCACGGCGCCGCCGCGGTCACGGTCGCGGAAGGGGTGAAGGGACGCTTTCAGCGGGCCGCGTCCGCCACGGCCGTGCCCCCAATGTGGCATTGGGGTCACTGAGCGTCCCCAATGCCACATTGGGGACACGGCCGTCTCGCGAAGTCCCCTTCAGCTCCCGAGCACACCGGCCGCTTTCTGCGCGGCGCCGGTGATGTTGCGGACCATGCCGCCGAAGACCACGCCGTGGAACGGCGCGATCCCCTTCCAGTACGCGTGCCCGGCGAGCCCGTGCGGCTCGAACACCGCCCGCTGCCGGTAGATCGTCCCACCGTCCTCATCGGACTCGACGCCGAGTTCGAGCCAGGCGCGGCCCGGGAGCTTCATCTCCGCCCGCAACCGCAACAGACGCGGCCGGTCGAGGTATTCGACGCGCCACCAGTCCAGCGCCTCACCGAGGTGCAGCCGTCGCGGATCCCGCCTCCCGCGCCGCAACCCGACCCCGCCGACGAGCCGGTCCGCCCAGCCGCGGACCGACCAGGCCAGCGGGAACGAGTACCAGCCGTGTTCCCCGCCGATGGACTCGATGACGTCCCACAACGCTTCCGGCGAGGCGTCCGTCCGCTGCTCGCGCTTGTCCTCGTAGACCGTGCCGCCCGCCCACTCCGGATCACTCGGCAGGGGGTCCGACGGCGCGGTCGACGCGTCCGACCAGCGGGTCGGCACGTCGGCGTTCCGAATTCGGGTCAGCGCCAGTTCGACGGCGTGTTCGTAGTGGGTCAGCCCCGCTTCCGGGTCGGGGACGTGCTCGGCGATGGCGTGGTCGTGACAGACCACTTCGTGCACCAGCGATTCGATCAACGGTACGGCGATCGACTTCGGCACGGGCGTGACGAGGTTGACCCACTGCGCGGAAAGCCACGGAGTCAGCACCGGAACGGGCACGACTGCCCGCCTCGGCAGGCCCGCGACGACGGCGTAGCGGCGCATCATGTCCAAATAGGTCAGGACGTCGGGGCCGCCGATGTCGAACGCGCCGTTCACTTCGGGCGGCAGGTCGGCCGCGTGCACGAGGTAGTGCAGCACGTCCCGGATCGCGATCGGCTGGATGCGGTTGTGCACCCACCGCGGGGTGATCATCGCGGGAAGGCGTTCGGTCAGGTAGCGCAGCATCTCGAAACTCGCCGAACCCGAGCCGATGATCACCGCGGCCTGCAGGACGACGGCGGGCACCCCGGAGTCCAGCAGCACCCTGCCGACTTCGGCGCGGGAAGCCAGGTGCGGCGACAATTCCTCGTCGTCCGGCACGATGCCGCCCAGGTACACCAGCCGCCGCGCGCCCGCCTTCTTCGCGGCCTCGGCGACCGTCTTCGCCGCCTCGCGGTCGATCGCGACGAAGTCCTTCTGAGCCAGGGAGTGCACGAGGTAGTAGACGACCTCGCCGTCGGCCAGCGCCGTCTCAATCGAAGCCGGATCGGTGACGTCGCCGCGTTCGACCTCGACCTGGTCACGCCACGGCTCTTCGGCGATCTTCTCCGGAGAGCGAGCCACCACGCGGACCTCGTGGCCCGCTTCGAGCAGTTGCGGCACCAGCCGCCCGCCGACATATCCCGTCGCACCGAGCACCACACATCGCATGCCCCGAGTGTTCACGGTGCCAGGCGTGCTCGCACCTCCACGGTCGCGGCGATACTGCTCCGGAGGAACCGGGCGACCGTCCGCCGCTCGTCCTCCCCCAGGTCGCTCCATACGGCGGAGAAGCGCTCGCCGAGGGGCAGAAAGAACTCGGCGCCGACCTCCCGCGCCTTCTCGTGCATCCGCAACTCGACCTTGCGGCGGTCGGTCGCGCTCCGGTCCCGGTAGAGATGCCCTGCCCGCTCCAGCCGATCCAGCACCGACGTCGTCGCCGACGCGCTCAGATGCAGCGCGCTCGCGAGCCTGCTCGGGCTCATCGGGTCCCCCATCCTGGCCGCGTCCATGATCACCGCGAGCGCGTTGAGGTCGGTCCGGTGCAGGCCGTGCGCTTCGCCGAACATCTCGGCGAACCGGTCCGATTCGACGGTCAGCTGCCGCAGCAGGAGGACGAGCAGGGCGTCCGTGACCTCCGCAGTGTCTTCAGCGTCTTCAGCGCCCCTGGTCATGTCCGAAACCTCCCCTCACGCTGCCCCGTCCGGATGACCACTCTACTATTTCGATGGTCGAACTATTCACTCGTCGAAGTAGTACCGCCACGGGAGCCATCCGCTCATGATCTCCGAAGTCGAACACCCCGCCCGCACGCGGTCACGTCTGCGCTGGCTGCTCCCCGCCCTCGTCGCGGTGGCCTGGCTGATCTTCGGCGGATTCAGCGGCCCGTACGCCGGCAAGCTGAGCCAGGTCACGGAGAACGACAGCAGCAGCTTTCTGCCCGCTTCGGCCGAAGCGACCGAGGTCGGTGAACTCCAGAAGCAGTTCTCCAGTGCCGCCGTCATCCCGGCGATCGTCGTCGCCGAACGGCCGTCGGGCCTGACCGAGGGCGACAAGCGGTTCCTCGCCGACCGGACGTCGAACGCACGGCTCGTCCCTGCTCCGCAGAGCAACGCGGGTGCGCAGGTCGTCGTGCTTATGGACGCCACGACCGACCCCGGGGACGGGGTCGAGGCACTGCGTGACGCGCTCGCCCGTGACACACCGGATGGGCTGAAAGTGCTGGTGACCGGTCCGGCCGCGCAGGTCGCCGATCTCAAGGAGGCGTTCGGCGGGATCGACGGGCTGCTGCTCCTGGTCGCGGGCGCGGTGGTCGCGCTCATCCTGATCATCGTGTACCGGAGCCCGCTGCTGCCCCTGCTCGTCCTGCTGTCCGCGGTGTTCGCGCTGGGAACGGCGAGCCTCGCGGTGTACCTGCTCGCGGATCACGACGTGCTGGCGTTGAACGGGCAGAGCCAGGGCATCCTGTTCATCCTCGTCTTCGGCGCCGCCACCGACTACGCGCTCCTGATGATCTCGCGCTATCGCGAAGAACTCAGGACGACCGACGACGCCCGCTCCGCGCTCCGCACGGCTTGGCGCTCCACCATCGAGCCGATCGCGGCCTCCGCCGGGACCGTGATCCTCGGTGTCCTCTGCCTGCTGTTCAGCGACCTGAACTCCAACAAGGGACTCGGCCCGGTCGCCGCCATCGGCATCGGCGCGGCCTTCCTGACGACCATCACGTTCCTGCCCGCCGTCCTGGCCTTGTGCGGGCGCAACGCTTTCTGGCCCTTCCGGCCGGCGGTCGCCCCGCCGCAGGATGAGACCGGCGGGCTTTGGGGACGCGTCGCGGGCTGGATCTCCCGCGCGCCGCGCACGATCTGGATCGTCACGGCCGTCGTCCTCCTGGCGGGCGGCGCGTTCCTCCCGCAGCTCAAGGCTTCCGGCACCGCGCAGTCAGACGTCTTCCTCACGCCTGTCGATTCCGTGGCGGGACAGGAAATCCTTTCCCGCTACTTCCCCGGCGGCTCCGGCTCTCCGACCGTGATCATCGCCCCTGCCGGACAGGCCAAGGCGGTGACCGAGCTGGCGCGTGTCCCCGGCGTCTCGGACGTCCGTCAAACCGGTGAAGCGGGCGGACTGGCGAAGATCGACGCGGTACTGGCCGATCCGCCCGACTCCGACGCGGCCGTCGCGACGGTCCAACGGATCCGCGAAGCCGTGCACCCCGTCAAGGGCACCAAGGTCGGCGGGCCGACGGCGACCCTGCTCGACACCAGGGAGACCTCGGAGCACGACCGGTTGCTGATCATCCCGATCGTCCTGGTCGTGATCTTCCTGGTACTCGCCCTGCTGCTGCGGTCGCTGCTCGCGCCGCTGCTGCTGATCGGCACGGTGGTGCTGTCGTTCGCCGCGACGATGGGTGTCTCGGCGCTGGTGTTCAACCACGTCTTCGACTTCCCCGGCGCCGACCCGGTCGTTCCGCTGTTCGGCTTCGTCTTCCTTGTGGCGCTGGGGATCGACTACAACATCTTCCTGATGACCAGGGTCCGTGAGGAGGCGGCCGGAATCGGCACCCGGGACGGGACGCTGCGCGGCCTGCGTGTCACCGGTGGCGTGATCACCTCCGCGGGTATCGTGCTCGCCGCGACGTTCGCCGCGTTGGCCGTCCTGCCGATCCTTTTCCTGGCACAGCTGGCTTTCATCGTCGCGTTCGGCGTTCTGCTCGATACGCTCCTGGTGCGCTCACTGCTGGTACCGGCTCTGTCCGTGGACGTCGGACGGAAGATCTGGTGGCCGTCGAAGCTGGCGAAGACCGGACGGGACTGAACGCGGCGATCGCGATCTCCGGCGGCTGGCCGAACGTAGCAACCGGGACGCCGCGGATCAGCTGGCCGAACTCACCGAGGAGTAGCGTCCCGCATCGCCGGGATCAGCACCGGAAGCGCGGCCAAGAGCGCGAGGCCTCGGACGACTCCCGCGACAGGATAGGGAACGCGAAGCCCGAACCTGTGCGCGAGCAGTCCGCCGGCCAGCGCGCCCAGCGGCATCAACCCCCAGCCGAGAAGCCGGTAGACGCTGTTGACCCGGCCGAGCAGCGAAGCGGGTACCGCCCGCTGGCGGACGCTGACCGTGACGACGTTCCAGGTCGTCGTCACGAAACCGCTCACCGCCAAGAGCCCGCCGAGCACGGCGACGTTCGGGCTGAACCCCATACCGGCGAAGACGACGGCGTTCACGGCGAGCGAGACCAGGAGCGCACGGAGGTCGCCGATCCGGGCGACCAGCCGCGCGATCACCAGTCCGCCCGCGATGCCACCGAGTGCCGCGCCGGCGAGCAGCAGACCGAACACTCCCGCGCCGAGATGCAGCACGTCGGTCACGAACAGCACGAGTGTCGCGTTCCCGAGCTGACCGCAGAAGGTGTTGACGCCCAGCAGCAAAGCGAGCGTGCGGAACAGACGGTGTTTCCTCAGCCAGCGAAGTCCGTCGAGGACCTTCGCGCTTTCCGCGTGTCCACGCCGTCCGGGCAGCCTGGCCAGAAGTGTGGCGGCGATGACGAACGACGCGGCGTCGACCGCGAACGGGAGTGCCAAGGCGAGCGCGAAGAACAGGCTCCCGAGAGGCGGCCCCAGGAACTGCCTGCCGACGGTCGTCGCCACCTGCTGTCTGCCGTTCGCCTGGTGCAGCCGGTCTTCCGGGACGAGATCCGGAAGTGTCGTTTGCGCGGCGTTGTCGTAGAAGACGTCGCACGCGCCCAGAGCGAACGCGAGAAGAACGAGCACCGGCACACTGATCGCCCCGGCCACGACGAGTGCCGTGAGCACGCCGACGATCAGGGCTTGGAGTGCCTGCGTCCGCCACATGAGCGTGGTCAGGTCGACCCTGTCGACGACAGATCCGGCGATGAGCACCAGCAGAAGCCACGGCAGGTACGTCGCGGCCGAGACAAGGGCGACCGCCCTCGGGTCGCGGGTCACCGTCGCGGCCAGCAACGGCAACGCCGCCGCGAAGACGCCATTGCCGAGACTGTCGATCCCGGTGGCCCACCACAGTCGCCGGTACGCGCGGGGTAAGTCGGGCATGGTCGGATCGTGCCGACGTCCCTCGTTCCGGCGACACCATTCAGCCCGGGGCTACATACTCGGGCGATGCCGATGACCATCGAACTCGGCGTCGCCGAACTGGCCGCGACCCGGTTCGCGATCTCGCCGCTGTCCGAAACCGTCGCCTGCCTGCTGCAGATCGCCGGACTCGACCGGAACACGGTCAATCAGCCCTGGTCGCGATGGGCGCGGGAGGAACTCGATCGCGAACCTCTCGCTCTTTCGCGGACCTGGCCGCTGCTCGTGACCGGCAGGCTCAGCTGGCCGGAATTCCTCGTCCCCGCTCCGCGGGACTCGGGAGATTCCCTCGAAAACGACCTCGACGCGCTGCGGCGAACCCCCGAAGGACGGGTGAGAGCCAGCCTCGACCGAGTCTTCGGCGAAAAGCTTCCCCGCGCCGCCGCGGTCCTCGCCGACGACCCCGCCGCCGGCCTCCGGGAGATCGCCGCGGAACTGCGCGAAGCCCACGACCGCCTCGTCGCGCCGCTCTGGCCGCGGATCCGGGCGGTACTGGAAGCCGACGTCGGATACCGCGCCCGGCAACTGACCACGGGCGGTGCCGAGCGGTTGTTCGCGGATCTGCACCCGGACCTGTGCTGGCACTCCGACCGGGTGGCGCTGGCAGGCGAGCGCTGGCGGAATCGGCACCGGACCGTCGCGCGAGGACCAGGTGGTCTCGTGCTGATGCCTGTCGTCCTCGGCTCGCCCTATGTCCTGATCAAGAACAACACCTCGACCCAGACCACGATCCGCTACCCGGCACGAGGAACCGCCGCGTTATGGGCAGCCGGAACCCGATCACCGGGAGCAGGCACCGTGCGCCTCTTAGGCCGGATGCGGGCCGCGCTCCTTTCGGCGCTGTCCTCCCCCGCGACCACGACCGACCTGGCCCGGGCTTTCGGCGTGACACCGAGCGCCGTCTCCCAGCACCTCAAGGTCCTGCGGGACACCGGGCTGGTCACCCGCGAACGCTCCGGCCGCGGCGTCCTCTACCAGACGACCCCGCTCGGTGAACGCCTGCTTTGACGGTCAGAGGTCGATCAGCTCGACGGTCACCTTCGCTATATCTCCCTCCTCGATCCCTTCGGCCTTGCGGACCGCCTTCTTGACCGGCAGCACGTAGGCGCCGCGTTTGGCGTCCGGGAAGATCGACGTCTTCCATTTGCTGCCGCCGATGCCGACCTGGACGCGAACCGCCCCGAACCCGCGGCGCGGGCCGTCGGCGATCTCGCGGATCTCCTCGGAGATGTCCTCGGGCAGGCTCACGAAGGTCCAGGTCTCCTCGCGGCGGGCGTCCCAGACCCAGAGTTCGGCATCGAATACGACGATCATCGGTGGAGCTTCGCATACGGGACCGACAGTTTCCGCGAGCTCATGAGGCGCGACCACGCGACGGGGGAGGATTCGGGACACTCAACGTCCCGAATCCTCCACCGTCGCGTTCAGGTCTGCGGGGCGGCGACGCCCGTTCGAGCCCAGCGGAAACCGCGGTCTAGCCCTGCGAAAGATGCCGCAGCGAGCGGGTCGTCGTCGCGCCGAGCACGCGCGACGCCATCCAAGCCAGCGCGTCGGCCGTACGCGCCGGAGTGTCCGACGGCTGCATGATGTGGCTCAGCACGGTCCGGACCACGACGTCGATCGCCACGTCCAGCTGATCCGCATCCAGCGGCGGACCGTAGGCCCGAACGCGACCGCGCAGCATGACGGTCGCTTCGCTCAGCAGGCTCCCGGCCCGCGACGTCAGCAGCGGCAGCAATTCGGTGTCGGCGCCGTGCGTGGCCGAGACGATGGCTCGCAGCAGGAGGTTGTCGTCGGCGAGTTCGAGGACGCCGCGGACGGCGTCGTGGATCGCCTCGACGAGGTCGTCGGGGTGCCGTTCGAAAGCGTCCCGGACGACCATGAGGAACCGGCCGAGTTCGTGCGAGATCATCGCTTCGGCCAGCTGGGACTTCGAGCCGAGTTCGTTGTAGACGGTCTGGCGGCTGACGCCGACGATCTCCGCGAGTTTGCTCATCGTCACCGAGGACCAGCCGGAGCGCACGGTCAACTCGATCGCCGACGCGACGATCGGTTGACGGTACGGACCCCCCGTGACCGGTGCCTCACTCATGATCGTCATTCTAGGCTGTGCCTTTCAGGGCGCGCGTGTCCTCACCCAGGTCGTCGAGCTCCGTTCAGGACGCACCTTCTAGGCCGC
The DNA here is from genome assembly GCF_044547565.1 of Amycolatopsis sp. NPDC052450. NCBI lineage: Bacteria > Bacillati > Actinomycetota > Actinomycetes > Pseudonocardiales > Pseudonocardiaceae > Amycolatopsis > Amycolatopsis sp. NPDC052450. The sequence goes on along the minus strand of NZ_JBIUAQ010000048.1, from coordinate 26,707 downwards.
CGTTTCCGCGGCGAACGCCAGTGCCTCCGGCCACGGCGCCCGCCCGGCGATGTGGCGCCGGTACTTCATGATCTCGCGCGGCCGGTCGATCGTCAGCGCCCCGACGATCCGGTCGCCGCGCCGGTACAGCGCGGTGAACCCACCGGAAGCCGGAACAGTGGTCACCACCTCGTCCGCGTGTGGCGTGCCGACGAATTGGATCCGGTGGTCGTACCAGTCCGACCAGAAGTACGGCACCGGCGCCAGCGCACGCGCCGACTCCGGGGCGAGCGCGTGACGAGCGGCCGCGGCTCCCTGCTCCGCGGCGTTCGTCCAGTGTTCCAGCCGCATCAGTTCGCCGTCGAACAACGGATTCGCGACGTGTGCGACGTCTCCGGCGGCGTACACGCCTGGGACCCCGGTCGCGAGCGTGGCATCGCACACCACGCCGCCGTCGCGCTCGTGCAGTGGGACACCGCTCCCGGCGAGCCAGCCGGTGGCCGGGACGACGCCGATGCCGGCGACCACCAGGTCCGCGGGCAGCACCTCGCCGGTCGCGAGCCGGACGCCGGTCACCACGCCGCCTTCGGATTCCAGGCCGGTGACTGTCGTGGACAGCCGCAGTTCCGTACCCGCTTCTCGGTGCAGTGAAGCGCAGACGGCGCCCGCCTCGGCACCGACCGATCGGGTGAGCGGGACATCGAGCGCCTCGACGATCGTCGCGGGCAGCCCGCGTTTCCTGGCCGCGGCGGCGACTTCCGAGCCGATGAAACCGGCCCCGATCACGACGGTGCGCGCCCCGCGGTCGAGCGCGGATCGGACGGCCAGTGCGTCCTCGGCGGTCCTCAGCGTGTGGACGCCGGCGATTCCCTCGCTTCCGGGCAGCCGCCGCGCGGTGGCGCCGGTCGCGATCACCAGCGCGTCGTAGGGCACCGTCGTCCCCGCCACCGACACCTCGCGAGCGGTGGTGTCGAGCCCGTCCGCGGGGGCGCCGAGCATCAGTTCGACACCGAATTCGTCACTCAGCACGGCCTCACCGTGGAACGGCTCGATCCGCCCGGGGCCTTCCGCGTCGAGGAACGCCTTCGACAGCGGGAGCCGGTCGTACGGCGGGTGGTCCTCCGCGCCGATCAGCACGATCCGCCCGCGGTACCCGTCCCGGCGCGCGGCCTCCACCGCGCGCAGTCCGGCCAGCGAGGCTCCCACGATGACCAGCGCCATGATCAGTCCCGCAGTTTCAGGGCGAGGACAGGGCAGGCGTCGACGGCGGCCGACAGGTCCTTCCGGTATTCCTCGCCGGGCCGTTCGTCGAGCACGACGACCGTGCCGTCGTCGCCGACCTCGAAGAAGTCGGGCGCCATCGCCTCGCACATGCCCAGCCCGTCGCATTTCGCGCGGTCCGCCTCGATCTTCATCATGCTCCGACCCTTCCCGGTGCCACGAAATCGACCTTCTCCCGCACCCCGCAGTCCGGGCAGCACCATGAATCGGGGATCGCCGACCACGGCGTTCCGGCGGGGAAACCTTCCCGCGGGTCGCCGAGTTTCTCGTCGTAGACGTAGCCGCAGCCGGGGCACATCCCGCCTTCGGTCGCGTCGCCGTGCGTGTCGGTGACGACCCGGGACGGCGCGCTGACGCGCGTTCCTTGGCGCGCCAGGATCTTGGCCCGTTTCGACGGCTGGATGTTGGCGCGGGAGATGTCTCCGTCGAAATGCGCGAGCACACGCGGATCCATCACGCGCCGCCACACCGGCGGGACCAGCGCCAGCACGATCATCCCGGCGTAGCCCGTCGGCAAGACCGGCGATTCCGCGAAATCGCGCAGCGTCTGGTAGCGGCGGGTCGGGTTGGCGTGGTGGTCGCTGTGCCGCTGCAGGTGGTAGAGCAGGACGTTCGTGGCGATGTTGTTGGAATTCCAGCTGTGGCTGGGATCCACCCGTTCGTAGCGTCGCCGGTTCGGCGGGCCGACCTTCTGCCGACGCATACCGTAATGCTCCATGTAGTTCACGACCTCCAGCAGCGAGAAGCCGATCACGGCCTGGATCACCAGGTACGGCAGGATTCCCGGGCCCAGCCACACGGTCATCGCCGCCCACAGCACGGCCGACATCAGCCAGGCGTTGAGCACGTCGTTGCCGATCCGGAACGGATGCCGGTCGCGCCGGGCGTACCGCTTGCGCTCCAGGCCCCACGCCGATTTCAGCGAGCCGAACACCGTGCGCGGCCAGAACCGGTAGAAGCTCTCCCCCACCCGGCTGCTGGCCGGATCCTCCGGGGTCGCCACGCGAACGTGGTGGCCACGGTTGTGCTCGATGTAGAAGTGGCCGTAGAAGCTCTGCGCCAGCGCGATCTTCGACAGCCAGCGTTCGTGGCTTTCCTTCTTGTGCCCCAGTTCGTGCGCGGTGTTGATGCCGATGCCACCGATGCAGCCGATCGAGATCGCCAGGCCGATCTTGTCCACGACGGACAGGTCACCGCGGGCGATCAGCCAGAAGGCGACCACGAAACCCGCGTACTGGATCGGCAGGAACGCGAAAGTGATCCACCGGTAGTAGCGGTCCCGTTCCAGCCGCTCGATGACGTCATCGGGCGGATTGCTGCGGTCCAGCCCGGCCAGCAGATCGATCAGCGGCACGATCACCAGGATCACGATCGGCCCGATCCAGAACCAGACACCCCAGCCGGTGGCCGCGTGCAGCCCGATGGCCAGGAACGCGAGCGAGGGGACGACCAGGCCGATCAGCCACAGGTATCGCTTGCGGTCGGTCCACCGTTCGGTCGAGCCCGCCGGGATCGTGCCCGTCAACTCGCTCATCGCACCCTCCTCTATTGGCTGGGTTTACAAAACTGTAGGTGATGTACACCAGGTTTGACAAGTAGTCATCTTTTGTAAATCCATCGTTGCTTCATTTGGTGAGAACCTGGCGATATCTTGCGTTAGTAAGGAAACTTACTTAACTTGTGACGACACGCCGCGACCCACTTCGTCCGCCCCGAAGGAGCGCGAATGCCCCGATCATCCCGTCGGATCCGACCCGCCGCCGTGACCGCCGTCGCCGCGGCCCTGCTGGCGCTGCCCGCCACGACCGCCACCGCGAGCACCGCGGCGAGCAGCGCATGGCCGGGCGCTTCCGCCGTCGCGAACGCCGACGGCTCGAACGTCCTCGGCGGCAACATGAGCGGCCTGTCCTTCGGCGGACCCGACGTCCTCTGGGCGGTGAAGAACGGGCCCGGCACGCTGTACCGCCTCGTGCGCAACGGCACGAGGTGGCAGCCGGACACCGCCAACGGCTGGTCGTCGGGCAAGGCGCTGCGCTACCGCAGCGGCAAGGGAGATCCGGACGCCGAAGCGGTCGTGGCCACCCCGGACGGCGTGGTCGCGGCCACCGAGCGGGACGGCGACAACAGCAAGACGAGCGCGCTCAAGGTGCTCCGGTACGACGTCTCCGGCTCGGCCAAGACCCTCACCGCCAAGGCCGAATGGGATCTGACCGCGGATCTGCCGAAGGTTTCGGCCAACGACGGCCTCGAAGCCGTCTCGTGGGTCCCGGACAGCGCCCTCACCGCGAAGGGATTCGTGGACGAGCGCACGAAAGCGCCGTACAACCCGGGCAGCTACCCCGGTCACGGCACCGGCCTCTACCTCGTCGGCCTCGAGAGCAACGGGATGATCTACGCCTACGCGCTCGACCAGGCGGGCGGGAAGTACACCCGCGTCGCGAGCTTCGCGAGCGGGCTCGACTCCATCATGGAGCTCGAATACGAAGCTTCGACCGGCAAGCTGTGGGCGGTCTGCGACGACAACTGCGGCGGTGCCTCGACGACGCTCGCCGTCGGCGCGCAGGGCAAGTTCGCCGTGACCGCCACGTACGACCGTCCGAGCGGAATGCCGGACTACAACAACGAAGGCTTCGCCATCGCGAGCGCCTGCGCGTCGGGAAGCAAGCAGGTGGTCTGGGCGGACGACGGGAATGAAGGCGGCCACGCGCTCCGCGCCGGCACCCTCTCCTGCGGCTGAGCCGCCACTCCATTCCGGCGCGGATCCGCGCCGGAATGGAGTGCATCGATTCCGGCCTTTATCCCTGCCCGTTCCTGAACTACTTTGTCGGCATGAAATTCACCTCCCTGGCAATTCTTCCGGCTTTGGCCATCCCTCTGCTCCTGCCGTCAGCGGCACTCGCGGGCGACGGCTGGGAATCCATCGGCACCGGTATGACCTCCGGTGTCAGCGGCGTCGCCGTCCTCGCCCGCGACGGTGACCGGATCGACGCGCTCGTCGTGCGGGACAACAAGAAACCCGGTGAGAACCGGGCCGTCCAGGTCCGGCTCGAGGACGGCAAAGTATCCAAAGTGGACCCGATCGGCTGGCCGGGCGAACTCCCGGTCGATCTGGAAGCGGCCGAAGGGGTGCCGGGAAGGACCGGCGAATTCATCGCGCTCGCCAGTGACGGAAAAGGTTTCCACATCAAGCTGAAAGACCGGCGGCTGAAAGTGCTCGGCGCTTTCCGGGTCCCCACCGGCGACCCGGACGACAATTACGAGGGTTTCGCGCTGAAAAAGGTGAATGACCGATTGTTCGCGATCTGGGCGGACCGCGGTCAGGACGCCCGGCCCGCCACGCTCTACTCCGCGGAGTTCTCCGTCTCGAAGCTGTCCTTCAAGAAGCCGAAGTCGGTCCCGTTCCGGGTCCCGTACCCGGCCACCGACGTCCGGCACACCTCGGACGTCGAGATCACCGCGGACGACCGCGTCCTGGTCTCGGCCGCCTCCGATCCCGGCGACGAGGGCCCGTTCGACTCGGCCGTGTACGCGGCGGGGGTCCTCCGCTCCGACGGCTCGATCGCCCTCTCCCCCGTCCCGGCGAAGATCGGCGACTTCCCCGGGCACAAGATCGAGGCCTTGACCTGCCTTTCGCGCTCGTGCGGCAGCCTGCTCTACGGAACCGACGACGAGGCCGCGGGCGGTAGGCTCCGGATCGCGACCAGTAACGACCCGGAGGACCAGTGATCAGCGAAGACCTGCGCGAACGCCGCCACAAGATCATCGAAGAGCATATGGACACCGAGGTGGCCCACGAGTTCGAGCGCACACTGGGCACCTTCAACGGCCATCCGCACTACGAGATCATGGCGACCGGGCAGATCTTCGACGGTGACGAAGAGGTCATGGCGTACTACCGCATGACCCGGACGGCTTTCCCGGACCAACGGCACGACAACGTCCGGTACCACTTCGCCGACGAGTCGGTCATCGTCGAGTTCGACCTGCTCGGCACCAACCTCGGCGAGTTCTACGGCCGTCCGCCCACCGCCAAGGCGTTCCGGGTGCCGATCATCGCGGTGTTCTTCTTCGACGAGGACCGGATCACCAACGAGCGCATCTACTTCGACGCCGCCAGCCTGATCACCCAGGCCGGGCACGCCGAATTGCTCACCTTGCTGGCGTCGGGCGAAGTCTGAACCAGATGACGTCCGGGCCACCCTGGCTCAGCCGCCGACGTGCGAAAGGCCGAACGCGGTGAGGAAACCGGCGACCGTGATCAGCCCGGTCCACAACTGAGCGTCGTCGAAGGCCTCGGGGATCATCGTGTCGGCGATCATGGCGAGGATCGCGCCGCCGGCGATCGCGGTGATCACCGCCAGGGTGGCACCGGACGCACCACCGAGAACGCCGTAGCCGAGCATGGCCGCCACCCCGCTGATCACGGCGATACCACTCCACAGAAGGAAAACGTAGCGCGGACTCCGGCCCGCCCGCTTCATCCCCGCGGCGCTGGACAGCCCTTCCGGAACGTTGCTGATGAACACGGCGGCCACGGTCACGACACTGACGCTTCCGCCGCCGAGCAGGCTCGTGCCGATCACCATCGATTCTGGGACGCCGTCCAGCAGGGCACCGAGCGCGATGGCGGTCCCGGAGCCCGCTTGCTCGGTTTCGGACGGCTGCTGGTCACCGGAGCGTTTGCGATGGCGGGCGCCTCGCCGGGCGAGAGCGACATTGGCGAGGGTGTAGATCAGCGCACCGCCGAGAGCGCCGAGCGCGGTCGGCAGGAAACCGCCCTTCTCGTGCGCTTCGGCGATCAGCTCGAAGGAGACGGCGGAGATCAGCACGCCGCTGCCGAAGGCCATGACGCCTGCGACGGCCTTGCCCGGGATCCGGGCCAGGAAGCCCGCCACCGCGCCGAGCAGCAAGGCCGACCCGGCCAGTAGGCCCCAACCACCCGCGGCCAGTAGTTCCGGCACCCGATCCTCCTCCTCGCATTCCGAAACCCGACGCTCAGTCTGTCCGACCAGGTGGCCGGACGCGCGGCGGGAGGATTGCCCCGGAGAACGCGGGGTACTCGGCCGGTATGGAACAAGAAGGCGTGACACACGGCACCCGACGGCATCCGCCGCAGGTGGCCGCCCTGATCGTCGGCGTGGCCTTTCTCGCGGTCGGTGTGCTCGGCTTCATCCCAGGCGTCACGACCGGCTACGAGGGGCTGGAATTCGCCGGACACCATTCCGAAGCCCGCTTGTTCGGTGTCTTCGCCGTGTCGATCCTGCACAACCTGGTGCATCTGCTGTTCGGCGTGGTGGGTGTGCTCGCCGCTCGCAAACGCGCCGCTTCCCGTGTCTTCCTGATGGTCGGCGGCGGGATCTATCTGCTCCTGTGGATCATCGGACTGGTGATCCCCCAGAGCAGCCCGGGGAACTTCCTGCCGTTCAACGTCGCCGACAACTGGCTGCATCTGGGTCTCGGCCTCGGCATGATCGCGCTGGGTCTGCTCACGACCGCGCTCGAACGCAAGGCGGGCGACTACCCGGAGCCCGATATACAGCACCAATGAAAACGTCCGGGCCCGCCGCGGAAGCGACGGGCCCGGACGCTCGGATCAAGCTCAGACCAGGTCGTAACGGTCGAGGTTCATGACCTTGTCCCACGCCGACACGAAGTCACGGACGAACTTCTCCTTGGCGTCGTCGCTGGCGTAGACCTCCGCCACCGCGCGAAGCTCGGAGTTCGACCCGAACACGAGGTCGGCACGGGTGCCGGTCCACTTGACCTCGCCGGTCGCGGAGTCGCGGCCTTCGAAGGTCTCCGCGTCAGCGGACGTGGCGGTCCACTGGACGCCCATGTCGAGCAGGTTCACGAAGAAGTCGTTGGTCAGCGACCCCACCTTCTGGGTGAACACGCCGTGCGGGGACTGCTGGGCGTTGGCGCCGAGCACACGCAGGCCGCCGACGAGGACGGTCAGCTCGGGCGCGTTCAGGTTCAGCAGGTTCGCGCGGTCGAGGAGCAGGTACTCCGTCGGGAGACGGTGGCCCTTGCCGCGGTAGTTGCGGAAGCCGTCGACGGTCGGCTCGAGCGGGGCGAACGACTCGACGTCGGTCTGCTCCGGCGTCGCGTCGGTGCGGCCCGGAGTGAACGGCACCTCGACCTCGACGCCGCCGTCCTTGGCGGCCTGCTCGACGGCGGCGACGCCACCGAGCACGATCAGGTCGGCCAGCGAGACCTTCTTGCCGCCGGTCTGGGCGCTGTTGAACGCCTCCTGGACCCCTTCCAGGGTCCGCAGGACCTGACCCAGCGTCTGCGGGTCATTGACCTCCCAGTCACGCTGCGGCTCGAGACGGATGCGGGCACCGTTCGCGCCACCGCGCTTGTCGCTGCCGCGGAAGGTCGAGGCCGACGCCCACGCGGTGGAGACCAGCTGCGAGACCGACAGTCCCGAAGCGAGCAGCTTCTCCTTGAGGGAGGCGATGTCCGCGTCGTCGATCAGCTCGTGGTCGACGGCGGGCACCGGGTCCTGCCAGATCAGCGTCTCCTGCGGCACCAGCGGGCCGAGGTAGCGCTGGACCGGGCCCATGTCGCGGTGGGTCAGCTTGAACCAGGCGCGGGCGAAGGCGTCCGCGAACTGGTCCGGGTTCTCGTAGAACCGGCGCGAGATCTGCTCGTAGACCGGGTCGAAACGCAGCGCCAGGTCGGTGGTGAGCATGCCGGGCGCGCGGTTGAGCTTGCCGTCCTCGGGATCCGGCACGGTGTTCTTCGCCTTGCCGTCCTTCGGCGTCCACTGGTGGGCGCCCGCCGGGCTCTTGGTCAGCTCCCAGTCGTACTCGAACAGGTTGTGGAAGAACCAGTTGCTCCACTGGGTCGGGGTCGGCGTCCAGGTGACCTCGAGGCCACTGGTGATCGCGTCCCGGCCCTTGCCGCTGCCGAAGGTGTTCTTCCAGCCGAGGCCCTGCTCCTCGATCGAAGCGCCCTCGGGCTCGGCACCGACGTACTTGTCCGGGTCCGCCGCGCCGTGGGTCTTGCCGAAGGTGTGCCCGCCGGCGATCAGCGCGACGGTCTCCTCGTCGTTCATCGCCATGCGGCCGAAGGTCTCGCGGATGTCGCGGGCGGCGGCCAGCGGGTCCGGGTTGGCGTTCGGGCCTTCCGGGTTCACGTAGATGAGACCCATCTGCACGGCGGCCAGCGGGCCCTCGAGCTGACGGTCACCGGTGTAGCGCTCGTCGCCGAGCCACGTGCGCTCGGGACCCCAGTACACGTCCTCGTCCGGCTCCCACACGTCCGCGCGGCCACCGGCGAAGCCGAAGGTCTTGAAGCCCATGGTCTCCAGGGCGCGGTTGCCGGTGAAGATCATCAGGTCGGCCCACGAGATCTTGCGGCCGTACTTCTTCTTGACCGGCCACAGCAGACGGCGGGCCTTGTCCAGGTTGCCGTTGTCCGGCCAGCTGTTGAGCGGGGCGAAGCGCTGCATGCCCGCGCCGGCGCCGCCGCGGCCGTCCTCGATCCGGTACGTGCCCGCGCTGTGCCACGCCATGCGGATCATGAAGCCGCCGTAGTGGCCGAAGTCCGCGGGCCACCAGTCCTGCGAAGTCGTGAGGACGGCGTCGACGTCCTTGGCGAGCTCGTCGAGGTCGACGGTCTTGAACTCGGCGGCGTAGTCGAACCCGGCGTCCATCGGGTCGGAGGCGGCGGAGTGCTTCCGGAGGATCTTCAGGTTGAGCTGGTTCGGCCACCAGTCACGGTTGCCCGCGCCTTCGGTGGGGTGGTTGCGGCGGCCCGACGAGACGGGGCAGCCGCCCGCGCTCTCTTCGTTCATTTCGCCGACGACGGCGTCCGGGCTGTCAGACACGGGGATCCTTCCGGGAATAAGAACTGGCGGGGTTCAGGAACGGGGTTCGATCGCACAGTCGGGGCACCGGCCCCAGTAGATGACCTCGGCCTCTTCGATCAGAAAGCCTTGATCGTTCGACGCGGTCAAACAGGGGGCGGGACCGACGGCGCAGTCGACGTCGGCGATGGCTCCACATGATCGGCACACGACGTGGTGGTGGTTGTCCCCGACCCGGGACTCGTAGCGTGCCACGGATCCCGACGGCTGGATCCGCCGGACGAGACCCGCGGCGGTCAGTGCCCGCAACACGTCGTAGATGGCCTGATGAGAGACCTCTCCCAGCTCGGAACGCACGGCACCGATGATCGAATCGGTGTCGGCGTGCGGGTGGTCGCGGACCGCTGTCAGCACGGCCACCCTCGGACGCGTCACGCGCAGGGCGGCCCCGCGCAGCATCCGCTCGAACTCCGGGGTCGTGGGCACGAGCGCAGTCTGGCCCATTTTCTGGAATGAATCAAGTTCTCGGATCCCGGGCGTGTCTCGCTGCCTCAAGTCCGCACCCACCGAGGACACGAAGGCCGAGCGCCGCGAGCCCTTCACGCGCCACGACGGCGAGCTTGAGGCAACTGGGACGATTCGGCCGCCGGACACGGCAAGGGCGGTTACCCATATCGACGCCGCTTTTGTGGCTTACGTTACAGATTCTCTTCAAGAATTTTCACTCCGGACAAACAACCGGCCGAAAACGCATTGATCGACGGTTTGCGATATCCACGAAGCGCCCCCGGCCACTGGTCTGGACCGCGCATCGATGACCACACGAAGGTGCGAAAATCGAACGAAACTTGCTCCGGAGGCAAGGAATCTCCACTGTCACCAGGGGCTTTTGGTGCACATCAACACAAAAGTGGCACTACAGGACACCTGGACGAGTGAGTGAGCACGCCGGAGCGTCGCCGACCGTCCCGCACACGCCTCTCGGCCGGGACCCACAATTCGTTGGCAGAGCGTGATTCCCCGCAGATCCGCTGCTCCGGGGCCCCACGCACACGTGGCCACGACTCACGTCCCCCGTGGTAGCGTCTGCGCCCTACTCCCCACAGTCCGGCCTCATCCAGTGCACACCGTCAAGGAATAATCATGCCCGAACAAGGCTTCAACACCGTCGTGGCGGTGGATGGTCCGGCGGCGGCGGGCAAGACCACCACCTGTCTTGAACTGGCGAGATCATTCGACCTTCGCTATCTCGAAAGCGGCAGGACTTACCGCATCATCGCTTTCGAGGCGCTTCAACGGGAAATTCCGGTCGACAACGCCGGGAAGATCACCGGACTGTGTGACGAATTGATAACGGAGAGCCGTTCGGCAGGCCTGCTGACTTCCGAGCGCTACGCACCTGACAAACTGCGCGCGGCCCCCGTCAACGTCGCCGTCTCGGCCGTGGCCAAGATCGCGGAGGTCCGCCAGCGTGTCACCAGCCTCATCAGGCTTTGGGCCGGAGCACAGACACGGTGCGTCATCGAGGGGCGAGACATCGGCACTGCCATCTTTCCCGCCGCTACCGTGAAGTTCTACTTGACCGCCAGGCCCGAAATCAGGGCGATGCGGCGAGTACGTCAAGAGCGGGCAGCCTCTTACGAGCAGGTTCTCAGCGACGTGGTTCGCCGAGATGCCGCCGATATGTCCCGAACGTCGTCACCGCTGGCCGCCGCGGAGGACGCCATCAGAATCGACACCTCCGAACTCACGCTCATGCAGGTGCTGAACCGCATGTCGTCGGCGTGTCGTAACAGAGGCTTAGAGATCAACCGATAGTGCGAGTACGCTTCTGCTTTGTCTGCGACGAAGCTAAGTTGACCACGGGTATGACTTCAAGTGATCGATCAATGACAAGGAGTATCGGTTATGAGACCGGCGATGGCGAAGGAAAACGAAGCCGAACCGGTGACAGCCGAATGTCTCTTTTGCCATTTCGATGACGCCTCGGTCAATGACGTACTGTTCGAAGGACGCGAGATCTATGTCCGCTGGGACAACTTCCCGGCGGCAAAGGGGCATGTCGAAGTTGTCCCGAAAAGACATGTGGAGTCCTACTTCGCTCTCACAGCGAGTGAGCACGCCGAAGTCTATGCCCTGATCAAGCGGGCATGGCACAAGATCGAAGAACAGTTCCAACCGGACGGATACACCATCGGCGTGAACGAGGGGCAGGCCGCGGGCAGGACGATCGACCACCTGCACATCCACCTGATCCCACGCTACGAGGGTGACGTGCCGGACCCTCGAGGCGGTATCCGTCACGTCCTGCCGGGGACCAATCCCGACGAATGGCTTGTTTGAGCCTTCCTCGCCTCCACCACGAACCAGTTGCCACGCCCGCTCGGCAAGACCCGGACCGATACGAAGCCGACAGCGGCCAGCTCAGCCACAATGGCTTCGGGCCTGCGTAACGAGAACCAGCGCGAGGACGACATACGCGCGCTTCGCATCCATCCTTCGCCTTCCCCTTCCTTGAGGCTGATCGCGGTGACACCGCGGGGCGCGAGCACTCGATGGAGCTCGGAGAAGACGTGAGGATGCACCTCGCTCGGGAGATGCAGGACGCTCGCGCAGGCCCAGACGCCGTCGAACACTCCGGCGGCGAACGGCAGGGCCAGGAGATCGCACTGCACCGCGCCGAAGACCGCACACCGACAGCGGGTGTGCCGGAGCAACTCTTCGCTGAGGTCGGTCGCGACGACGGCCGCACCTCGCTCGATCAGGTACTCGGAATCGCGGCCGGCGCCACTGCCGAGGTCCAGTACGAGAGCACCCGGCAAGGACTCGAAGAACCGATCCAACTCACGGTCGAGACCGGGAAATTTGTCGAGTGTGTCCGTGGCCCGGATGAAGGCGGCGGCGCTCTCGTCGTAGGCCGAGCGGTTACGTGACACGAGGGCACGCAAGTCTTCGTCGTTCAGGTGCATTCGAAGTCCTCACGGCCGATGGCCATGCCCAGGTTCGTCATCTCCTCGAGCAACTCCCGCCTGTCGAGCACGTCGTAACCCCGGCCGGCGTCGACGCTCACGCAGCCGACGAACTTGTTGCGCCCGCTCCTGATCGGCGTGACGAAGAGCGCCGTTCGATGCTGGAGGACCCGGAACTCCTCCCACGTCAGGTTCATCACCGATTCCGGTCCGTACCTTGTCACGTGGTCTTCGTATTTCGCCGGGTCGGTGAGGTGCTCCACCAAGGGCGCGACGTCGAACCGCACCTCACGGTCGTGTTGCCAGCGCAATCCCACAGCCCCGATGCCTCGCGCCGGGGCAAAGCTCCGCGTCGCCGGGAAGGATGACATCCGATAGGAGGAAAGTCGTTTCAGCACACCTTGTACCGGATGTCGCAGCGTGCGCGTCTTCCGCCAGACATGGAGTGCCAGATCGCCGGTGTCCAGTGGCGGATCGATTTTCGCACTGATATCGAGCAATCTGCCGAACGTGGACAGGACACGGCGACGCATCATGACGTTCCGGTCCACAAAGGAGCGTCGCTGCCAGCTTTCGAAGGGTGTGAAAGCGCCGAAAACACCGGCCACGACGAGAACGACCAGCAACAGGTAAGGGCGGCCGGTCAGGAGGTCATCCCAGAAGAGCTTCGAAGGTACGTTGTAGGCCTTGCCCGCCAGGAACAGGGTCGCCGACAGCAGGATCGCCTTGTCCGCGGCCTTGGCCGTCTTCCGTCTCATGTCTTTCCGTCGCCCTGGTGCCGCCACGCCTTGCCGGGAAGGTCCGTACGCTCGCCGTTCTCACCGGTCAGCACCACTTCGCGCTTCTCGGTGACCACCCCGATCCTGTGGAAGCTCAACGCTTCGGCGAGATCGTCCACCTGGCCGGGAGATACGGTGAAGACGAGCTCGAAATCGACCGAATCCCCCATGACCAGGCTCAACGGCTCCACGTCCACATGGGCAGCCACGGCGGCCACCGCCTTGGGGACGGGAATGGACCGCTCGTCGACGTCGATCCCGACACCACTCGACTCGGCGATACCCAGCAAGGTGGCCTTCAGACCGTCCGAGGTGTCCTGGCAGCTCGTGACCACTCCGCTGGCCCCGAGCACGAGTCCCTCGCCCACCCTGGCCACCGGCCGCTTCCAGTTGGCGAGCAACGAGGGAAGCAGGCTGTCGATGACCAGGTCCGGGACGCCGGAGCGCAGATACGCCATCGCGGCCCCGGCGGGGCCGGTCGGGGCCGTGAGGCATACGACGTCGCCGGGTTTCGCGCCGGACCGCAACAACGCCTTGCCTGCCGGGCAAACCCCCAGAGCCGAGGCGGAGAGGATCAGACGTTCCGCGCCACCGATGTCACCACCCACGTTGAAGCAACCGAACGCGGCACACGCGTCACGGATGCCTCGCATGACGAGGCTGAACAGGGCGTCGTCCATTTCGGCCGGGTACCGTACGACCGAAAGCAGCCCGATCGGCTTCGCGCCCATCGCGGCGATATCGCTCAAGTTCGCCGCGACCAGGTAGTACCCCAGGTCGTATTCGTCCAGGTACCCCATCTCGTACAGCCTGAATTTGGGGCCACGGACGTAGTCGGTGCCCACCACGAGGTCATGGCTCCCGGCCAGCCGGAAGACCGCGCAGTCGTCTTGAGCATCGGCTCCCGTGGTCAGCTCCACGCGGCCGCCGTCCGGAAACGAAACCGGAGCGAACGCACCTGCCTGGCGAGCGAACAACGGAACGATCGTCTGTGCCAGCCTGGTCGGTTCGTCCGAGAATTTCTCACTCACCACAGGACAGCTCCGCATCGACGGTCATGACGTTGCCGCTCAATTTTCCCGGCCAGTAGTCCACCATTCGCATGGTCCGGCGAAGCTCCCCCTTCCGCATCACCACCGCGTAATCCCATTCCGGGTCCTCGATCGCCAGCACGGCTCCGGCGACCGAACGCAGATACTGCCTTTTCTGCTCCCCTGTCGGCCGATAGACCCGGACCCTTTCCCGGTACACGCGGAGAAAATAGGCCGAAGACGGCCACGGCGAGAGCGCGAGTTCCCCGAGCGAGCCCAGATCCCGGTAGGCGAGGGCGTCCGCGATGAGATGATCGTCAACGGCGTCCCCATCGATGGGGAGAAAGTGCAGATGCGCGTGCGTGATGCAGGCGTGGCTCTCCTGTCCGGCACTCGACCCGTGCTCCAGGATCAGCGGCTCACCGAATGCCTCGCGATACAGCGGCACGATCTCGGCGAGAAAGCCTGACACCTCCGCCTCATGGAGGGAAAGTACCTGAGCGAACGACATGTAGTGGTTCGACGGAAGGAGCAGGAGATGCCCGAGGACGAGCGGTGACATATCTGCCAGCAGGGTCAAATTTTCTGTTGAATATATCAGCCGGGACGATGGGTCGCCTTCGTAGAAACGGGCGAAGGAGGTGTCGTCAGCACCTGAAAGCTCTTCACAGAAATCCGCACCCGCGCACTGCATGGTTTCGATCATGTCTCCCCCTGCCGCCTCGCCTGGTCTCCGTCGATCGGACCATCCTGGATTTTTGCGCACGGATATGGCGGACTTGAACGGCCAATGCGGAGGTTAACTCGAACGTCGTAACCTGATCACGGATTCGTGAACGCGAACTTTGGACAAAAGCGGGACACATCATGGCCGATACATAGCCACTCGCCCGATCGCACGAAAAGCGCCCGCCACCCGGTGGGCGACGGACGCTTTCCGTTATCGCGATCCGCTCACATTTACGGCGATCTCAACGAAATCGCGCAGGAATATTCATTCATCGGCGAAATCCGCAGTCACTCGTCTCGCGCCAGCAGTTCGCGGACCCGTTCCTGCAGTGCCTCCCGCGGGTACGCGTTGACCTGGGCTCCCGCCATCCGCACCGGGTCGCCGAAGAAGAAGTACTCGTACAGCGACTCACGCCCGGCGAAACTCGAGACCGACGCGTCGAACGCGAGCTTGAACAGCCGCGCGCGGTCCTTCGCGGGCAGCGTGGCCGACTGGAGGTAGGTGTCGATGTCAGGGCGGCCTTCGGCCTCGAAGTCCGCTTCGCCCGGCAGAGCCATGAGGCCGGACGCCGAAAACTTGCGGATGATCTCGGTCAGCCGCGGCGAGACCTTGGTGGGGTACCAGTTCCGGGCGGCGTTGAGGACTTCCCATTTGGGCAGGAAGACGCCATCCTCGCTCAGTTTCCCGTCGGCCTCCGCCGCGCGCAGCACGGCCTTCTCGATTTCGACGTAGGAGATCAGCTCGGACAGATCCTGCTGGATGTGCTGGAAGCCGCCGATGCCGATCGCGGCGGCGATCTCACTGGCGAGGCCGAGGTAGAACTCCGTCTTGGCCAGCGTGCGCGTGACGACCTGGTGGGTCATGAGCGCCCCGGCGCCGGTCTCGGAATACCAGGCGTTGCACAGTTCCGGATGCCCCAGCAGGAACACCCGCTCGTTCGGGACGAAGACGTCGTCGAACACCACGACCGCGTCCATCTCCTCGAACCGCGAGGCGAGCGGCTCGTCGAACCGCGAGCGGCCGTGGTCGAGTCCGGCGCGGCAGAAGTACTTCAGCCCTGGCGCGTCGTTCGGGACGGCGAAAGCGTAGGAGTACGGCGCGTCCTCGGGGGTTCCGCGCAGCACTGTCGACGGGAACACCAGGAGTTCGTCCGCGATCGGCGCGATGGTGGCGAGCATCCGGGCGCCGCGGACGACGATGCCGTCTTCTCGTTCTTCGACCACCTTCGCCGACAGGTTGCCGCCGCCCTGCTGGCTCCCCGACACCGAACGGTTGACCTGCGGCGGGATCAGGGTGTGCGTCGCGAGGAGGTCGTTCTCGCGCGCCATCTCGTAGTACTTCTCGATGCGCTCACCGAAGACGGGATCGGCCTGCGAGAAGAACTTCTTCGCGGTCGACAGCGCGGTGAGCGACGAGTTCATGTAGTCGCCGGTGCGGCCGAGGAAGCCGTTGGAGTACTGCGCCCACACGGAGAAGGCGGCGCGGCGGCGCTTGAGGTCTTCTTCGGTGCGCGGCACCAGGAACGACGTTCCGACACGCTCCCCCGTGGTCGGCGATTCGTAGGTCAGGACGTCACGGTGCGCCGGGTCGTGCTGAAGGTCGAACAGCTTCGCGTAAGTCAGCGCGTTGTTGCGGAACGCCGGGTGTTCGGCGACCTTCGAGGTCACCTTCTCGCCGTCGACGTACAACTCCGGCGTCATCCCGTTGAGCTTGTCGAGGTACTGCTGTCCGGTACGGGCTCCCATGTGGTGCTCCTTCTCGGGTGGACGTCGTTGTCAGAAAAGGGATTCGTGGCCTTGCGCGGATTCGTGGATGGTCGAGAACTGCCCGTTGACGAAGCCGAGCGCGTCGCCGGAGCGATAGTCGAATTCCTGCACTTCGCCGAGGAACAGGGTGTGGTCGCCACCGTCGTAGGCCGCCCACGGCGTGCAGTCGAACCAGCTGAGGACGCCGCCGAGCCGCGGCGCGTGTCCGCCTTCGACCCATGCCGGCGCGCCTTCGGGAGTCGGACGGCCGGCGAAGTTCATCGCGAGCGCCTCCTGTTCGGCACCGAGGACGTTGACCGCGAACGGGCGGCCCGCGAGCAGGTCGTGGCTTTTCACGGTGCGCTGGATCGAGACGAGGACGAGCGGCGGATCCATCGAGACCGCGGTGAAGGAGTTCACCGTCAGGCCGTGCCGTTTCGTCGCGGCATCGAAGGTCACCACCGCGACACCCGTCGCGAAGCGGCCGAGACAGCCGCGGAAGAACTGTGCGGGCGGCCGATAGAGGCTCGAACCCGGCGAGAAACTGGTTTCGCGTGACATCATCGTCGATTCCTGTTCTATAATCGAACAGACAGTTCAACTATCGAAATGGATCGTATACGATGGTTTCGGACTCCCGCAAGACCACGAGCACGTCCCAGACGCTCAGCCGAGGCATCCGCGTGCTCGAAGTCCTTGCCGATGCCCAAGAAGCGCTCAGCGTCGACCAGATCGCCGAACGTCTCGGCGTCCATCGGTCGATCGCGTACCGGCTCATCCGCACGCTCGAAGACCACGGGCTTCTCACGCGGGAGCCCGCGGGGAAATTCGAACTCGGCACGCGCCTGGCTGCGCTCGCGGCGGGGATCAAGCACGACCTGCAGGCCGCCGCGCTGCCCGAATTGACCGCGGTCGCGAACGAACTCGGCATGACGTGTTTCGTGGCGGTGATGGACCGCGAGGAATGCGTGACCCTGGTCAGCGTGGAACCCCGGCACGCCGTCGCGTCCGTCGCGCAGCGCCCGGGGTCCAGGCATCCGTTCACCGCGGGCGCTCCCGGCCGCGCGATCCTTTCCCAACTGCCGTCGGAAGACTGGCCCGAAGAAGTGCGGGAAGTCGCCGCCCGCGGTTACGCGGACAGCCATGGCGAAGTGATCGAAAACCTCAGTTCCGTAGCGGTGCCGCTCCCCCTTCGCGGCCACAACCCGGCGGCACTCGCTGTCGTCTATCTGTCGAGCACGCGGGCCCCCGCCGAGCTCGCGGAGCGGCTCAAGGCGGCGGCGAAGGCCGTCCGTGACGCTCTCGGCGGGTGAGCGTCACGGACGGCCTGATCACTTGCCGAACCGCAGCGGGCTCACCGCCTGCTCGGCCTCATGGTCCGGCCCGAGCGGAATCCCCGACCGGTCGCGCAGCAGCAAAGTGGCGATGAGGCCGACGACGGTCATCCCGGCCAAGTAGACGGCCACGGACACCGACGTGCCTGTCGCGCCGACCAGGGCGGTGGCGATCGTCGGCGCGAAAGCGCCACCGAGGATCGCGCCGAGCGCGTAGGAGATCGAAACGCCGGAGAACCGGATCGAGGCGGGGAACAGCTCCGCGTAGAACGCCGCCTGCTGGCCGTAGGTGAACCCGAGCCCGACACTGAGGATGATCAACCCGAGCGCCAACAACACGACGTTCCCGGTATCCACCAAGGGAAAGAGCACCGCGACGCCGGCAAGCTGCGCGATCCAGCCCAGCACATACGTGCGCCGCCTGCCGATCCGGTCGGACACCGCGCCCGCCGCCCACGTCGAGAGCAGCCAGGTCGCCGCCGACGCGGTGACCGCCCACAGCACCGGCCCGCGATCGAGGCCGATCGGACCCTTCGGATTGGTCGCGTAGTTCTGGATGTAGCCGCCGGTGGTCATGTAGCCGACCGCGTTGTTGCCCGCGAACACCAGCGCGGCCACCAGGACGAGCACGGAGTGCTTGCGGAACAGCTGGATGATCGGGGTCCGGGTCTGCTCCCGGCGTTCGGCTATCTCACGGAAGACCGGGCTCTCCTCGACGCGACGCCGCACATAGTGACCGACCAGGATCAGCCCGACGCTGAGCAGGAACGGGATGCGCCAGCCCCAGTCGAGGAACGCCTGGCCGGGGACGAGCAGACTGGTCAGCGCCAGGACACCGGAAGCCAGCAGCAGGCCGAGCGGGACGCCGATCTGCGGCGACGCACCGAAAAGTCCCCGGCGCTTCGACGGCGCGTGCTCGACGGCCATCAGGACGGCGCCGCCCCATTCACCGCCCGCCGAAACGCCCTGCAGGATCCGCAGCAGGATCAGCAGCACCGGCGCGGCGACGCCGATCTGGTCGAAGGTGGGGAGCACGCCGATCAACGTGGTCGCGACGCCCATCAGGATCAGGGTGAGCACCAGGACCACGCGACGGCCGTACTTGTCTCCGAAGTGCCCGGCGAGGAAGGCGCCGAGCGGGCGGAACAGGAAGCTCACGCCCACCGTGGCGAAGGAAACGAGGGTGCTGTTCGCGCCGAGGCCGGAGAAGAACAGCTTGCCGAAGACGAGACCGGCGGCGGACGCGTAAACGAAGAAGTCGTACCACTCGACCGTGGTGCCGACGACGGTCGCGAAGGCGACCCGACGTCGATCGGAAGACGGTGGGGCGGTCCGGCCGGGCGTGCGTTCATCCTGCGCTGGATTCGACACCTTGACTCCTTTGACATAGGCCTGACGCGAGTGGCGGCCCGCAGGGATCCCGGGCGAGGCGAAGGCCACTCGGTGACCGCCTTGCCACTGTGGCACAGAATCATATACGTTATTAGATACGAAGCAAGGGTCGAGGATTCAGGGGAACATGGGCACTTACGAGGCATCAGCGCCTTCCGGCCGCGCGTCCGGTCCGCATGCCACCCGGCCGGGCAAGATCATCGCCGTCCATCTCAGCTACGCGTCACGGGCCGCGCAGCGCGGGCGGCGTCCGGCGACCCCGTCGTACTTTTTCAAGCCGTCGAGCTCGATCGGTACGTCAGGTGGCACGGTCGAACGTCCCGCAGGCACCGAACTACTGGCCTTCGAGGGCGAGATCGCGCTGGTCATCGGCACCACGGCCCGGTGGGTCAAGCCCGACAAGGCGTGGGACCACGTCGCCGCGGTCACCGCCGCGAACGACTTCGGCCTCTACGACCTGCGTGCGGCGGACAAGGGCTCCAACGTCCGCTCCAAGGGCGGTGACGGCTACACCCCGCTCGGTCCCGGCCTCATCGACGCACGCGACATCGATCCCTCGTCGCTGCGCATCCGCACCTGGGTGAACGGCGACCTGGTGCAGGAGGACACCACGGCCGGACTGCTGTTCCCGTTGCGGCAGTTCGTTTCCGATCTCTCCCAGCACTTCACGCTCGAACCGGGCGACGTCATCCTCACCGGCACCCCCGCGGGTTCGACGGTGGTCTCCCCCGGCGACGTCGTCGTGGTCGAAGTGGACGTCCCCGGCACCTCCGCCAGCAGCGGACGGCTGCACACCACCGTCACCCAGGGGATCCGGTCCTTTTCGGACATCGGCAGCCTGCCAGAGGTCGACGACAAGCAGCGCGCCGAAGCTTGGGGAACTCCCGCCGAAGCGGTCGAAGAGAACTCGCCCACGCTCAGCGAGGAACTGCGCGCCAAGCTTCTTCGTGCGCCAGTCGCGGGCTTGTCCGCCCAGCTGCGCAAGCGCGGGCTGAACAACGTCGCGATCGACGGCGTGCACCCCAATCTGCCCGGCTCGAAGGTCGTCGGCACGGCGAGGACGTTGCGTTTCGTCCCGAACCGGGAAGACCTGTTCAAATCCCACGGCGGTGGTTACAACGCGCAGAAACGCCTTTTCGACTCGGTCGGCGCCGGCGAGGTGATCGTCATCGAAGCCCGCGGCGACAAGGGTTCCGGGACGCTCGGGGACATCCTGGCGTTGCGGGCGCGCCACCTCGGAGCGGCCGGGGTGATCACCGACGGCGGGGTCCGCGACTTCGAAGCCGTCGCCGCGACCGGGCTCCCGGTGTTCTCACAGGGCCCGCATCCGGCGGTCCTCGGCCGCAAGCACGTGCCGTGGGACACCGACGTCGCGGTCGCCTGCGGCGGTGCCACCGTGCTGCCCGGCGACATCATCGTCGGGGACGACGACGGCGTGATCGTCATCCCGCCGGCGCTGGCCGAGGAGGTCGTCGACGCGACGCTCGTCCAGGAGGACGAAGACGCGTGGATCGCCGAGCAGGTCGGCCAGGGCCGCCCGATCGAGGGGCTCTTCCCGCTGAACCCGTTGTGGCGGGAAAGGTATGAGGCATGGCAGAAGAAGCAGTGAAGACGACCAGCAAGTCCGAACTCGCCTACGAGTGGCTGCGTGAGCGGATCGCCCGGCACGAGTACGGACCCGGCTACCGGCTCGTCCTCGCGGAGATCGCCGGCGCGCTCGACATGAGCGTCGTCCCGGTGCGCGAGGCGATCCGGCGGCTGGAGGCCGAACGGCTGGTCACCTTCGAACGCAACGTCGGCGCACGCGTGGCGATGGTGGACCAGAACGAGTACGTCCACGCGATGCAAACCCTCGGCGTGGTCGAAGGGGTCGCCACCGCGCTGTCCGCGCCGCAGCTGTCCGAAGAGAACATCGCGCGGGCCCGCCGCGTGAACGAGCGCATGATCGCGCTGCTGGACCACTTCGACGCACACGAGTTCACCGCGCTGAACCAGCAGTTCCACTCGCTGCTGTTCGAATGCTGCCCCAACCCGCAGATCCTCGACCTCGTGCACCAGGGCTGGACCCGGCTGTCCGGACTGCGCGACTCGACCTTCGCGTTCGTCCCCGACCGCGCGCACCGGTCGGTCGAGGAACACGAACAGATCCTCCGGCTGATCTCCGAGAAGGCCGACCCGCTCGACATCGAATTCGCCGCGCGCAATCACCGCTGGGCCACCATGCAGGCCTTTTTGGACGCGCGAGAGCGCGCGAAACGCTGACTGAGGAGGAATCTTGACCAGCACGACTCCCCGGCCGATCCCGGACGGCGTCCCGGAGCGGATCCGGCACTACATCGGCGGCGAACTCACCGACTCGGCCGACGGTGCCGTTTTCGACGTGATCGACCCGGTGACCAACGACGTCTACGTCCAGGCCGCCGCCGGCAAGAAGGCCGACATCGACCGCGCCGTCGCCGCCGCGCGGAAGGCGTTCACCGAGGGCCCCTGGCCGAAGCTGCTGCCGCGCGAGCGTTCGCGCGTGCTGAACCGCATCGCGGATCTCGTCGAGTCGCGGGACAAGCGGCTCGCGGCACTGGAGAGTTTCGACTCGGGCCTGCCGATCTCGCAGGCGCTGGGCCAGGCCCGCCGGGCCGCGGAGAACTTCCGGTTCTTCGCGGACCTGATCGTCGCGCAGGCCGACGACACCTACAAGGTGCCCGGCCGCCAGATCAACTACGTGAACCGCAAACCGATCGGCGTCGCCGGGCTGATCACGCCCTGGAACACGCCGTTCATGCTGGAGTCGTGGAAACTCGCCCCCGCGCTGGCGACCGGCAACACCGTCGTGCTCAAGCCCGCCGAGTTCACCCCGCTCTCCGCGTCGCTCTGGGCGGAGATCTTCGAGGAGGCCGGGCTGCCGCCGGGTGTGTTCAACCTCGTCAACGGCTTCGGCGAGGACGCGGGCGACGCGCTGGTGAAGCACCCGGACGTCCCGCTGATCTCGTTCACCGGTGAGAGCCGCACCGGCAGCCTGATCTTCGGCAACGCGGCGCCGTTCCTCAAAGGACTGTCGATGGAGCTGGGCGGCAAGTCGCCGGCCATCGTCTTCGCCGACGCCGATCTGGAGACCGCGATCGACGCGACGATCTTCGGCGTGTTCTCGCTCAACGGCGAACGCTGCACCGCGGGCAGCCGGATCCTGGTCGAGCGCGCGATCTACGACGAGTTCGTCGGGCGTTATGCCGCGCAGGCCCAACGAGTCAAGGTCGGGGACCCGAGTGACCCCGCGACCGAGGTCGGCGCCCTGGTGCACCCCGAGCACTACGACAAGGTCATGAAGTACATCGAGATCGGCAAGACCGAGGCCAGGCTGGTCGCCGGCGGCGGCCGCCCCGACGGCTTCCCGACCGGGAACTACGTGGCTCCGACGGTGTTCGCCGACGTCAAACCGGACGCCCGGATCTTCCAGGAGGAGATCTTCGGCCCGGTCGTCGCGATCACGCCGTTCGACACCGAAGAAGAGGCGCTGGAGCTCGCGAACAACACGAAGTACGGGCTCGCGGCCTACGTCTGGACCAACGACCTCAAGCGGGCGCACAACTTCGCGCAGTCCGTCGAGGCGGGCATGGTGTGGCTCAACTCGAACAACGTCCGTGACCTGCGCACCCCCTTCGGCGGGGTCAAGGCGTCCGGGCTGGGGCACGAGGGCGGCTACCGCTCCATCGACTTCTACACCGACCAGCAGGCGGTGCACATCAATCTCGGCGAGGTGCACAACCCCGCCTTCGGCAAGGGCTGACCCCGTTCCCCCGTCCACAAAGGATGACGCAATGAAGCCGATCCCCACTCCGAAATCGCCGCCGCCGGACGTCCTGCGCTGCGCGTACATGGAACTCGTCGTCACCGATCTGGCGCGTTCGCGCGCCTTCTACGCCGACGTGCTCGGACTGACGGTGACCGAAGAGGACGACACGACGGTCAGCCTCCGCACGATCGACGAGTTCATCCATCACAACCTCGTGCTGCGCCAGGGTCCGGTCGCCGCGGTCGCGGCG
Organism: Amycolatopsis sp. NPDC052450; assembly: GCF_044547565.1. NCBI lineage: Bacteria > Bacillati > Actinomycetota > Actinomycetes > Pseudonocardiales > Pseudonocardiaceae > Amycolatopsis > Amycolatopsis sp. NPDC052450. Next base: position 3,617 of record NZ_JBIUAQ010000048.1, on the reverse strand, counting down.
TTCTCCTACCGGGTCCGGTCGCCGGAGGACCTGGACAAGGCCGTCGCGTTCTACACGGAGCTGGACTGCCGGGTGGAGCGCAACGAGAACGGGTTCACCACAGGCATCGGCGACTCGGTGCGGGTGCAAGACCCCCTCGGCTTCCCGCTCGAGTTCTTCCACGACGTCCAGCACGTCGACAGACTCAGCTGGCGCTACGACCTGCACGTCCCGGGCGCGCTGGTCCGGCTCGACCACTTCAACCAGGTCACGCCGGACGTGCCGCTCGCGGTCAAGCACATGGAAGACCTCAACTTCCGTGTCACCGAAGACATCCAGGACGACCAGGGCGTCACGTACGCGGCTTGGATGCGGCGCAAGCCCACCGTGCACGACACCGCGATGACCGGCGGCGACGGGCCGCGGATGCACCACGTCGCCTTCGCCACGCACGAAAAGCACAACATTCTGTCCATTTGCGACAAACTCGGCTCGCTGCGGATGTCGGACCACATCGAACGCGGCCCCGGCAGACACGGCGTCTCGAACGCCTTCTACCTGTACCTGCGCGACCCGGACGGGCACCGCGTCGAGATCTACACCCAGGACTACTACACCGGCGATCCCGACAACCCGGTCGTCACCTGGGACGTGCACGACAACCAGCGCCGCGACTGGTGGGGCACACCGGTGGTCCCGTCCTGGTACACCGACGCCTCCCTCGTGCTCGACCTCGACGGCAAACCGCAGCCGGTGGCCGCGAGAACCGAGGAAACCGAACTGGAAGTCACCATCGGCGCCGACGGATTCTCGTACACCCGCAAGGGTGACGACGAAGGCGAACTGCCGGCCTGGAAACAGGGCGAGTACAAACTCGGCAACCAGCTCTGAGGCGGGGACATGCTCGAACAGGAAACGATCACCGCGATCGCCGACGAACTGGCGGCCGCGGAGGAGGCCCGGGAGACGATCCCGCTGCTGACGGCGCGCTACCCGGACATGACCGTCGAGGACTCGTACGCCGTGCAGAACGAATGGCGGCGGCGGGGCATCGCGGCGGGGCGCCGTCCGGTCGGGCGCAAGATCGGGCTCACCTCGAAGGTCATGCAGGCCGCCACCGGGATCACCGAACCCGACTACGGCGCCATCTTCGCGGACATGGTGTTCGAAAACGGTTCCGTGATCGAGCACAGCCGGTTCTCGAACGTGCGCATCGAGGTCGAGCTGGCCTTCGTACTCCGTGATTCCCTCGCCGGACCGGACACCACGGTGTTCGACGTGCTGCGCGCGACCGAGTACGTCGTGCCCGCACTGGAGATCCTGTCGTCGCGCATCGAAATGGCGGGACGGACCATCGTGGACACGATCAGCGACAACGCCGCCATGGGCGGGATGGTCTACGGCGGCAACCCGGTCGCGGTGGACGCCGTCGACCTGCGGTGGGTTTCGGCGCTGTTGTACCGCAACGAAACCATCGAGGAATCCGGCGTCGCCGCCGCCGTGCTGAACCACCCCGCGAACGGCGTCGCCTGGCTGGCGAACAAGCTCGCGCAGCACGGCGACAAACTCGACCCGGGCGACATCGTGCTGGCAGGCTCGTTCACGCGGCCGATGTGGGTGCACCCCGGCGACACCGTGACCGCCGACTACCGGGACCTGGGGGCGATCACATGCCGCTTCGTCTAGACCCGCCGTTCCGGGACCAGCTGGCCGAGCGACCGCGGATCGGCATGTGGGTCACGTCGGGAAGCGCGGTCGTCGCGGAGATCTGCGCGGGCTCCGGACTCGACTGGTTGCTCATCGACACCGAGCACTCCCCCGCCGCACTCGAAACGGTGCAAACGTTGCTGCAAACGATCGCCGCGTATCCGATCACGCCGATGGTCCGCGCGTCGTCCGGGGACGCGGTCGCGCTGAAGCAGTTGCTCGACCTGGGCGCGCAGAACCTGCTGGTGCCCATGGTCGACAGCGCGGAGGAGGCGGAGGCCATCGTGCGTGCCGTCCGCTACCCGCCGCGTGGCGTGCGCGGTGTCGGCAGTGCTTTGTCGCGGTCGGCGCGCTGGAACCGGGTCGAGGACTACCTCGCGAAGGCCGAGGAGTTCACGTCCCTGTTCGTCCAGATCGAGTCGACGGCAGGTGTCGCGGCAGCCGCCGAGATCGCCGCGGTCGACGGCGTCGACGGGGTGTTCGTCGGCCCGTCCGACCTGGCCGCCTCGATGGGCCTGCTCGGAAAGCAGACACATCCCGACGTCACCGCGGCGGTATTGAGCACCTTCGAGGCCGTCCGTGCCCAGGGGAAACCGGTGGGGGTCAACGCGTTCGACCCCGCGCAGGCTCAGCGGTACCTTGATGCCGGCGCTTCGTTCGTGCTGGTCGGCGCCGATGTGTCTCTGCTCGCTCAAGGTTCGGAGGCGCTCGCGCGACGGCATCAGGCTTAAGGTCTTCGCATTCACTGCGGTCGAAGGCCGGATCGTCTTTCCGTGAAGGACACCTTCCTTGCGTCTAGTGTCCCGAGTCGGAAGTTCGTGTGGTAGTTCGGCGTGGTGCCGAAGGATCTTGTTGTTGCTTCGCGCGGTGAAGATGGTGTCGTCTGAGGCCGTGAGCATTCCGCTGACTTCATGGTGTCGGGTCGCGGGGATTCGTTCGTGGGCTTGTGGGGTGACCGTGTCGGGGGATCCCCCAATGGGGACCCACGCGGCGCGCCAAAGGGGTTGGCGGAGCCCCCAAAGG
>NZ_JBIUAQ010000048.1:0-898 GCF_044547565.1 Amycolatopsis sp. NPDC052450 | reverse complement strand
GGTGGGTGTGGGGGGGGGGGTTTGCGGTGGTGGGGTTGGGGGGTCCCGGGGGCGCTACCCCCATTCCGGCCCCCCCGGGGGTGGCCAATGTGGATTTCGCGACGCACCTCATGCCCCGGTCCAGGCGCGAAACGGCCGGCTATCGACACGGCTTAACGGCGCGAACTTCCGGCGCAGGACACTAGGCGCAAGCAAGGGGGCCTTCACGTACTTCGAGCTGGGCATGGTGAGGGGCCCGTCGCCGGTGTGGCTGACGGGCTCCTCGGTGTCAGACGTGGTGCAGGGTGTTGCGGCGGGGTTGTCGGAGCGGGTCCCGGTATTGAGGTGGGATGAACTCCGGTATCCCATCGGCGGCCATCTGGACTTCCCAATCACCGTGGTGGATCAACCGGTGATGAAAACCGCACAGCAGCACCAAGTTCCGAAGGTCGGTAGGGCCGCCGTCTGCCCAATGATGAATATGGTGAGCGTGACAGTTCTTCGGCCGCCGATGACACCCGGGGAACGCGCAGCCGCCGTCGCGGATGTTCAGCGCTCGTCGCTGGCCGGGGGTGACGAACCGGCGCAGCCGTCCCACATCGAGGGGCTCTCCGGCGGCGCTCATGACGATCGGGAGCATGAGGCAGTCGCAGGCGGCGAGCCGGGCTTCGCGGGCGGTCATGGTCCCGACATAGTCGAGGCAGGCGGTCCCGAGGCCGGACTTCAACTCGTCGAGCCCGATGGTGACATGCAGCAGAGTGCGGTAGCCGCTGGTGCCGGGCTGATCGGGGCAGGCGGTCGCGAGGTCGAGGATGTCGACCCAGGCGTCACCCATGCGTTCGCATTTCATCCGCAGATCGGCTTGACCGAACTCGTCCACCGGCCGCGGCGCCGCATACGCCTCCAGGGCGGCGGCGGT
>NZ_JBIUAQ010000047.1:46725-57979 GCF_044547565.1 Amycolatopsis sp. NPDC052450 | reverse complement strand
ACGGACAATCCGGCTGGAAAGTCCACATAGCACCAGATGGGCGACCCGAGTTCATCCCACCGCAATACCTCGACCCGCTACAAACCCCACGCCGCTGAACCCGAGGAGCCCGCCGACCACCACCGGCGACGGGCCCCTCGGCATGCCCACGCCCAGTTGAACCAGGTGCCGAACATCGAACCCTGCGACCGACCCGCCAACCGCTCGCGGAGATCGACCGCTGGGGCCTCGGTGAGCAGATGTAGTCGGTGACGGCCCGAGCGCATCGAGCCTCCTTGCCCTTTCTCGGAGGCTCCCTTGGCCACGGCGTCATGGGCGATGTCGCGATAGATCACCCGAAGCGCCAGCGGCGGCCTGTCTATCACGTAGAACCACGTAGTTCCTTCAGCGCTGCGACCCGGTACTGGCTGGCTAGATCGACCGCCACGTAAGGAGGTTCGCCGACGAGCCGGACCGCCTGATAGGCACCCCACTTGTCGCCGTAACCGAAGGATTGTGCGTTGCCTTCGAAGCCTTCAAGGCCGGCGACCTGAGCCACTCCGGCCAGCCGCCGAAAGGCAGATGAACAGAGCACTCGGTCCCGGTCGCGCTGATACGCATCCCGCCTCAGTCCACCATCACCAAGTCCAGTCCCCGCAACCGTTCCCGATCCGCGATGACGTCGATCTCGCTGATCTTCCCGTCCACGAAAGCGAACGCGAGGACCACCGAAGGCCGTCCTTCGTCGGCCATCACGAGTCCGATGCCGCCGTTCACCAGCGCGAGCTGGGTGACGGCCGCCCGCACCGAAGCGGCCGCAGCACCACGGGCCACCGTGTCGGCACCCCGCAGGAAGATCGGCGCGCGCGATGGGCCCGCGGCCTTGTCGGCGCGGAGGACGACGTCGGGGTGCAGGAGTTCGAGGAGCGCTTCGAAGTCTCCGCCGCGGGCTGCTGCCAGGTAGGCGTCGACGACTTGGCGGCGTCGCGCGACGTCCGGTTCCGTGGTGGCGGAACGGCCTTGGACGCGGCGCCGGGCGCGGCTCGCGAGTTGCCGGGCGGCGGCCGGGGTGCGGTCGATCAGCGGGGCGATCTCGTCGAACGGTACGGCGAACATGTCGTGCAGGACGAACGCGAGCCGTTCGGCGGGGGCCAGCGTGTCCAGGACCACCAGCATCGCGAGGCCGACCGAGTCGGCCAGCACCGCGTCGGCGGCGGGATCGACCGAGGAGTCGATCGGCTCGGACGACTGGTCGTCGAGCGGTTCCTCCCGCCGGTGGTCGCGCGAGCGCAGCACGTTCAGGCAGATCCGCGCCACCACCGTGGTCAGCCAGCCGCCGAGGTCCTCGATCTCACTCGCATCGGCGCGGTCGAGCCGTAGCCACGTGTCCTGTACGGCGTCTTCGGCCTCGCTGACCGAACCCAGCATCCGGTACGCCACCGCCCGCAGCCTGGTCCGGTGCTCCTCGAAACGTTCAGTCAGCCGCTCCACCGCTCACATTCAACAGCCACCGAGATCGTCGGCGAACCGCACACCCGCCGACCGGTACGAGGCGGCCCGATCGGCGGCCGCCTGTGGCGTCAGGACCTCGTTCTTCGCGTAGTAGACCCAATCCACCTGCTCGAGGTAGGTGCTCGTGCCACCGCTGTGCTGCGTGAGGTCGATGAACCACTGGTTGAAATTGAGGGACATGTTCTGCCGCGGGTACACGTCGAACGGCCCGCCGCGGTCGTGGTCAGCCACCAGGGCGCCGTCGATGTAGTACCGCACATGGCCGCCGGACACGGTCGCGGCGACGGAATGCCAGCCGTCGATGCTGCGGCGCTGGCTGTCGCTCTTGTTCTCGGCGTACCACGGGTCCGGCGTGTAGGTGTGCCAGCTGGTCTGGAAGTTGACCGGCCCCGCCTCGCCCCATCCGCCGTTGGGCAGGTACTCCGAGAAGTCCAGTTCGCTGTAGATCGGGTCGTTGTCGTAGCGGAGCGGGCTGATCGTGAAGAACGTCTGGTTGATCCGGTCGCCGTCCGGACCGGACACCGGCGCGTCGGAGAAACGGATCCGCGCCGCGTAGGTCCCTTCGAAGAACCGCCGGTCCGGCTGCATGATCTCGGTCTGCGTCGTGCCCGCGGGCGTGCCGTCGGTGACGGAGGCGAGTTGCAGCACCTTGTCACCGTCGGACGTCGGGAACGTGATGCCCTCCGGGGCCCAGCGCGCGCCGCCGACGCCAGGGCCACCGGCGCCGGAACGCACCTGCCAGCCGTGCTGGGACAAGAGCCCGTCGGTGTGCGAGGTGTAGTGGAAATCGTCGAACAGCTGCCCGCAAGCGGGCGCTCCGGTCGCGGTACCCGGCGCGAGCCCCAGTGCGGCGACCGACAACGCGGCGACGGTGGCGGAACGGAACTTCCCTGGGTTCGGCATCCTTGTCCCCTTTACCACTGGTCAGTTTCCACCACCGTCGCCCGGTGAAGTGGTAAAGTCAATAGGTCTAGACAACTTGTCCACCAGCCAATTCGAGATGACCACTGGGTAGGCTGTGGTCATGCGGCGAACAGAGGTCAAGGATCGGCTCCGCCTGCTCATCGAGCGGCGGCAGCCGGGCGAGGTCCTGCCTTCGGAACGCGCGCTGAGCACCGAAATCGGCGTCTCGCGCCCCACCCTGCGGGCCGCGATCGACGAGCTGGAACGCGACGGTCTCGTGGTCCGCGAACACGGCCGCGGCACGTTCACCGCACCGCGCAAGATCTCCCAGGATCTCGTGCCCGCCACCGGCGGCGAACAGTTCGCCCCGCCCGCCGAGGGCCACTGGACCAGCCGGGTGATCGACTTCGCCACCATCCCGGCGGGCGCCCGGCTCGGCAAACGACTCGAGGTCTCCCCCGCCCGGCAGCTGGTGGCCGTCACCCGCGTCCGCGTCGTCGAAGAGGCGCCGATGGCGATCGAACGGATCCTGGTCCCGCGGGATCTCGTACCGGACATCACGGCCGCGGGCTTCGAATCCGGCTCGTTCTACGAACTGCTCCGCACGCGGTACGAAGTCGTCCCCGCGACGGCCGTGCAGATCATCGAGCCGACCGTCACCGACGCCGACGAATCCGGCCTGCTCGGCGTCCCGCAGCACTCCCCGGCACTGTTGTTCGAGCGCACCACCCGCGACGAGAGCGGCCGCGTGATCGAGTACACCCGCTCGATCTACCGCGGCGACCGCTACCGGATCACCTCGCATCTGACGTTCGACCAAACCTCGGGCTGACTCCGGCGCGCCGGGGCCGTCCGGCCGCGAGTGCATGCGAGACTCCCGGGCGATGTACACCCCGTCCGATCTCGCCGACCTGCTCGAATGCGAGCACCGCAGCCTCCTGAACCAGGCGCTGGCCGCCGGTCTCCCGGGAGCGCCGCGACCGGGCTCCGGGCCGGATCAGCTGGCGGTCACGCACGGGCGCGCGCACGAGGCCGCGACGCTGGACAAGCTGCGCGGCGAGCGCAGCGCCGTCGTCGAGATCGACGAACGAGACCCGGTCGTCGCCGCGAAAGCCACCGAAGAGGCGCTTCGGGCGGGCGCGCCGGTGATCTACCAGGCGGTCTTCCACGACGGCGAGTTCTCCGGCCGCGCCGACTTCCTGATGAGGGACGACGAAGGCCGCTACGAGGTCTACGACACGAAGCTGGCCAGGCACGCGAAGCCCGCTGCGGTGGTCCAGCTGACCGCGTACGCCGACGCCCTGCGCCGCGCCGGCTGGCCCGCGGGTCCGCGGATGCACCTGCTGCTCGGTGATCACAGCACCCGCTCGTTCCGCGTCGACGACTTCCTCCCGCTGGTGGACCGGCTCCGCGCCCGGCTGCGGAACCGACCGCCGACCCTGCCGGTCCCGTTGTGGGCCGACGAACGGCCCGCCTGCGGTGGCTGCTCCTACGCCGCCCATTGCGCGAGTGCCCGCGAAGCCGATCGCGACCTTTCGCTGGTCGCGGGAATGCGCGGGGACCAGCGGCGGAAGCTCGTCGCCGCGGGACTCGGCACCATCGACGCGCTCGCGACCGCCACACCGGAGGATCGGCCACGCGACATCTCGACGACGTCGTTCACCACGCTGCGCGCCCAGGCCGCGATCCAGGTCCGGCAGGACGCCACCGGGCAGATCGCCTACGAGATCATCGATCCGGACGCGCTGGCGACCTTGCCGCCGCCCGCTCCCGGTGACGTCTTCTTCGACATGGAAGGCGATCCCTACGCCCTGGCCGGCGAAGGGCTCGAATACCTCTTCGGCGCGGTGACCGCGGACGCCGACACGAAGTTCACGCCGTTCTGGGCTCACAACCGGGCGCAGGAGAAGCGAGCTTTCGAGGAGTTCGTCGACTTCGCCACCGCGCGGCTCACGGAGCATCCCGGTTCGCACGTCTACCACTACGCGCCGTACGAGGTCACCGCGATCAAACGGCTCGCCGCCGTGCACGGGACCCGCGAGGACGCCGTCGACCACTTGTTGCGCAGCGGCGGGCTGGTGGACCTGTATTCCGTGGTGCGCAAGGCACTCCGGGTCTCGCAGCGGTCGTACTCCATCAAGTACCTCGAACCGCTCTACATGCCGGAAGCCCGCGACGGCGACGTCAAGACGGCGGTTTCGAGTATCGAGGCCTACGAGGAGTACCTGACGCTCACCGCCTCCGGCGAGACCGAACACGCGGACGAAGTGCTGCGCGGGATCAGCGACTACAACGAATACGACTGCGTTTCCACGCTGCGGTTGTTCGAGTTCCTCCACAAGGTCCGGGTGGAGGAAGGGATCGAGCTCGCCGAGCCGCCGGAAGAGTCCGATGTGGACGCTCTGCTCCGGCAGACCGAAGAGGACGTCGCGGCCCAGAAACGCGCGGAACGCGCCGCGCAGCTGGCCGCGCTGGTCGATCCGCTGCTGGAGGGCCTGCCCGACGACCCGACCGAGTTCACCGGCGAGGACCGCGCCCGCGCGCTGCTGGCCGCGTCCGTCGGCTACCACCGCCGCGAGACGAACCCCGCGTGGTGGGAGTACTTCCGCCAGCTGGCCGCCCCGCTCGGCGACCTGGAGACCGACAACGCGTGCACCGTCCCGGTTTCGCTGGAGGCCGGGGAATGGGTGCCGCCTTCGGGCCGGGTCCGGAAGGCGAAACGCTCGCTCATGCTCCGCTGCGACCCGGACCGGCCGCATCCCTTCGCCCCCGGCGACGACGTCCGCCTGCGGTACGGGGCGGCCGCACGGGACGCGAAGGTCGTCTCGGCCACCGCCGTCGAACTGACCCTCGAAGAAAGCTGCCCGCCCGACGAGACCACCGCGGACAGGCCGGTGGCGGTACTGCCAGGGAGCCCTGTCCGGCCGTCCCCCAAGGACGACGCGGTCGCGGACCTCGCTCGCCTCGTCGTCGGCACGCTGCCGGTGCTGCCCGCTCATCCCGGCGTCGATCTGCTCCGGCGCACGTCGCCGCGGTTGCGGGACGACCGGCCCCTGCCCGAGCCCGGGGCGGATCTGGTGAACACGGTGATCGAGGCCGTCGAGACGCTCGACGGCTCCGCGCTCGCCGTCCAGGGCCCGCCCGGTGCGGGCAAGACGTACCTCGCGGGCAGGCTGATCGCGAAGCTGGTGCGTGCGGGCAAGACGATCGCGGTCACCTCGACCAGTCACAAGGCCGTGGAGAACGTGCTGTCCGCCGCGCTGAAGAACGCGCCGGATCTGCCGTGCGCCAAACGCGCCAAGCGGACCCCTGATCCGGCCGCGCCCTGGGAGCAGCCGAAGACCAATCCCGCGCTGGTGAAATGGCGCGAGGAGCACGACACCGGCCAGCTGGTCGGCGGGACCGCGTGGACGTTCGCGCACGCCGCGATCCGGGAAGAGCCCTTCGACCTGCTGATCATCGACGAGGCCGGCCAGTTCGCCCTCGCCGACGCCCTCGCGGTGTCGATGTGCGCCAAGAACCTCCTGCTGCTGGGTGATCCGCAGCAGCTGCCGCAGGTCGTGCAGGGCACGCATCCGGCGGGCGCCGAGGCGTCCGCGCTCGGGCATTTGATCGGCGAGGCCGACATCATCCCGGCCGAACTCGGGTACTTCCTCGACGAGACCCGCCGGATGCACCCGGCCGTCTGCTCTCCGGTGTCTCAGCTGTCCTACGCGGGACGCCTGCACTCGCATCCTTCGGCGGCCGAGCGGGCGATCGAGGGCGTCGAGGCGGGCCTGTACCTCGCCGAGGTCGATCACCACGGGAACACGACACGGTCGGTCGAAGAGGCCGAGGCGGTCACCGCCCTCGTGTCCGAACTCCACGGCCGCGCCTGGACCGACCACGGCGATCCCCGGCCGCTCGGTGACGAGGACATCCTGGTCGTGGCGCCGTACAACCTGCAGGCCCGCGTCGTGGCGCGTGCGCTCGACCAGGCCGGGTATCCGGGCGTCCGGGTGGGCACGGTCGACCGGTTCCAAGGGCAGGAGGCGCCGGTGGTGATCACCACCATGACCTCGTCTTCGGCCGTCGATCTGCCGCGTGGCCTGGACTTCCTGCTCTCCCGGAACCGGCTCAACGTCGCGCTCTCGCGGGCGCAGGCGCTCGCGATCGTGGTCTGCTCGCCACGGCTGGTCGAAGCCGACATCCGCACGGTCGACCAGATGCGGCTGGTTTCGGGCATGCTCGGGTTGATGACCGAAGCCGTGCCGTGGCACGCAGGACGGAGTGACCATGAGTGAGAACAGTCCGGAGAAGAAGCCGGAGATCCTCGACGCCGAGATCGTCGAGGAGACCCCTGTGCCTCCCGTCGAGGTTCCGGACCCGGACTACAGCGAGTCCGGGGTGCCCTCGTTCGATCACGTGCGCGACCGCATCGAGCAGCGGTACACGACCTCGCTGGGCTCGACCGAACTCGCGGGCATCGGCGGCAAGGAAGACGTGGCCTCGCTGGACAAGAAGATCGCCGACCGCGACAAGGCGGCCAAGGACAAACTGGCCGAGATCCGCCGCGCGATGCGGGAGCAGTGAATCAATCCCAGTGCGGTGAACCGGCCTTCAGCGCGATGGCGTGCGCGTTCCGATAGTGCTCGTCGGCCGCTTCTCGCAGGCCGAGGGCGGTGGCCAGCTCGCCGAGATAGTGCGCGACCGGGCGGAGGGTGAGCATTCCGCTTCCGGCGCCCGCGATCTCGTCCTCGGCCGGGAGAAGCTCGGCGTACAGGCGTTCCATCGCCGTCCGGTCGCCGAGTTCGATCGCGACGATGGCATGCAGGCAGGTGCGCGCCTCGTACAGCAGGTCGCGGGGCGAGTCCGGGATCGGGAGCACCGGACGGCACCAGCTTTCGTAAGCTCCGTAGCTTTCTTCGCGCACTTCGGGCGGCAAGCCCCGTTGGATCCGGTCGCAGAACAGGGCGAGTGCGAGGATCCCGTTGTCCACTCCGGACATCGCGGTTCCGGCGAGACCCGCCGCCGCGGCGCGGTAGGCGGCTTCCCCACCGGCGCCGGTCATCGCGGTCCGCATCGCGCGATACCACCGGGTGAACACGCCGACGAGCGGAAGGCCGTACTTCTCCCCCAGTTCATCCGCCGAAGCGGCGTGCCGGTCCGCGGCCGCGAACTCCGCGAGCGCGCTCTTCGCCTGCACGAGCACGAGATGCCCGAGTACCTCGAACGTCACCAGCCCATGCCGCCTGGAGAGGTCGACCAATTCCGCACCGATCCCGGCCCGCCGGGGTGCGAGCCCCGCGCGGTCGAAGGACTGCAGGAACCGGGCGTTGAGCGCGAAGGCCAGCAGGGCCGGGTCACCGATCCGGCGGGCGAGCGTCTCGGCTTCCCGTGCCGCGTCGCGAGCCCGCCGTCCGCCCGCGTTCCGCAGTTCGACGGCGAGCGTGGCCAGCAGACGGCACCGCTCGGCCTCACGATCGGCGGGCAACGCGGCGAGGGTCCGCTCGACGGCGCCCGCGATCCGGGCAGCGAGTGCGGGATCGTCGCTCTCGGTCCAGCTGGCGGGGACGTCGAACGCGCCGATCACCCGCGCAGTCAGCAGCGGATCGTCCAGCTTTTCCGCCAGCTCCAGCGCTTCCGCCCGATGCCGGCGGGACTGGCCGAGGCCGCCCGCGACGGCCGAAGCACGCGCCTTGCCCATGATCAGCTCCAGCCGCTTCTCCGCGTCGGAGGCGCCGGACCGATCGAACGCGGTGAGCGCGGCGTCCCAAAGTCTCGCCGCTTCAGCCTGCGCGAAACGGCTTTCGGCCCGTTCGGCGGCGGCCCGCGCGTAGTGTGCGGCGCGGTCCGCGTGCTCCTCGGACAGCACGAAATGGTGCGCCAAGGCATCGACGTCGTCAGGGCGCAGACCTTCCAGCGCCTCGGCGATCTCGCCGTGCTCGCGGGCACGGCGCGAACGAGAGAGATCGTGGTAGAGCGTGTCCCGCACGAGCGCGTGCGCGAACCGGAATCGACGCGGCGCCGGCTCGGTCAGGAATCCTTGCCGGACAGCGCTTTCGACCGCGTCGAGCGCGGTGTCCCCGGCCAGTGCCTCGAGTACGTCCAGGTCGACGTCCGTGCCGATCACCGCGGCCCGGCGCACCACGCTCCTCGCCGCGTCCGGTAGCGCTTCCAGCCGGTGCCGGACGACGTCGCGGACTCCCGGCGGCACCGCGTCCAGCGCGGCCGGGCCCTCGGCGGCCAGCAGACGGGCGAGTTCACGGGCGAAGAAGGCGTTACCGCCGCTGCGCCGGTGGATCAACGCAGCAGTCCGCGAGTCGACTTCCTCTCCGGTCGTGACCCGGACCAGGCCGGCGACTTCGGTCTCGGGCAGGCCGCCGAGGTACACGCGGACCGGCTCGTGGCGTGCGGCCCTGCCGAGGAAATCCGTCAGCCGCGCGGGCGGGTCGGTGCCTCGATGGGTCGCGACGACCAGCACCGGCTCGGCGAGCACCGCGGTCAGCAACGCGAGCGTCTCCTCACCCGCCCAGTGCAGGTCGTCGACGACGAGCAGCAGCGGCTTGGCGCCGGCCAAGTAGGTCGCGACCGCCCGATGCCATCGCCAGCGCGCGGCGACGGGATCTTCGGACACCGGTTCCGCCGTCGGCGCGGGGCCGTATCCGGCGTCGGCGAGGGTCGCCAGGATCCGGGTCCACGCGTACGCGGGCGGCACACCCTCGTCGTCCGGGTTGCTCCCCCAGGCCGTGGCCCAGCCGCGTGCGGCGAGCCGGGCGGAGAACGCCTCGGCGAGCGCGGTCTTGCCCACCCCGGCGTCGCCCGACACGAGCACCAGCCGCGACCGGGCCGCGGCTTCCTCGAGTCTGGTCAGCTCCGCGTCGCGGCCGACCAGCGGCCGTTCGGCGATCTTGGGCGCGGACGGCGTCAGCCGCGGTGCTTGCGCCAGGATGCCGGCTTCCAGTTCGCGCAGGCCCGCGCCGGGATCGATGCCGAGTTCGTCGGCGAGCAGCTTGCGCGCGGTGCGCAACACCGTGAGCGCGTCACCCTGCCGCCCGGCACGGTAGAGCGCCAAGGCCAGCAGCCGGGAACCGTTCTCCCGCAACGGGTGTTCGCGCACCCGTGGTGCCAGCTCGGGGATCACCTCGGCGGCCCGGCCGAGCGCGAGGAGAGCTTCGGCACGCAGTTCCCCGGCCAGCAGCCGGAGTTCGGTCAAGCGGGAGACCTCGCCACGCGCCCAGCCTTCGTGGGCGAACTCGGCATACGCCGTCCCGCGCCACAACGCGAGCGCGGTGTCCACTTGCGACAGTGCCGCGTCCGCCCGCCGGGCGTCGAGCAGTTCGCGGGCGGCGGCGACGGCGGCCTCGAAGTCCCAGGCGTCGACGGACTCCGCGCGCAGCGCGTAACCGCGGGCGACCGTGACGAGCAGCCGAGCGGGCTCGCGGGGCGCGCGATCCGGCTCCAGCGCGCGGCGAAGAGCACCGACGAACGTCTGGACGGCGCCGACCGCGCCCTCGGGCGGCCGCTCCCACAGGTCGTCGACCAGGCGTTCCACCGGCACGACGCGGCCGCGGGCGATCAGCAGCCTGGCCAGCACCGCCCGGTGCCGCGGCCCTTTGAGCGCGACGGCTCCCCGCGCGTCTTCGGCCACGAGCGGGCCGAGCACCCCGAACCGCATCGTCACCTCCCTCTTCACCGACGGTGATCATCGTGCCCCGGCCGCTCGGTCGTCGCTGACCGGGTGCTGATTCGCGCCGGGGACGCTGGCGGTCATCACGGAACGACCAGGAAGGTATCCATGCGCATCACCGGATTCGACTACCAGCGGGTGCCCGTGGCGGACGGCGTCGCACTCGACGTCGCCGTCGCCGGGACCGGCAGCCCGATCGTGCTCCTGCACGGCTTCCCCGAGACCCACCTCATGTGGCGGCACGTGGCGGCCGATCTGGCGGCGGACCACACCGTTCTCTGCCCTGACCTGCGAGGATACGGCGAGAGCGACAAACCCGAAGACACCGGCGAAACCTACTCGAAGCGCACGATGGCGGCCGACGTCGTCGCCGTCGCGAAGGCGTTCGGCCATGACCGGTTCGCCCTCGCCGGGCACGACCGGGGCGCGCTGGTGGCCCTGCGGGCGGGGCTCGACCATCCGGACAAGGTGAGCCACCTCGCGATCCTCGACGTGCTGCCCACGCTGGACATGTGGGAAGTCCTGCACGGCACCCGCGCCGCGGTCGGCTTCCACCTCTATCTGATGGCGCAGCCGCCGGGACTGCCCGAACAGCTGATCGGCGCCGCGCCCGACGCGTTCTTCGGTCACTTCCTCGACGCCTGGACACAGCGCGACGACGCGATCCCGGCCGACGTCCGGGCCGCGTACCTCACGGCCTCGCGGAACGCGGTGACCTCGATCGTCGCCGACTACCGCGCGTCGGCGGGCATCGACGTCGAACACGACAAGGCCGATCGCGCGGCGGGCAACCGGCTCGCCATGCCGCTCACCGTGCTCCAGCAGGACTGGGGTGCCGCGCTCGGCTACGACGCCGTCGCGCTCTGGCGGGCGTGGGCGACGGACCTCGACCACCGGACGGTCACTGCGGGCCACTTCATGGCCGAGGAATCACCGGCGGAGGTGGTGAAGGCACTGCGAGACCTGCTCGCACGCTAGGCCTTCTCGAACGCGGCTTCGGCCGGGCGAGCGGGTCGTGAGTGGCGGGCGGTAGGGCGAAGGCTCCCTTCGCTGCGTCTGATGTAGTGATGGACGCCTTCGTACTTTCGCGGGGGTGGGGGGGGGGGGGGGGGGGGGGGGGGGGGTGGTGGTCTACAGAACACCCCCACCCCCAAAACAACAACCCCCACCACACACAGGGAAAACAAAAAC
>NZ_JBIUAQ010000047.1:10145-46715 GCF_044547565.1 Amycolatopsis sp. NPDC052450 | reverse complement strand
TTTTTTGGTGGGGGGGGTGTTGTGTTTTTCTTTTTTGCTTTTACCACCAAACAACCCCCCCCCCCACCCCGTGAAAAACCGCGCATGCAGGCATCAAGCGGACATTCAGCGACCAAGAAGCGTCCTTTGTGGACAACACCGCGAAATGCCCTCCGAAGACGTCGGTGCGGTCGTGCTCTCCCTCCTCGGACACAGCACGAGCGGCGAGCTCGCCCAGCCCGACCTCGGGACCGCGTTCGACGACCTGGTGCGGCTCGAGCCCCCTTTCCTCACCGGCGGTCTGCTGCTCGAAGCCGATGGCGTCTCCGTCACCCCAGGTTGCTGCTGCGACCTGACCGACTGGCCGGACTGGCACGGACTGCCGGAGGGGAACGGCCCTGACCTCGGTCACGGACCGGGGACGGTGTTCGAGTTCGACGGCGAGATCATCCGGTTCTGGCCGGACGTGGACGACAAGGACTGGGAGTCCCCCGAAGAACGGCGGCTGGAAATCCGGCGTCAGGACCTCCCCGGCCTCCTCCGGAGTGTGCACCGGGACCTCGTCGGGTTTCTCGACGCGCTCCGGGCATGGATGCGGATCGTCGAGCCGTCTTACGCCGATCACGTCGCCGCCGCCGTGCGCGGCCACTTGCGCGTCGGAGACGGCCCATCGGCCTGAGCCGAACGGCCCAACCCTCGCCGCCACCGGCGGCAATCGACAGCCGTTCAGGTTTGGCCATCACCCAGACGGGTATCGGTTGTCGGCACGCTCTACGAGGGGCCAGCCATGACAACCACTGCCAAACGCGCGCACACCGTCGCACGCGATCTCCTGTCTCTCACCAGATCGGGTGAAGCCGACCGGCTTGCCACCGAGCTGGTGTCCATCGCGTCGTCCACCCGGCGGAAGCCGGCGCTCGGCGAAGTCGTCGGACGACTGGTCGACACGTTCTCCTTGGCCACCAAGGATCGCCGTCGTTCGCTGCGAATCGGTGAACCGTTCACCTTGCGCCTGCGGGATTCCGCGGGACGGACGGTGCGACCCGACAAACTCGACCCGGCCGTGGCGGCGATCGTCCGCGCCATCGCCGCCAGTGTCCGCGACGACCGGGACACCTGCGCCGACCAGATCGGCGAGGCCTGCGACAACGCCGATCTCGACCAGCGGATCCGGGTTCTCGCGCACTGCCTCGTCTGGACGTCGGATCTGCTGAGCACCGACACCACGGCCTATCCCCCGGTGCTGTCCTGCTTCAAGGTATCGCCCCGACACTGTCCACAGTAGACATTGCGCGGTTCGGATGACTTCCGGCCCGTCGTGTGGACAACCTCCGCACGGAACGGCAAGGTGGACCACCGCGCACGAAGTCCCAGTCCCCGATGACGGGCGCACCTTCGCGGCCACTTCTCCCGAACCAGGAGCGCAGACTTGGACGAGGTAGCGCCCTCGACGGTACCCGCAGACTCCCGCGCCGCCGCCACGGCAGGCCGATTGCCCAATCCGGACAGCAGATTGGTCCGGGCGGCCGTCGCCGGTGATCCGGACGCGGTCCGGGAACTGCTCCGTTTCCTTTCCCCGCACGTGTTCCGTTATTGCGCGGGCAAGGTCGGGAGCGCCGGAACGGGCGCCTGTGACGCGCAGGACTGCGCGCAGGAGGTGTTGCAGGCGGTGCTGATCGCCTTGCCCCGCTACCGGTATCGCCCGGACCGGTTCCTCGCGTTCGTCCTCGGGATCGCCGGGCACAAGGTCGCCGACCTCCATCGGCGCCGATCCCGCGAACCGGTCGCCTCGGTCTCCGAGATCGGCGACGGGCTGACGCTCTGGGTCCGCCGCGATCCGGACGAGATCGAACGGCTGGAGCATCGGTTGCAGGCAGGGACCCTGCTGGCGAGATTGCCGATGCCGCACCGGGAGGTGGTCGCCCTCCGGTTCGTGTTCGGCCTTTCGGCCGAGGAGACGGCCGAACGGCTCGGCCTCCCGAGTGCCGGGGCGGTCCGCGCGGCCCAGTTCCGGGCGCTCGCCCGATTGCGGGCGCTGCTCACCGAGCGGAACGCCCGGTACGCGAGTGATGTCCCGGTCATCGGGCAAATCCCCGCACCGGAGCTCGTCCCGGTATAGAACCGTCCACTTCGGACACTCGATTACTTGTACGCCGCTTGTACGAGCGTCTTGCATCCTGTCCCCCTATCAGGGGAACCACTGGAGGACAGAGATGAAGATCCGATCGAGGATCGTCAGAGGCGCCGTTGGCACGATCGCGCTGGCCGGGGCGATCATGCTCGGCGGCGCGGGCGAGGCGCTGGCGGCGACGGGCACGGTGAACACCGACTCCGGGGTGGCGGTGACCGTGCGGTCGAGCCCGAACACCGGCGCGAGTTCGGTCGGCACCGTCGCGAGCGGCACCGCCGTCACGATCGACTGCCAGATCAACGGCTCGACGGTGACCGGCAAGTACGGCACCACCGACATCTGGGACTACGTGCCGTCCAAGGGCGGCTACATCAGCGACGCCTACGTCTACACCGGCTCCGACGGCCGGGTCGCCCCGGACTGCGCCGGCAGCACCCTCTCCTGCTCCACCGCGGGCACCGGCAACCCGAGGACCTGCGCCGAAGCCGTCGCGTGGGCGAAGGCACACGTGCACACCAACAACGATCCCAACTACTACCGCTGGTGCGACCGGATCAACTCGTGGGCCTACGGCTGGACCGCGAGCGGCTCGGAAACGGCCTACGTGCACTGGACCCAGATCCCGGGTTCGTACAAGCACCCCGGTGACACCCAGGTCCCCGCGGGCGGGCTCGCCTTCTTCAGCAACGGCGGCACCGGGCACACGATGATCTCCATCGGCGGCGGCAAGTTCCTGTCGAACGACATCCACGGCCCCGGCAGCTTCACCGAGACCACGATCTCGGAGATCAAGAGCGCCTGGAACTACACCTATCTCGGCTGGTCGCAGCCTTGGTTCAAGATCAACCACTGATCGCGCGAGTGGCCTCGAAACGCTGCCGGACGAAGGGGGCCCCGTCCGGCAGCGTTTCTTCCGCACGCCAGGAGAAACTCGCGGCGGTCAGCTCGGAGAAGATCCACCGGCGCCGGACGCCGTCAGTGTCGGCCTCGATCTCGAAGCCGTCCTCCGTCCGCTTGCCGAGGAACGGGATCACCCAGCCGTTGCCGGGACCGAGCCAGGTCGACCGGAACGCGTCGATCTTCTCGTCGTAGAAGCGCAGGCTCATCCCCCACTCCCCGTCCACGCCGCCGACCCTGCTCGCCCGCGCCGGACTGATCCACACGTCGGCCAGCGCGCGGCCGTCGAGCGCCCAGCCGAAATGCCATTCGCCGTCGACGGTCCGGGCACCGCCGTCCTCCGCGTAGTTGTGCACGACCAGGTCCCAGCTGCCGATCAGCGGCTCGAACACACCGAGCCGTCCGGCGAGTTCGGGGCGCGGCCCCGAGGCGGTGAAGACGGCGGCGATCCGTTCGGTGACGTCCATGCGGCCAGGATGACCAGTTGACAGTATGCTGTCAACTATGATCGACCTGGTCCGCGACTACCGGCTGCTCATCGCCGACGTCTACGAGCTCGCGGGGCTGAGCCGCCGCGTCAGCGAGCGGGAGGCGACCGGGCTGGGCACGACGGTGGCCCGCTGGCATGTGCTGAGCACGGTGTCCGAAGAACCCCTCGCCGTCCCCGCCATCGCACGACGGCTCGGTCAGGTCCGCCAAGCCGTGCAGCGCGTCGCGGACGATCTCGCCGAGGCCGGCCACCTGAGCGTGGAGCCGAATCCGTCGCATCGCCGCTCGTCCCTGTACGCCATCACGCCCGAAGGCGCACGGCTGCTGCAGCGGCTGTGGGACGCGAGCGAATCCCGGCGCGACGTGCTCCACGACAGCGGTGTCACCCCCGAGGAGCTGCGGCAGGCCCGCGACACGCTGCGCAGGTTGTCAGCCGCGCTCAGCTCCTGAATCCGCCCTTTCGTCGCATCGTGATAAAAAGCGGCCACTCGATCGGGTTAGAGTTGACGGATGGGCAACGAAGCTCTCGCTACTCCGGCACCCCGGGAGCAGCGCGCGCTCATGCAGGCGATGCTCACCCGGCTGCCCGAGTTCAGCGACCGCCTCGCCCGGCTGCTCAGCGACGAGGACGAGTTCTACCACCAGGTGGACAGCACCGCGCCGGAAGAGTTGCGCAAGGTCTGCCGGGCGAATCTCGAGCGGGCGCTGACCGCGCTCGTCGAGGGCCGCGGGCTGCCGCTCGACGCGGCCCGCAAGACCGGGTTGGCGCAGGCCAGGCAGGGTATCCCGCTACCGTCCGTGCTCCGCGCGTTCCGGATCGGCGGGATCTTCGTCTACGAACGCCTGGTGGAGCTGGCTGGCCCCGGTTTCATCAACCCGGCCCGCACGGTGGAGATCAACGCAGGCGTATGGAAGACCATCGACCTCTACTCCGACGCGCTGACCACCGCGTACAACGAGGTCGCCGGCGAACTCTCACACGAGAAGCTCGTCCTGCTGGACGGCCTGCTGCAAGGCCGCTTCGCCACCCAGGCGGAACTCGAGAACGCCGCCAAGGAACTCGACCTCCCGGCGGCGGGTACGTTCGTCGCCGTCGTGACCGAGCCCGTCGAGCCGAAGGAACGGCCCGGCGTCGAGGCGCTGCTGCGGGCGCGACGCTGGAAGTCGGCCTGGCGGCCCGGCGCCGAAGTCGGCCTGGTCGTGATCGACCGCGTCGAAGACGTCCGGCGGCTGCGTGACGTCCTGGGCACCCTGCCGCTGGCCGTGGGGATGAGCAGGCCGTTCAACGGCTTCCTCGAGGTGCCGGACGCGGTGCACCGGGCCAGGATCGCCCGCCGTTCGCTGGCCACCGGCGCCGCCGGTGTCGCCGTCTTCGGCGACTCGCCGGTCACTACCCTGGTCGCGAGCGCGCCGGAGATGTCGCGAGACGTCTTGCGCTCCGTGCTGGCCGGGCTCCTGGTACTGCCCAAACCCGAACGGCAGGTCCTGCTCGACACGCTGGTCGCGTGGTTCGCCGGGCACGGCTCGGCCAAGGAGGCGGCGGACCGGCTGATCGTCCACCCGAACACCGTCCGCTACCGGCTGCGCCGGGTGCAGGAGCTGACCAGGCGCGACCTGTCCGACCCGGTCGACGTCGGGGAGCTCTACGTCGCGCTGGAGGCGGTCCGCCTGGCGGACGACGCTTAGCTCCTTCTCTCCGGTGCCATGTCGGCGTCGATGATCCTCGCGAGGTCCAGCAGCGTGTGCCCGAGACCGGGACGCGCGGTGAGCCGCACCGCGAGCGTGCGGCCGCGCGCGGTCGTGGCGACCGGCAGGGTCACTTCGGGATTCGCGGATCTCGTCCACTGTGGACGGCGTCCGGCCGCGGACAGGACGATGTCGGGATGTGGCGACCGCCGCCCCGGGCGCCACCGTGATCTCCTGGCGTCGAGGTCACGGATCACGTTGCCGTGCAACGAAAGCAACGTCGCGACGTCCGCGACGGCGTCACGGAGCTCGACATCGGTGATCGAATCCGAGTACGCGCCGATGTCCAGCACGCGGGAATCGTTGGGGTCCTGCGGCACAAAGTTCCTTTCCACGCACCGGAAGTCGTCCGATGGTGGTCCCGCTCACGTTGTTCCCGGGAACAAACATGTTTGGCTGCCTGGGCCGAATGGCGGCGCCGGTACCGCCTTACGGTCGCACGGGGTGCCTGTGACCGCCGGTTACACCTTTGACGCTGACCTGCGGGCGGGCCAGTATCTGGCGACTGATTACCGATGGGTAATGTGGATTTCCATGGTTCCACCAGGAGGACCGTTGCGACGTGCGTTGAGCCTGATCTTCTTGGCCCTAGGGGTGTTCTCCATCGCCGGCGCGGTGTTGCTGCCGACCTACGTGAAACCCGAACTCGCCAAGGTGCCGCTGAACCAGGAGTCGACGTCGGTCCTCGAAGGAACCGCGTCCAAGGTGCTCGCCGTGAAGAACGAAGGCGGCAAGACCGTCACGGAGATCCGCGACAACGCCAAGCTGAAGGCGACGGCCCGCGTGGCGGCGAACTTCGCGCCACCGGAGATGCGTGAGGGTACGGACGTCGCCGTCTGGCTGCTGGCCGTCTCGGTCGTCGACACCAGCGACCAGACCGTGGTCAGCGCGAGCAAGCGGCAGGTCTGTTTCGACCGCCGCACCGCGGAGGGCTACATGCCGCCGGGTGGTGACCAGGAGGCGAAGTGCTCGGCCAACAGCAGCTTCGTCACCAAGCTCAAGGACAAGCCCGAGAAGGAGGGCGAGAAGCCCGAGGAGATCCAGGAGTACAAGCCGCAGCCCGGCCTGAACTTCAAGTTCCCCTTCGACACCGAACAGAAGGACTACCAGGTCTACGACGACAACACCGGCCGCGCCGTCCAGGCCCGGTTCAAGGGCGTCGAGGACATCAAGGGCGTCGAGGTCTACAAGTTCGTCCAGGAGATCCCCACCACGAAGATCTCGACGAAGAAGGTGCCGGGCTCGCTCATCGGCGCCACCGGTGACTCCGTCGAGGCGGGTCAGTTCTACGCGGGCACCATCACCAGCTGGATCGAGCCGGTGACCGGGATCCAGGTCAAGCAGGAACAGCGCTCACACCAGGAACTGCGCTCGGCCGCGAACCCCACGCCCACCGTGGTCTTCGACGGAACGCTGACCTTCACCGACGCCACCGTCGACGCGATGGTCAAGCAGGTCGGCGAGAACAAGGGCAAGCTGGACTTCATCGGGAGCACCGGGCCGATCGTGCTCGGGGTCGCCGGCGCGGCCTTCCTCGCGCTCGGAGTCTTCCTGCTGGTGAAGCGGCGCCCGACGCCTTCGCGCCACTAACGCTTACGCAGCACCATCACCAGATTCCACGACGCGACCTCCCGTACCCCGGGGACACGCGCGATCCACTGGGCCCAGGAGGGGTGGTAACGCGGATACACCTCCTGAAGATCGGCGAGTGGCGTGGCCTTCCCCCACCGGACGGCCGCGCCGGCCGAAAAGGCGAAAAGACTCTCGCCGAATTTGTTCTTCGGCTCCTTCCCGTTCTTTTCGAGATAACGCCGCCGGGCGTAATGCCCGCCAAGGAAATGCCACGGCGCCGTCTCGTGGCCGCCCCACGGCGAATACCAGGGTGTGAACGAGGCGAAAATCGTCCCACCCGGTTTGGTCACCCGGCACATCTCGGCCAGCATGACCTCCGGTTCGGAAACGTGTTCGAGGACGTTCGACGAATAGCAGACGTCCACGGATCCGGTGCGCACCGGCAGTTTCGTCCCGCTGCCGCGGACCATGTTCTCCCCGGCCTCGCCCCTTGCCGTCAGCTCTCCGACGTCGGGATCTATGCCAAGGTAGGTGGCTCCGGCGGCACGGAACGCGTCCGAGAAATAGCCCGGTCCGCCACCGACGTCGACGATGGTCCGGCCGTTCAACGGAGTGTGCTGCGCCAATTGCCGGACCGAGTCCTCGGCGAGCACCGAGTAGAAACCGTCCGGATCCGTCTGCTCGGTGAGAAAAGCCCGGAACAACGTCACCGATCTGCGCAAGGTCGCGCGATGAGGCAGCGTTGAACGGGTCACCGACCGATTACCGACCATCGAACCATCGCTTTCCGAGAATGATTCATCTACCGTGTACGCACCGGTAACCTAGCATTGTCGCTAACAGGTTGGGAGAACCACGATGGAACGGCCACGTGTGCTGCTCGTCAACTGGCGCGACACCGGCCATCCGGAAGGCGGCGGCTCCGAGCGGTACGTCGAGCGGATGGCCGAGGGACTCGCCAAAGCCGGATACCGGGTCGAGATCCAGTGCGCGGCGTACCCGGGCGCGAACGCGGGCGAATGGCGCGACGGCGTCCGCTATCGCCGCCGCGGCAACAAATTCGGC
The DNA here is from genome assembly GCF_044547565.1 of Amycolatopsis sp. NPDC052450. Lineage (NCBI taxonomy): Bacteria > Bacillati > Actinomycetota > Actinomycetes > Pseudonocardiales > Pseudonocardiaceae > Amycolatopsis > Amycolatopsis sp. NPDC052450. The sequence continues at coordinate 38,836 of NZ_JBIUAQ010000047.1, read as the reverse complement.
GTGTACCCGCACGCGCTCCGGGCGATCCGGAACGCGCACGCCGACCTCGTCGTCGACGTCCAGAACGGGATGCCGTTCTTCGCCAGGCTCGTGGCGGGTTGCCCGGTTCTCGTGCTGGTGCACCACGTCCACAAGGAACAGTGGATCAGCGCGCTCGGCGAGACAGTGGGCCGGATCGGCTGGTGGATCGAGTCCCGGCTGGCGCCGTGGCTGTTCCGGCACTGCCGCTACGTCACGGTTTCCGAGATCACCAAGGGCGAACTCGCCGGCCTCGGCATCGAAGGCTCACGTATCACCGTGGTACCGAACGGTTTGGACACTCCCCCACACGTCAAGGCCGTCCGCGCGCCCGAACCGACGCTGGTCGCCGTCAGCAGGCTGGTACCGCACAAGCGGATCGAGCACGCGATCGACGTCGTCGCGGAACTGAGCGGACGCTGGCCGACGCTGCGGCTCGAGATCGTCGGCCAGGGCCCGTGGGAAGAGGTTCTGCGCGAACACGCGCGCGACCGTGGCGTCGAAGACCGCGTGCGGCTGCACGGCTGGGTGGACGAGAACGAGAAACACGAGATCCTGGAACGGTCCTGGCTGCACCTGTGCCCGTCGGTCAAGGAAGGCTGGGGAATCGTCATCATGGAGGCCGCCGCGCACGGCGTGCCGTCGGTGGCCTACCGGGCGGCGGGCGGGGTGGCCGAATCCATCGTGGAGGGCAAGACCGGCCTGCTGGCCGACGACTTCGCCGATTTCACCGCGCGGGTCGACGGGCTGCTCGCCGATCAGGCGCGCCGGAACGAAATGGGCCGGGCGGGCGTCACCTGGGCGGGCCTGTTCGACTGGGAGCACAGCGTGCACCGGTTCGAATCACTCGTGCGGGACGTGGCCGGGGTGGCCATCCCCCATCCCAGGGTGCTGGTTCCGCAAGGCTTCCACGATCCCGTCGACCAGGCCGGCCGCGGCGGCGTCGTCGAAGTCCTTGCGGCGTGCGCGCACGGTGACGGTGCTCGTCTCGCCGACGGTCGCCGCGCCGAACGCCACGCCTGAGCGGCCGCTGGCGGCGGGATAGAACGCGATCGAGGTGACCGCGTCCGCCGCCGAAACGATACCGAGGTTGGAAACCAGATAGGTCGATCCGAGCCTGCTCGCCAGCAGCCGGGTGCCCAGCCGGGCGATTCTGCTGCTGCGGGCGGGGAAATCGGGTTCCGGCGGCTGAGTGGCCAGCAGTGCGCCCACTTCGGCGACCGAGGGCTCGCGGCCGACCCGCAACCGGAAGAACGCGCTGTCGTGCTCGGGTTGTGGGGCGGCGCCGCCCCGCCAGGAGGCACCCACCGCGGCCACCACCCGAGCGGTCTTCTCGCCGTGCCGGGCGTTCCACGTCTCGGTCAGGTTCGCGGCGGCCGCCGCGAAGGCCGCGGACCCCAGTCGTGCGCGAGGGAGAACACGGGCGCTGAACACGTCTCCTGAGCCACTTTCGGCGCGTTCCGGGGTGATCCTGGCCGGTGGCGCGAAAAGCGCTTCAGCGAGCCGCTGGAAGGCCGACGTGAGAAAGGATCGATCCGCCGTACGCGCGCCGATTCCCTTGGCGGCGGACGAGATCGGGATGTCGAGGGCCAGCCCGAGGACGGCGAGCAGGCCGAGACCGTCGAGCGCGCCGTGGTGCGCGGCGATCAGCACGACGGGTTCGTCGACGCCGACGGCGACGCGAAGCAACGGCGCGCCACGTTCGTACGACGCCTCCGCGAAGCGATCACGGATCGCCGGGAGTTCTTCACCGGCAACGGCTTCGACGTCGGGAGCGGCCCCGAGCCATGGCCGTTCCCCGACGGCGACCGCCAGCCGCATCCGCGCCTTTTCCGGCGTCAGCACCGAAGTCAGTCTCGCTTCCAGGAGGATGCTCCAGGAAACGGTGGGGTCGCCGTAGAGCCCGACGACCCGGCCGGCGTGGTCGGAGGCGAGCTGGGACACCGGCTCAGCGGTTGCCGTAAATGATGTGCTCCGGGCTCGAATTCGGGTTGAACTGCTCCTTGATCTTCGCCTGCACCTGGGGTGCGGCGTCCGGATCGGCGGTGTTCGTCAGCGCGTAACTCCCGCCCGCGGCCGTTGCGAGCCCGATGATGACGGCGGCGGCCGCGCCGATGAGGGTACCCAAGACCTACTCCTTCCGCGGCAGGGAATTCCTGCGTCGGCTCAATGTACGCACCGGTAACTTGAGGCACAACAGTGCGGCGGCGATCGAGAGCAGTGCTACTCCGTTTGCCAGCACCACGGGGACCGGTGATCGCGTCTCGGTCACGGCCGGCTCACCGGGAGTGCGGTAAAGCGTGAGCCAGTCACCGGACCACACCCGTTGCGTGCCGGTCAGCAACCGCGGGTCGACCCGCCCCGGCGTCCCGTGTTCGACCAGGATCCAGCCGATTCCGGCCGCGGACAGGTCCTCGGGCGACTTCGCAGCGCGGACACGGTCCATTCTGGAATCCTCGCCGTCGATCTCCTCGCCGCCGACCCGCAACGTGTCGTCGACGAGCACGGTTTCGGGCAGCGCGCGCGGCGCCGGGTCCAACTGGGTCCGGTGGTCGTTCCAGGCGAAACCGCGGAACGTGGACAGCGGCAGCGCGACGACGTCACCGGGCCGGTCGTCTTCCGCCAGCACCCGATGGACGGCGTTCCAGTCCTCCGGGTAGGGCACCGCTTCGATCCGCCCCCAGCCACCCCAGGCGAGATCGGGCATGGTGAGCAAGGGAAAGAGCGCGGCCGCCACGATGAGCGCCCCGGCGCCGGCCTTCAGGCGTGCGGCGGCGGCTTCGGCGGCGAGCGCGAACCCGAGCGCGACCGGAAGCGCCCACCACGCCACCCATTTCTGCGCGTCCCGCAGCAATCCCGCGCCGGGAACGTGCTCCATCGCCCAGGACAGCACGGGTTCGCCGAACGGCAGTGTCGCCAGCGCGGCGAGCACGACACCGAGAACTCCCAGCAGCAGCAACGCTCTCGGCGGCGCTGTCCCCCACCTCCGTGCCAGGGGACGGAGCCCGGCCATCGCCACGGCGACCGTGACGAGGATCAGCACCGGGGCCATCGGCGCACCCCGGCTGCCGGGGACGACGTCGCCGTTCCAGATGCCGCCGAGTCCGAGCACGCTCAGGATCGCCGGGCCCCAGCTTTCGGCGCGGGCACTGAACGCGGCCACCCCGGCTGGGTCGGACAACGTGCCGCCCTCGTGCAGGAGTGTCGGCACGAGCCAGGGCAGGTTGAGCACGACGGCGAGACCGAGGGTGTGGCCGAGTTTCCGGGGCCCGGCCAGGACGATCGCCGTGAGCGTGGCCAGTACACCGCCCGGCGGGGTGAGCACCGCGGGAGCGCAAGCGAGCACCAGCCGCGCGAAAGCTCTCGGTTCGTTCCGGCGCACGGAAAGCGCGGCGCCCGCGATCCACGGGAGGCAGGCGTAGGTGAGCAGGAGCGGCCAATGCCCGATGAACAACCGCTCCGCGAAATAGGCCGTCCACGCGTATGCGGTGGCGGCGACGATCCGCGTACCGAGTTGCTCCGTCGGCACCAGCCGTGCTGCGCCATATGCCGCCATGAAGAGCGATAGCACCAGGACGATTTTCTGCACCACATCGCCGGGAATCACCGCTGTCGCGAGCGCGATCACGGCATCGGCGGGAACCGAACGAGGCAGCGCGGAACCGAGGCCCAATGCGTCCGGGACCAGCGACTGACGCTGGGCGAACACCATGTCGTAGCTCAGGACGAAACCGCGTCCGAGTACCGGCAGGAACACCAGCGACGCGAGCCCCGCCGACACCGCGACCAGGACGAGACGTTCACGCCGTGCGTCCAACTGCCCTTTCCTTTCCGCGTCGATCGCGGTTATGGTCGCTCGATTACTCGCCGGTAATAGGAGCGCCGTTGAGCTTAGACGTCGAGGTCGAGCAGACCAGAACCGACAAGCGTGTCGCGGCGATCCTCGTTTCGCTCGCGCTGGCGGCCAACAACGCCGGCGCCTACGCGCTGAGCATCATCGCCGCCCGGCTGCTCGCGCCGAGCGCGTTCGGTGAACTGAGTTCACTGCTGGCGGTGCTGGTGATCGGCGTCGTACCCGCGATGGGCCTGCAAACGGTGGTCGCCCTGCGTGTCGCTCGCAAGCCTCAGGACTCGGGAACGCTACTGGCGCTGGGCCTCACGACGAGCGCCATCGTCGCGGCCATCGGCCTGCTGCTGGCGCCGGTACTGGTCTTCGTGCTGCACCTGGATTCCGTCGTGCCCGCGCTGCTGCTCGCCGTCACACTCGGCCCGCTGACGCTGCTCGGCCTCTTCCACGGTCTGCTGCAGGGCAGCGGCCGGTTCGCCCGCCTGGCCGGGCTCATGTCACTCGAAGGCGCGGGCAAGGTCGGCGGCTCGCTGCTCGGACTGCTGATCGGCGGCGACGCCACCGGCGCGCTCGCCGGCACCGCGATCGGCTCGTACCTGGTGATCTTCTGCGGCTGGCTCCTCTGTGGACGGCAACGACCACGGAAGGCGGGCCGGCACGCCGGCGAGGTCCTGCACGCGGCGCAGGCGATGCTGGCGCTGGTCCTGCTGGTGAACCTCGACCTGGTACTGGCCCGCCACACCCTCCCCGCGAACGAGGCGGGCGAATACGCGCTCGGCGCGATCGTCACGAAAATCGCCTACTGGCTCCCCCAAGCCGTCGGCGTCCTGGTGCTCCCCCGTTTCGCGAACGGCGACGACCGGCGCCGCATCCTGCCCGCCGCCCTCGCCGTCTGCGCGGCCCTCGACGCCGTCGTGCTCCTCGTCGCGGTGATCGCCGGCCCACGCCTGCTCTCCTTCATCGGCGGCCCCGGCTACGCCGCCAGCACCATGCCGGTCTGGCCGTTCGCCCTCGCCGGCTCGATGCTCGCGCTGGTACAGATCCTGCTGTTCTCCCGCCTCGCCGCCGGCGACCGGCGGGTGACCGTGCTGATGTGGACGACGGTGGTGGTGGAGACGGTGCTGGTGACCGCTTGGCTGCACTCCTCGGCGGTTCAGGTGGTCACTGTCGCTGCTTGCTGTGCCGGAGGTTTGGCACTCTCGGGCGCCGTTCTGGAGTGGCGGTCACGTCACTGATTCGTGACCGTGTGGATTTTGGGACGTCAGATGTCCCAAAACCCACACGGTCACGCACGAAAGGTCCGGTCACGACACCAAGCCGCCGGATTCTGTCGGTGATCGACTCCAAGCTGTTCCGGTGCGAAGAGGAGACTGGGTGCGCCACCCTTTGATCACCGGCGGTTCGACAGTGGTCACGGCGAAACAGCTCCCAGCCATCGGCATGCCACGCCGGACGATCTCGCGACGTTGCGAGCCCGGTGGGGCCTGGCGGATGCTGCTGCCCGGCGTCGTACTGCTCCAGAACGGCGAGCCGGCGGACGAACAGAAGATCCTCGCCGCCCTTCTGCATGCCGGTGACGATTCGATCCTGACCGGTGTCCGCGCCCTGGAGCGATACGGCTTGCGCAATCTCCCGGACACCACCGAGGTCCACGTGCTCGTCCCCTCGGAGCGCTCGGTCGCCGACAGCGGGTTCGTCCACATCGAACGGTCACGCCGACTGCCGAAACCAAGAGCACGGTCCGGCATCCCGACCGCTCCGGTGCCACGCGCGGTGATCGACGCGGCGCGAAGGACACGGGACAAGGACACGGTCACCGCGATGATGGCCGAATCGGTACAGCGAGGCTTCTGTTTGCCAAGGGCACTTTCCGACGAACTCGAGGAAGGCCGCCGGACAGGCATGGAGTCGTTGCGGAACACGCTCCTGCCGATCCTGGGTGGCGCCCGTTCGGTCGCCGAGGCCGACGCCTGGAACCTCTGGCAGAGGTCCGATCTGCCAGAGTGCCGCTGGAACGTCAAGATCTTCGACGCGAACGGCGTCTACATCGCGCGGCCGGACGGCTGGTGTGACGAGCTGGGCTTCGCCTGGGAAATCGATTCCCTCGGTTACCACGCGGGAACCGACGGGTTCCGTGACACACTCGCCCGCAACGCCCGCTATGCCGCGGCCGGGATCGTGGTGCTCCAGACTCTGCCGTCACGCCTGCGTTCCGAGCCCGCCGAGGTCGCGGCCGAACTCCGGGCGGCGCTGGACAGCGCGCGGCTACGACTCCGTCCGGACGTCCGCGTCCGGTGACGGTCCCGCGAACCAGGGCACACACATCGCCACCATCGCCGCCGCCGCCAGCAGCAGCGAAGCCTGCGTCACCGGACCGTAGGCCCACTCCTGCCCGTGCCCCAGCAGCCGCCCCACCACCGCGACGAGTGTTCCCACGGCCATCCCGCCGAAAGCGAGGTACCGCGGCGCGCGTTCGCTGAACTGGCGGGCCAGCAGGACGGCGATCAGCAGGACGATCGGCAGCATTCCGCCGAGGACGGCCAGCAGTCCGATGAGGACCACGGGGACGACGACACCGGAACCCGCCTCGACGGAGACGCGGCGCCGTCGGACCGGCCACAGCACGCCGATCAGTACGGCCAGGATCGCGATCGCGCCGATGAGCAGGCCGGAGCGGTATTTCCAGTCCGGCGTGAACTCGAGTCGGACGACACCGCCCGAGCCCGCGGGCAGGATCCACGCCTGCTGCCAGCCGTCGACGCGCGTCTTCACCAGCGGGGTCCCGTTCAGTGACGCGGTCCAGCCCGCGTTGGCGTTTTCCGGAACGGCCAAAATGGACTCGTCGCCGCCCGCCACGGTGACCGTCCGGGACGTCGCGTCCCAGGAGTCCACGGTGACGGCGCGATGCGCGGCGGGCGGAACAGCCTGCCCGGCGGGTTTGAGCCACAGGTCCTGGACCACAAAGGACTCGGACCGGTCGGTACGCAGTTCGTGTCCGCCCGCCGCCAGGTCGACGCCACCCGCCGAATCCGGGCACGCGGACAGGGTCAGCGGCCGGTGCGCGAGGTAGTCGGCGAGGGTGCCGCGGACGGACGTGTCGTAGTCGAAGCCGTTCAGGTGGACGTTCGGGCCCGATCCGCAGGGCACCGTGAATTCCGATTCCGGAGCGGGAAGTTCGGCACCGGTCAGGGACAGACTCCCGATGCCCAGCGAATTCCGGGTCCGCTGGTCGTCGTCGAGACCGGCGAACGCGATCTTCAGCTGCGACGTCTCCAGCGGCGGGAACGTCGCCGCGCCGGATGCGTCGAGTTCGACGGAACGGCTCGACGTCGGCGTCGTCAGCTCCAGCCGCGCGGGCGCGCGGGGGTCGGCGGCGACGCGGATACCGGAGATGGTCTGGGGTTTCTCCCACTCCAGAGTCAATGTCGGCCGCAGGTCGGTGATGTCGGGCAGCCACGTAGTCGCCGGATTCCCGTCCACCGCGGCGAACGCGCTCGCCGACGGATCCCCGCCCAGTTGCGACGTCGCCGACACCCGCACACCTGGCAAGGCCACTGGCACCCGGCCACCGCCGGCGGGCAGCACGGTGCCGCCGAATTCGTAAGCATTCTGCGACGTCGTGGAGAACAGCCGCCGGATCCCGTCCGGTTCTTCACCGTCGCGAGCCGCGTTGGCGTCACAGCGGACGTGCTCGCCGTCCGGCACACACGCGTACCTCGGCTGCTGACCCCGCGTGAACGCGAAGCCCGGCGCCGCACCGGCGGGCAGGTCCGCGGGGACTTCGAGCGCGCGTTGCGGGTCGACGTCGGGGATCTTCAGCTCCGAGATCCCGACGTTGCCGTCCTGCCTGCCGACCACGAGCGACAGCAACGTGATCCGCACCTTGCGCGTCACCCCCGGCGGCGCCGGATAGGAATGCGCCCCCTCACCCCGGACGACCTGGTGATCGACGGAACCGTTGTCCGTGGTGATCCGGATCCGGGTGGCGGGCCAGCCGACGCGGATGTCGTCGACCATCGCGAGATCGACGGTGTTCACCAGCCTCGGGGTGTCCAGTTCGACTTCGAGCCATTGGCCGATCGGGCCGGTGAAGCTCGACGAATGCCAAGCGGTGCGGGGGTCCCCGTCCAACGCGGCGAACGGCTGATGGCTCGGATCCGAGCCGCCGAACGCGTCCGCGAACGACGCCGCAGTCGACGCGTTCACCGAGCGGATCCCCCGGTACGCGGCCACGGTCTGGTGCTGCTCGCCGGGGAACGGCAGGACGTCGAGCGCGGCTCGTTGCTGTCGCGGCGATTCCCCGGCGGTCAGCGTCTGGCTCAGGTTGTCCCGCACTCCGCCGACGTTGCGTTCGGCGCGGCGCAGCCCGTCGGTGACCAGCCGCGGCCCGGCCGGCGAGCCGCCGTCCCCGGTCAGCACCGTCGGCGTGCCGGGATCGAGCTGCCCGGAGTTCATCAACGGCAGCAGGTTCTCCGGGCCACCGCTCACCGTCGGGACGTCCTTCGCGGACGTCGCGGTGACGAGCGGAACCGGCCGTTTCACCTCGAAGATCTCCAGCGGACCGAACTGGGCCGACTTCTCGATCCCGGGCGATCCCGCCAGCCCGGCGCGCAACGTCGTGAAATCGGGCGCGCCGACCTTGGCCCGATCGATGTCGCCGCGCAGCACCAGGAACCGGTAGCCCGACCGCGCGAGCAGAGCGGCGAGCCCGGGCTCCCCTCTGCCGTCCGCCAAGGCCGCGTCGATCGAGTCCATCAGGCGGGTGTTGCCCTCCGAGCCCAACGGGACCTGGTTGCGCACGGCCCACGGACTGTCCGCGATGGCCTGCGCCGGTTCGTCCACTGTGCGGCCCCAGTCGTACTCGCCGAAGCCGGTCGCGGGCAGCAGCAAAGTACGCGCCGTCGCGTCGGTCTTGGCGACGTGGCCCATCGCCTCGTACCAATATCCCGGCACCTCGTCCCAGCCCGGCCCCGGCCGCAACGTCAGCAACCACACCGGCGCGGCCATCGCCACGACCAGCAGGGCGCCCAGCGCGGGCCGCAGATTGCGCCGCAACGCGGGTGCGGCGCTCGTGATGCCGTGGACGAAGGCCAGCATCAACGGCAGCCGCAGCACCGGCTCGAACTTGTGCACGTTCCGCAGTGGCGCGAGCGGGCCGTCGAGCAGCTGCCGGACGGGTTCCGCCAGCGGGCTGTCGAGCGTCCCGACATAGCCGACGGTCAGCAGCGTCAGCCCGGTCAAGACGCCGAGCACCAGGAACCGCCGCTCGGGCAGGCCACGCCGCGCGAGGCCGAACAGCCCGACCGCGGCCACCAGCCCGGTCGCCGCCATCAGCACGGGATTGTCGATCAGGGCCCAGCCCGCCGGCCACCACGGCGTGCCCTGCACGACATAGGCGACCCACTGGTTCGTGCCGCGCAGCACCTCGAACAGCGACATCGGCGCCGTGGTGTTCGTCGCGGATTCGATGTAGTCGAGGAACGGCAGGCTGTACTGGCCGAGCAGGACCAGCGGCAGGATCCACCACAGCATCACGCCGGCGACGAAGACGAACCACCAGATGACGAGTTCGACGTGCGTACTCCGCCATTTCCTGGTCAGCAGCCACAACCCGGGCAGTACGAGCGCCATCACCACCATCGCGCCGTTGATCCCGCCCATGCACAGCACGGCGAGCGCCGACAACCCGGCGGCGCGACGTGGCGAGCCGACGCGGTCGGCGAGGATCAGCGGCAGCAGCACCCACGGCAGCAGGACGGCGGGCAGCATCTCCGAGGACAGCGAACCGATTTCGGTGACCATCCTCGGCGCGAGGGCGTAACCGACTGCTCCGATCAGCCGAGTCCGTTCGTTCCCTATTCTCAGCGCGCGGGCCACCAGCAGCGCACCACCGAACGCGACCGAGAGCAGGATCGCGCACCACAGCCGTTGCGCGATCCACACCGGTACCCCGACGGCTTGGCACAGTGCGAAGAACGGCCCCATCGGGAACAGGTAGCCGTACGCCTGGTTCTGCAACTCCCCCGCCGTCGCCTGGGGATTCCACAGGTGCAGTGCCCGGCCGAGGAAGGCGAGCGGATCCACCGCGAGGTCGAGTTTCGTGTCGAAGGTCGTCCTGCCGGGACGCTGCACAAAGGACAGCACGGTGAGCGCCAGCACGATCCACGTGCTAGGCCGTTTCACAAGCGCCCCGGGGGTTACCATCCGGTAGATACTAGGCGGAAACGTGGCTACTATGCGCCTATGACAGACGGTTTCGAAGAAGCGTGGTCGCTCGCCGAACCCGTCAAGGGCTGGATGACGCGGGAGCAGGGTCTTGCCTTGTGGACCGCGGCGTGCCGCCTGGACAAGAGCGACCTCATCGTCGAAATCGGCAGCCACCAGGGTCGTTCGACGATCGTGCTCGCCAGTGCCGCCCGCACGGTCGGCGCGCGGGTGGTCGCCGTCGACCCGTTCGTCGACGGCCGCCTGTTCGGCGGATCGCCGACCCGCCAACGGTTCGAGGCCAACCTGAGAATGGCGGGCGTCGAAGACGTCGTGGAACTCGTGGCGGAGTACAGCACGAAGCTCCGGCCGCGCTGGGACCGCCCGATCCAGTTGCTCTACATCGACGGCAAACACGACTACTGGACCTACACCGACGACCTTCGCTGGTCGGAGAACCTGGCTACTGGTGGGGAAATCCTGGTCCACGACTGCTTTTCGTCGATCGGCGTCACCTTGGGCACGATCGCGAAAGTCCTCTTCGGACGGCGCTACACCTACCTCGACCGCGCGACCTCGATGGCCCGGTTCCGGCTCGCCCCGCCGTCGGCGAAGGACAGGCTGCGCGTGATCGCCCAGTTGCCGTGGTTCATCCGCAACGTCGGGATCAAGATCCTGCTGCGGCTGCGGTTGTCGCCCGTGGCGAAGATCTTCGGCCACGACAGCCCGTACGACCCTTACTGAGTGAGCGGCCTGCCGACGTCGACCTTCGCGAGACAGACGGGAGCACCATTGGCGGACAACTGAAAGCCGATCTTGTCGAACAGGCCCTCGATCGGCAGGTACATCGTGTGCAGGCCGGGCTGGAACCAGACCGGCACGCGCACCCCGTCGCGGTCGACGAAACCTTCACCGCCGTCCGAGGTGAAATAGTCGATCCGCAGCAGGTGGCGGCCGAGAACGGGCGTGTCCAGCGGAACCCGGACCAGGTGCTCGCCGACGGTGTAGCCGCAGCCCGCCACCGGGCCGGGCAGGCCGCGGGAAACCGGTTCCACGCCGACGATCGTCCTCGCGGTGCCGGTATCGTCCAAAAGGGACATGCGGCTCGTCGGCTGGTCGAACAGGGCGCCGGGGAGCAGGCCCGCCACCCGGGAAGTGCGGGCGTTCTCGCCGAACCAGCCGTGCAGGATGTCGTTCGGCACCAGCGTGTCGTACAGGACGAGATCGGGATCCCGTTCGATCGAGGCCCGCGCGTTGGCGAGGTATTCGCGGGAGTGTTCGAACCGCAGTCCGGGCGCCAGCCGGGAGAACCCCACGGCGGAACTCGCGATCAGTGCGAGGCACAACGCCAGGGCCAGCGGCCGTTTCGCCGTGGACGGCTCGGCGTCCGCGGGCCGGTCGAACGGTTTCGGTTCCAGGTAGGCGAAAGCGAGACAGAGCACGACGACGAGCGCGAGATCGGCGACGTAGCGGGGATCACTGCCCAGTTCCGGGCCGACCTCGGTGAGCCGGGTGGCCGCCGAAAGCCCGATGTCCGCGACGAACACCAGGCCCAGCAGGATCCACGCCTTCCGGGCCCGGAGCCCGCCCACTCGCACCCCGGCGAACAGTACCCCGACGGCCACGAGCAGGAGCAGAATCCTCACCACCACAGGAGAAGCGGCGAACGTCGCACCAGGCCCCGGTCCGGACCAGGGTCCGCCCGCCATCCCCGGCACCAGGGTGTCGCCGAGCATCCGGCCCGTCATGTCCGCGACCGTGCCGACGGTGACCGGACCACCACCCTGCCCGACCTGACTCGTGGTCAACGCCAGGAAGGCGGCGGCATAGCTCGCGAGGACGACGACGAAAACTCCCATGAGCACGACATGACGGCGCAGGGAAATCCCGAGCAGCACGGTGATCCCGGCGATCAGTACCGGGATGAACACCGCCTTTTCGTAGAAGGCCAGCCCGAAGACGGTCCAGGCCACGGTGGCGATCGCCCAGCGCCCGCCGTCGGCGAGGTAGCGCACGTGCGCGTGCAGCGCGGCGGTGGTGGCCAGCAGCACGGGCGCGATCTGGATCGCATACGCCCACCACAACGTCGGGACGAGCAGCAGGGTCGACGTCGTGAACATCGCGAACGGGACGAGAATCCCCCACCGGCGGCCGAAACAGCGCACCAGCACCGCCCACAGCAGTACCGAGGCCACCGCCTGCATCAGCAGGACCGGCGCCATCAGCACGGCGAAGTTCAGCGGCGCCCACGCGGTCAGCACGTCGGCGAGCAGGAATCCGCCCGGCGCGAGGTGGCCGTGGTAGTCCTGGAAGAAATAGCCGAAGTCGAACGGGCCCGACTTCGCGGCGTGGTAGGTGATCACGAAGTCGTCCTGCGCGAGGCTGCCGCGCAGCGCGGCCCACGCGTGCAGGAAGAACGGGACCACACCCGCGACGAACGCGGCGAGCGTGACCGGCGAAGGTCTCTTCCCCCGGACGTGCAAGTCCTGCCTCAATTCTTGCAGATCGGCGGCTGGCACATGATCTTGCTCAGCGCCTGGTAGAAGACGTCCGAGATCTTCCGCGGATCGGGGGTGGTGAACGAATCGCCGCCGGTGGCGCCGGAAACCTGGCGTAGTTCGGACGCGTCGATGTCCGGCCCGATACCGATTCCGATGACCGGCAACGGTTTCCGCGGGTCCTGGAGTTCACCCAGTTCTTCCAGCAACCGCGGCAGCCCGATCGTCTCGCTGTCTTCGTTGCGCCCGTCGGTGAGGACGACGACCAGGTTGATCCGGCCGGGTTTCCAGTTCTGCCTGGCGTTCTGGTACGCGGCGAGGATCGAATCGTAGAGCCCGGTCGCCCCACCGGCTTTCGGCCGCACGGCCTGCAACTGCCCGACACCGCCCGAACTCTTCTGTTCGGCGATCGTCTTCATCGGCAGCAGGACGCGATGGTCCTTGTCACCGTCCAATTTGGTCGAGAACAGCCACAAACCCAGTTCCGTGGTGGGTTTGAACAGTCCGAGTCCCTGCGTCGCGGCCTGCAGCGTGAGATCCATCCGGCTCTTCCCGGTGCCCGGCACGGCGGCGGCCATCGAACCGGAGACGTCGAGCAGCACCTGGACGCGGGCGCTCAGGTTCGTCCCCGCCCAGGCCTGCAGTACGGCATACAGTTCGGCCGCGGGCGGGGCACCCGCCGGCTGCGGCGCCGGATCGGTCCGGCTGTCCCGCGCCCGCGGCACGGCGAACTGTCCGGTGGGCGCACGGAATCCCGCGTCGGCGAAGATGCCACCGGCGAGCGGATCGAGCAACAGCCGCAAAAAGCGTTCCGCCGCGCTCCTCGACGCTTCGGACGCCTTGGGCAACACGACATACGGGTAGTCGAACCCCTGCACCGGGACACCCGGATACGCCGCCACCAGATTCCGCGCGAGCGCGGATTGTTCGGTGGCGGGGAAGGCGGCCGGGGCCTGGCCGGGGACGGGATTCAGTTTCCGCATGACGGCGGTGAGGGCCGCGGCCGGATCGGGCTCCTTCTCGGTCAGCTTCCGGAGGGCGAGCAAGGTGCCGACGCCCAGCGGATCGCGTGCCGGGTCGGGGAAACCGACCGGTGAGCCGTCGAGGATCTCCTTCCAGTGAGGAGCTCTCCCCGGCCAGCCGAACCGCCGCGCCGTTTCGTCGGGAAGTCCCAGCACCACCGGCGAGTTCGCCACCGACTGACCGGATTCCGGCAGGTTCCACGCACCGGCGTCCCTGGCCTGCGACAACATCGTGCTCGACTCGGGGATCCAGACGTCGGGCCCGCCGGAGGTGGTGGTCCCGAGCAGGTCGGCGGTCGCGGCCGACTCGCTCGCGGTCACGTTGACACTGAAGCATTCCTCCTGCGGCACGGTCTGCGCGAGCCGTGTGAGCACGGGCGCCACGTCGGGGGCGGCGGTGATCTCGACCGGCGTCAACGCGTCACAACCGTTGCCCGCCAACCGGGCCCGCAGGTAATCCACGCCCCACCAGGCGCCGAGCGCGATCACCAGCAAGAGGCTCAAGACGACGACGGGCGCGGTGAAACGCCCGCCACGCCTCGGACCTACCTGCATGTGCATGCCTCCGAGGTGCGGGGTGAGGACCTGGGATGTTGCCCAATCCGCCCGCGAACGTCAACCCTCGGGTAACTTAGCGCCTCCCGGTGCGGCAAACGGCCTAACCGAAGTCGTGTCCAGACGGACGGCACACGTGTCGTCCGTCTGGTCACGCGAGATGAGCCTTGGCCTAACCGAAGTACCGTCCCGCTCCGATGTGGGCACCGGCCGACTGCCACCAGCCGGCGTCCCCGGTCGAATCGATGCCGTCCGCGATCACCGTCGCGCCCGCCATGGCCGCGGTCTCGATGAGGTTCCGCAGCGACCGTTCCGCCAGTGGCTCCGTCCGCCGCTCCGCCAGCCGGGGTGCGATCCGGACCGTCTTCACGGGCACGTCCACGAGACAGACGATGTCACCGGCCGCTCCGAAGTCCTGCAGTTCCGCGTCGACCCCGATCTCGGCGAGGAGGTGGAGGTTGTCGACGGTCTCCCCGAGTTCGGCGAGCACGGCACCGGCGGGAAAGCCCAGCCGCAGCCGTGACGGCCCGAGACCGGTCGTGGCGAGCACACTCCGCACCGATCCGACGAGATCGGGATCCGCGGCCTGGTTCGACGTCAGGCTCACCACCATCGGGAGCCGGTCGTCCGACTCCTCGCAAGCCGTGCGGATGAGCCATTCGCCCAGCGGCACGATGAGACCGGTGTCGTTGGCGAAGCGGACGCAGGTGTCGTGACCGATCCGGCCGTGGCGCGGATGGTTCCAGGTGAGTCTCGCCTCGATCCCCGCGGGCCTGCTGTCCGCCAGCCAGGTCAGCGGCCGAAAATGTACTTCGACCTCGCCGGTCTCCCAGGCGCCCGCCATGGAGACGGCCAAGCCGAACTCGTGCCGCTCCCTGGTGTCGAGGACGGAGTCGGACAGCGCCCATTGCCGGTAGCCGTTGGCCTGCGCCCGGCGCAGTGTCATGTCGGAGACGCGCAGCAGTTCGTTCGGCGCGATGTCCCTCGGCGGCCGGTGCACCACCCCGACACAGGCCGAAACCGCGACCCCGCTGCCGCCTTCGAGGTACACCGGTTCGGACAGCTCCTGGTTGATCATGCCGATCACGGTGGCGACGTCCGGGCTGGTCGCGGTGTTCTGGATGAGGATGCCGAACTCGTCACCGCCGATCCTGGCGATGAGCGCGTCCTCGCCGCCGACGACGGCGCGCAGCTTCGCGGCGACGTTCTTCAACAGGTCGTCGCTCTGTTTCTGGCCGAGCCCGCCGGCGATCAGGGAGAATCCGTCGAGGTCGAGGTGATAGACCGTGACGCCGAACGACGGGTCGGCGTGCCGCAGCGCCCGTTCCAGCCGGGTTCCGAAGCACTGCCTGTTCGGCAGGCCGGTCAACGGATCGTGCAGGGCCTGACGGCTCAGCTGCCGCTGCAACAGCGAAACGTCGGTGTCGCCGTCGACGAGCGTGATCAACTGCTGGGCCTCACCCGCCGGGTCGCGGATCACCGCGCCGGTGAAGGCCGCCCACGTCGATTCTTCCTCGTCGGCCACGAGTCTTCGAGACAGCTCGAGCCGCTGGCTCTCGCCTTCGAGCAGCTTCCGGTACCCCTCGCGCAGGCCCTCGGCGTCTTCCGGATGGACCAGGTCGTAGAGGTTGAGCCCGGTCAGATCCGCGACGGGCCGGTTCAGCATTTCGGCGAACGCCGGGTTCACCCGCTGGACGCGGCCGTCCACCCTGGTGACGGCGACCCCGGTGGCCGAACCGGTGAACAGCTGCTCGAAACGCGCCTGCGTGAGCACCAGTTCGCGACGGGTCTCGCGTTCGATCGTGACCAACGTACGACTCAGATCCTCTTGCTGTGTCTGGATGCTTTCGCGCAACGCCTCGCCGTAACCGGACGCGAGCGCGCCGAGCACCTGAAGCACCCGTTCGGGGAGCGACTTCACGCTCCGCAACTCCGGCTCGTGCAGGAGACCCTTACCGAGTACGTCCATCGTGCGACGGAGGCTGTCCGGTCCGACGCACCTGAGCGCGACGAGCCGCGCGCCGGCCTCGGCGGCCTGCGCGGGCTCGGCGTCTTCACTCAGCACCGCCGCGAAGATCTCGTCCAGGAGAGCGGCGAAATGCTCTTCGATCTGGGCGTGGGTATACGGAAGATACGCCGTACCGGTGACCAGGTAGGCCCACTTGCGGGCCAGCGTGGCGCGGGTCGGCGCGGCGTTCTTCCGCTTCGGCGATGCGGAAGATGAAGTTCTCTTCGTGGCGTCCGGCGATACGGAGAACTCATCGCCGTCCGGAAGTGGGAAAGTCACGTCCGCCGGTCCTGGGGTCGTTTTCGTATTCCGTCGTGAAGAACCATCCTCCACGATTCCCTGTCCGTACTCACTGTTAACCGGCCACCTGATCGGGTGGTCACCCTACGATACTGCAATACCGACCTTATCCCTCAGCCAAACGCGGGTGGCGTCCCGATACTGGGACGCGTTGCGGTGCAATGCCAGCGAATGTCCGGCACCGGACAGAACATACGTGGAAAGTTCGGCCTCCGGCCGATAGAACGGCGCTTCCGCCGGACGCAACGTCTCCGCGCTCGAACAGTCCCGGAGCGCGAACAGGCCGCAGAACAGGATGTCCTTCTCCCCGACCGCCTGGAAAACCGGCACCCTGATCGCTTTCGTCGCGGGCAGTACGATGCCGAACACGGCGACGGTTCCCATTCCAAGGACCGCGACCTGATCCTTGGTCGCCTCGTCGGCCTCGATGACCCGCGGATCGGTGTTTTCCGTCGCGTAGAACAGGCCGGCACGTGCTCCCGGCCTGGTCGTGAAATAGAGCGGATCACTGCCGACCGAACCGAGCTTGTCGTCCGCGAAGGCGGGCTGGAGACCGAGAGCCACGCCGAGGGTCAAGGCGGGCACCGACGGCAGATGCGTGACACCGGTGAGGATCACGCCGTCCACGTCCTGATACGTCGAGGCCTCGGCCGCGACGATGCCCGAACCGACCGAATGCCCGACGATCACGACCTTCTCGAACGGCGTGCCGCCGACCCGCCCCGCGCGCAGATGGCCGATCACCTCGTGCATCGACCGCGCCAGCACCGGCAGCAGGAGCGGCGGACTGAACGGTTTGCTGCTCCCGCCCGAGCCGAGCTGATCCGCGGCGAAGGTCGCGTAGCCGTGCTTGGCCATGTCCCGCTGGTAGGAGTAGCGATCCGGGTCGTAGGGCAGGTCCCAATAGGCGCTGTTGTACGTGCCGCCGTGCACCAGCAGCTGAACCGCCTTGGGCGCCGGACCTTCGGGCAGGCAGAACCGGCCGTGCACCGTCGCGGGTCCGCCGAGCGGGCCGGTGACCGGCAGATCCAGGTCGGAACAGCGGATCTCGACGGCCGCGGCGGGCGCGGCGACCAGGAAACCACCGAGGAGCGCGCAGCAGGCGGCCACCACCGCGGCCAGTTTGAGCGGCATTCTCACAGAACCCTCTCCGGAATCGGAACGCTCGGAAGGAGCACGAACCCTACACCCGGTGATCGAACGTTCACCGTCAGCCTGTCAGGCCGGTGTTCGCGGCAGCGCGATCATCGGTAACCGGTTCGGCTGCATCGTCGCTTTGATCTTGGGGAAGACCTTTACCCCTGGTACCGGTTCCAACCGCCACCGCGCGCCGATCGTCGCCGCCACCAAGGCGATCTCCGTGGGGGCGAACTGGTGGCCGGGGCACAGCCGCGCGCCGGCGCCGAACGGGATGAACGCGCCTTTGGGCACCGCGGCGGCGCGTTCGGGCTCCCAGCGATCCGGGTCGAACCGTTCGGGTTCGGGGAACCAGCGTGGATCGCGGTGCAGCGTGTGCTGGCTGACCGCGACCTCGGTACCGGCGGGGATGCGCACACCGCCGAGTTCGGCGTCCTCCCGCGCCCGCCGCATGAGGATCACCGGCGGGGTGCGGCGGACGACCTCGTTGATGATCCGCTGCGTGTAGACCAGGCGCGGCAGGTGTTCGAATCGCGCGGGCCCGCCCGCCAGCACCTCGTCGACCTCGGAGTGGAAGCGGCGCGCGATGTCCGGCCGCGCCCCGATCTCGTGGAAGAACCACGCGAGCGCGACGGCCGTGGTCTCGGCGCCGGTGGTGAGGATCGTGATGACCTCGTCCTCCACCTGCCGGTCGGTCATCTTCTCGCCGGTCTCGTCGTCCTTGGCCAGCAACAACATCGACAGCAGATCGCCCTGATCGCCGCCCTTCTCGCGCGCCTTGAGGACGGCGTCGCCGATGACCCGCCGGAGCCGCGCGGCCGCCGCGTCGAATTCGCGGTTCGCCGCGATCGGCAGCCGTTCCACGAACTTCGGCGAAAAGGCCCGGACCATGACGTACTTCAACATGATCGGGATCGACCGCTGGATTTCGGTGAGCGCGTCGTCGCCGAGTTCGGTGGAGAACAGTGTGCGCCCGGAGATGGTCAGCGCGAGATCCTGCATCCGCCGGTCGAATTCCACCACCTCGCCCGGTTTCCACGTGTCGGCAAGGTCTACAGCGAGCTTCGTCATCGTCGTCTCGGCGTAGAGCGCGATGCGGCTTCGCTGGAAAGCGGGCAGCATCATCCGTCGTTGCCGCTGGTTGAAGGCGCCGTTCGAAGTCGCGAGCCCGTCGCCGAACAACGGCCGCATCTTGTCGAACACAAGGCCTTTGTCGAACTTCCCCGCGTCGACGGCGAGCAGCCGCCAGGCCAGTTCCGGCGTGGTGACCAGATAGACCGGCATCGGGCCGAAGTCGAGGCGGACGACGTCGCCGTGCGATCGCAGTGACGTCAACAGTTTCAGCGGATCGCGGAGCATCGGCACGGTGTGCCCGAGCACCGGCCACCGGCCTGGGGCGACAGCGACGTCCCGTGGTTCCATCGTGCTCGTCTCCCGGTGCCTGGGCGCTGAACCCGGTCACCTTAGGACCGCCGGGGCGCCGACGGAGTGTCGCGGCCGCACATCCACACGATCGGACGATGGCAGCATGGTCCCGCGTGACCGATAGACTCCTGTGCCCCAACGGATCCCAACCGAACGGCGGCCACGACGGTGACATCGAACCTGAGCTGGGTACCCCCGGAGGTCGACACGGCCGTGCCGAATCCCGCCCGGGTCTACGACTACTGGCTCGACGGCGACCACAACTTCCAGGCCGACCGCGACCTGGGTGAACAGATCCTGAAGATCATGCCGGGGATCCGCGACGCCGCCCGGCTCAACCGCGCCTTCCTGCGCCGCGCCGCGCTGCACATGGTGGACGCGGGGGTGCGGCAGTTCCTCGACATCGGCTCCGGCATCCCGACCGTCGGCAACCTCCACGAGATCGTCCAGCAGGCCGACCCGTCCTGCCGGGTGGTCTACGTCGACCGCGAATCGGTCGCCGTCGCCCACGCCAGACTGCTGCTGCGCGGCAACGACCGGTGCGCGACGATCCAGGCCGACCTGCGCGACACCAACGCCATCCTCGACGCGCCGGAAACCCGGGAACTGCTGGACCTCGACCAGCCGATCGGCCTGTTCATGTTGCTGCTGCTGCATTTCGTGCCGGACTCGTGGGAACCGCACGCGATTCTGGCCCGCTACCGCGAGCGCCTGGCACCCGGCAGCTTCCTCGCCCTCTCGCACGTCGCCGCCGACGCGAACTCCAGCGGCCTCGACGAGGCCATCGAGGCGTACAAGAGCACCCAGAACGACCCCATCCCCCGGACCCACGACCAGGTGCTTTCCTTCTTCGAGGGCTTCGACGTCCTCGAGCCCGGCGTCGTCGGCTGCGCGATGTGGAACCCGCAAGGCGCCGGCGACATGTCGGAGGACCCGGAGATCAACTCGCTGCCGTACGCCGGGGTGGGCCGGAAACCGTAGGGGCCGGCCTCGTCAGTGGCGATTCGGGTTCTGGCGAGCCTCCTCTTAGGTACCTACTGCGTGACCTGCGGCGCTTCTTGTGTGATGCCGGGTTTGAAGTACATGAAGGACTCCTTCCTGTACCTAGGCGCAAGGAAGGGGTCCTTCATGTACTGGGTTCTGCGCGTGAAGGCTCACGGTGGCGTTCCGGCCCGGCGTGAGGTGAGGGGCCCCTTCCCTACTCTCAGGGTAGGGAAGGAGCCCCTCACGGACCTACGAACCCGACCCACCCGCCGTAGGCACCTAGAACACAGTCGGCCCTAACTCGAATCGCCACTCACGAGACGCGACGATGAGCGAGCGGCTCCTTCAGCGCTTCCGACGGCCCGGCGTCGAACTCTCATGTCGTGAAGGGCACCTTTGAGACCTTCAACGTCTCAAGGGGACCCTTCACGACATCCCCCACCACCGCGACCACTCACGCGAGCGCCCGACTGGAGTCCTTCACGGACCTGAGGAAGTTTGTGAAGGTCGAGTTTCCTCGCTCAGCCGAGGGAAGGGGGCCTTCACGCGCAGCCGCTCTACCCCCGAATCGCTCCCCTCGCCCCCCTCAGGGCAGCACGTCGGTCACGGTGTCCTTGATGACCTGCCACTTGCCGTGCTCGCGTACCAGCGTCAGGCTGATCGTGTAGTGCCGGTTGACGTTCTGCGACGGCACCTTGTAGTAGGCGTCGAGGATGGCGAAGCCCATCTTGCAGTCCTCGACGACGGTGTGGGTCACCGTCCACGGCATGCTGTACTCGTACGGGACCTTGAACTGCTCGTTGACCACCGGGTCGACGTTGGCGTCGTAGCCGATGAACAACTGCCCCCGGCGCCCGACGGTCACCATGTTCTGGTGGATGATCGCCCGGTAGCGGGCCTCGTCGCGTTTGTTGAAGCTGTCCATGTCCTCCCAGACGGCGCGGTCGAACGCCCGCTGACAGGACTGCCGTTCCGCCTCCGCCCGCTGGTCGCTCGCCGCCGCCGCGGCGGGCACACCGATTCCCGCCGCGGCCACGATCAGCCCGGCCAACGCCGCGTAATACCGCTTGCGCATGGGGTTCTCCTCATCACGTCCCGTACTTCGTCCACCCGCAGGTTCTCCGGACGGCGCATCACAGCTGCATCACTTCCGCACCGGCGCGGGCGGGCGGCCGGTTAACCTCGCGGGAGGGGGTGCGATGGAGTTCCGGATCTTGGGGCCGGTGCAGTGCCGGAACGGCACGCGGGCGCTGAAGCTGGCGGGCTCGCGGCAGGAGCGGATCCTGGCCGCGCTGCTGCTCGGTGCCGATCGCGTCGTCTCCGTGTCGCGCCTGGTGGACGTCGTCTGGGACGAGGATCCGCCCGCCACGGCCATCCGCCAGATCCGCAACCTCACCACGGCGTTGAAGCGAGCCCTCGTCGCCGAGGGCGCCGCCGAAGACGTTCTGACCGCCGAAGGGCCCGGCTTCGTCCTGCGCCCGCGCGTCTTCGACCTGCGCACGTTCGAGGAGCACGTCTCACGGGGCGAGTTCCGCGAAGCGCTCGCGTGCTGGCACGGACCGGCACTGTCCGGTGTGGACAGTATGGCTTTGCGCGGCGAGGCCGGCGAACTCGACGAACGTCGTCTGTCCGTTGTGGAGCGTTGCCTCGACGAGGAGATCTCCGCCGGGGAAGACTCCGTCGCGGAGCTGACGGCGCTGGTCGCCGAACACCCGCTCCGGGAACCGTTCGCCGGACTGCTCATGCGCGCGCTGCACCAGCAGGGCAGGCAGGCCGACGCGCTGAACGTCTACCGGCAGGCGCGGACGCGGCTGGTGGAGGAACTCGGCCTCGACCCCGGTCCGAAGCTGCGCGAACTCTACGAGCGGATCCTCCGCGACGAGCCGGAATACGGCAAGACACGCTGCTCCCTCCCTTACGACGTCCCGGATTTCACCGGCAGGGAGGCGGAGCTCCGCCGTCTGTTCGACGCCGTCCGGCTGGGCCGCCCGGTGGCCGTCGACGGGATGGCCGGAGTCGGCAAGACCTCGTTCGCCGTCCACGCCGCGCACAGACTGGCCGCCGATTTCCCCGACGGGCAACTGTTCGTGGATCTGCACGGCCATTCCCCCGCCCGCGACCCGCTCCCGCCCGAGGCCGCGCTGGAAGCCCTGCTCGGGCAGCTGGACGTCCCGGCGAGCAGGCTGCCCGGCGGCGTGGACAGGCGTGCGGAGCTGTGGCGCACCAGAACGGCGGGCCGGTCCCTGCTCGTGGTGCTCGACAACGCCGCGAGCGCCGAACAGCTGCGGCCGCTCCTGCCCGGCTCCGCCACGGTCGGCCTCCTGGTCACCGGAAGACGCCGCCTGTCCGCCGTCGACGGCGCCGCGTCGATCAGTCTCGAAGTGCTGCCGGACGAACAGGCGGGCGCCCTGTTCGCGGCGGCGTCCGGGCGGCCGGACTCGGGGGTGGCCGCGTTGTGCGGGAATCTGCCGCTGGCGATCCGGATCGCGGCGGCCCGGCTGCAGAATCGTCCACAGTGGACCGTGGAGACGCTGGCCGAACGGCTGGGTTCCGAGCACGACCGGCTGGCCGAGCTGACCGTCGCGGGACGTGACGTGACCGCGGCCTTCGCTCTGTCCTATCGGGAACTCGATGCCGCGCAACAACGCATGTTCCGTTTGCTGGGGCGGAATCCCGGTGCCGACATCGGCGTTCCCGCGGCGGCCGCACTGGCCGGCGTCGGTGAACACGAGGCCGAGCGGCTGCTGGAAGATCTCCTCGACGCCCATCTGCTCAGACAACCCGTGCTGGGCCGCTACGCGTTCCATGACCTGATCGCCGAGCACGCCCGCAACGTCGCGCGCGACGAGGAATCGGGTCCGGCGATGGGCAGGTTGCTCGATCACTACCGCGACGGCGGCGGCTCCGGCTGGTACCGCACGGAACGGGCGAACCTGGTCGCGGTGACCCGGCACGCCTTCGACGCCGGTCTCGACGAGTACGCCTGGCGGATCGCCGAGGACACCACGGAACACCTGCGGGAGAGCGGGCACCTCGACGAACTGCTCGCCGTGGCGCGGACCGGGCTCGCCGCCGCCCGCCGGCTCGGTGACCCGCAGGCGATCCAGCTGAGCCTGGCGAGCCTCACGCTGGCGTTCTGGGAGAACGGGCGGCTCACCGAGGGCATGGGCTGCGCCATGGAACGGCTGGACGTCGTCCGCGCCTCCGGCGACCGTGCGGCCGAGGCACTCGCCCTGTCCAGAGCGGGCGCTCTGCACGGCATGCTCGGCCGCTACGCCGAAGCGATCCGGTTCTATCGCGACGGCCTGGCCGTCGCGGACGCCGCCACCGACGCCGTCGCCACGCTCTGGACCAATCTCAGCAACACCCACGAGGTCCTCGGCAACCTGGACGACGCGCTGGCCTCGGCCCGGCGGTCGGTGGCACTGCGCGAAGACGCCCGCGGCACGATCCTGAGCTCGGCCCAGCTCGGTCTGGTGCTGGCCCGGCTCGGCCGCTTCGAGGAGGCGTTCGAGGTCGTCGAGCGGTCGATCGACTCGTCGCGGGACCTCGGCTACCTGTTCGGCGAGGCGTGGAGCCTGATCGACCACGCCGACGCCTTGCTGCTCGCCCACCGGCCCGCAGACGCGCGCGAGCAGGCCGGACGCGCGTGCGCGATCCTCACCCGGCTCAACCATCCGTTGCTGCTGGCCATGGCGGCCAACAGCCTGGGCACCGCCTGCCTCGCGCTCGGCGAGACGCCGGTGGGGCTCCGGCAGCATCGGCTCGCGCTCGAAACGGCGAGGCGGATCGGCTACCGGCTGCAGGAAGCCCGCGCGTTGGCCGGGCTCGGGCAGACCCGGGCCGCACGGGACCACTACGCCGCGATGGGCCTGCCCGCCGAGCCGATGAAGGTCGTCACCCGAGGAACTCGGTGAGCAGGCCGCGCAGGGTGTCCGGCCGGTGAAGGACACCGTGGTCCTGTCCCTCCACAGTGGAGTGCCGGGCGCCGGGGACCGTGTCGGCGACCGCGCGGGCGCCGGCCCGCAGCCAGGCGTCGCTCTCCCCGCCGTCCATCACCAGCGTGGGCACCGAGATTTTGGCCAGCCTGCCGGCGGGCAGCACGTTGCCGGGACCGCACAGCGCGAGGTCGTAGGGCAGTGTGTGGGCGAGTCCGGTGAACCACGCCCAGAACGGGTCGTCCCGCATACCCTTGACGACCGCCGCCGGCGTGGCCGTCCCCTCGACCAGGAAGAGTTCCGCCGCGCCGTCGCGGTCGCCGTCGGCGATCAAGGCGCGGACGCGGTCGAAGAGGTCGACAGGGGGCTTCGGACGGCTGTCGTCGACGACGTACGGCGGTTCGTACACGGCGAGACTCGTCATGGCGACGCCTCTCGCGGCCGCCTCCAGTCCGAGCACGGCTCCCGACGAGTGCCCGAAGACCGCCGCCGAACCACCCACGTGCTCGATCAGCGCGGCGAGGTCTTCGACCTCACGCTCCACCGAATAGACCGCGCCCGCGCCGCTGTCACCCCGCCCTCGCCGGTCGTAGGCGATCACGGTGAAGTCCGCGGCCAGCGTCGCGGCGAGGCCGGCGACGGTCGTGCGGTCGTTGAACGCGCCGCCCGCCAGGATCACCGGCGTGCCCGCTCCGGTGCGATCGAAGGCGATCGGGGTGCCGTCGGCCGAGGTAACGGTCTCGAACGAGGTGGTCATCAGGTCCTCCACAGGGTCGCTTGACTCTAGCTTCGTCCCTGGGTCGGAGCCGACGACCACCGCTCGACATCACTTCGCGAGATTCCCGAAGAATTTCCGGAGCTCGGTCACCACGTCGTCCGGGACGGCCATCGCGACCATATGGCTGGGGCTCTCGTGATCCGCCCAGCGCACGACGTCGTTCTTACGCGAGGCAACCTTGCGCAGCGCGGACGGCCCGCCGTGCGAGACGCCGGTCGGCACCACCGTCTGGTCGATCGGCATCGCGGCCGCGCCCTCGTAGTACGGCCACAGCGAAGTGCCGCCGGTCCCGGTCAGCCAGTACAGCGTCGCGTTGGTGAGCACCAGGTCACGGTCGATCGGCTCCGCGGGCGCCACGCCTTCGGGCCAGCCGTCGAACTCCTTGAACCGCTCGACCAGGTACGCCAGCTGCGCGACCGGCGAATCGAGGAAGCCGAAGCTCAGCGTCTGCGGCCTGTTCGTCAGGTACGGCGCATACCCGCTGCCGCCCGCGAAGCGCTCCATCAGGCCCGCGAGGTCGGCCTGGTCCCGTTCGGTGAGCCCTTCGAAATCCGCCGGATCGCCCATCGGCACACCGAGTCCGGAGGTGATGTGCGAGCCGATGACGTGCTCGGACGCGTGCACCGCGAGGCAGGGCGTCACCAGCGCGCCCGCGTCGTTCCCATGTGCGCCATAGCGTTCGTAGCCGAGGCGGCTCATCAGCTCGGCCCACGTCCGCGCCACCCGCGCGATGTCCCACGGACGCTCGTCAGCCGGTTCTGGGAAAGACGAGAAGCCGAAGCCCGGCAGGGACGGCGCGACGACGTGGAAGGCGCGCGAAGGATCGAGACCGTGGGCTCGCGGGTCGGTGAGCGGCCCCAGGACGTGCAGGAACTCGGCGATCGAATTCGGCCAGCTGTGCGTCATGATCAGCGGGATCGCGTCCGGTTCCGGCGACCGGACGTGCAGGAAGTGCACCCGCTGACCATCGATCTCGGTGGTGTACTGCGGAAACTCGTTGAGCTGCTTCTCCCACGCGCGCCAGTCGTAGCCGTCTCGCCAGTACTCGGCCAGGTCCTTGAGGTAGGCGACCGGGACGCCCCGGCTCCACTCGGCACCGGGCAGCGCCGACGGCCAGCGGGTGCGGGCCAGCCGGTCGGCCAGGTCGTCCAGCTCGGACTGCGGGATGTCGATGCGGAACTGCTCGATGTCGGTCATGAGAAGACCGTAGGGATCATTCAGGCCAGAACATGACCTAAATGGCCCCGCACTATCGCTCTGACCGTTTGTCTCACTCACGCCGCTGGAGCGACCAGCCACGCCAAGCGTGTCGCGAAAGCCACTTTCGCGACCTCTGGCGTCGCGAAAGTGGCTTTCGCGACATCGACACCGGCTCCCAGCCCCGGAGCGAAGGCGACTTTCCCCGCATCTGAAGCAGGGAAAGTCCCCTTCACCCCAGTCCCGGTACGTCACCCAGTCCCACTCACCTAAACGCGAACCACCTGCGTGGCGCCGAACGAGTCCTTCACCGGCACCTCGAAGGTCTTGCGCCGCACCGTCACCCGCAGGACGTCCTGTCGCTGTGTCGGATCCGAAACAGCCAGCCGCCAGCCGTCGCGAGTCCGGCCGAGCGCCACCGAGGCCGGACCGGACACCGACACCTCGTCGACCGAGCCGGCGGCGAAGAAGTTCGCCAGCAGGGTCGCGTCCCACAGCCGGACGGCCTGCACGGTCGCGGTGTTGGACCGCACGCGCCACACCCAGGCCGAGGCGATCGTCTCCAGCACCGACGCGGTCGGCAGAACGGCGTAGGCGTAGGTCGCGTTCGAAGGGTTGGCCCCGTGTTCGATCACGAGCTTCTGATAGCGCCGGGTGTACGGCACCGTCGTGCCCTTGGTGTTGGCCCCCTTGTCGATGTCGCGCCAGGTCCCCGTCCGGTCCTCGCGCAGCGCGCTCACCTCCGCGGCGTCGAGCAGGACGTACCCGCCGACCTTCTCGAGGTGCAGCCATCGCTTGCGCCGCAAGGACTCCGAGCCGCCGACGAGACGGCCGTCGGCAAGGAGGGCACCGGTGCCGTTCTCGCCGAGGTTCCGGTTCTCGATCGTGGTGCGGACCCGCTCACCGGACGTGTCGGTGATCCCGGCGCCGAGGCACAGCACACCCACCGGTGTGAAGAACCACGACTTTCTCGCGGTCAGCGTGCCGTCTTGCGAGACGAAGTCGAGGGCGTGCGCGCCGTGCCGCGCGTCCCATCGGACGCCACCGCAGTGATCCTTGCTCGTCAGCGGGACCGGCTCCAGTTTGGGGGGCGGCCCGCTCTTGGTGGTGGTGCCCGGCAGCGACAGCGGGTCGACCGTCGGCCAGTAGGCGTCGGTGAAATGCCCTTTGGCCTTGGGCAGGAACAGGTACAGCGAACCGTCGCCGGTGTACCAGCCGTGCAGGTTCATGGAGTTGATCGACTCGTAGCGCGAGATCCGCGTCGAGGCGACGCCGAGAGAGGCCGACCAGCCTTCGGTGATGTGCACCATCCGGTCCTGCTGGCCGAACACGCGATGCGCCGCGACCGTCCGCGTCGGCCGGATCCCGGTCGCCAGCAGTTCCTGCGCGAATTCGATGCCGGGGATGCCGACGAGGTCCGGCCCCGGCGCGAACCGTTCGGGGTCGGGGATCCGGAGATACGGCGCGAAGGTGTCCTCGGTGATCCACTTCGCGGCGAGGCCACCGAGTTCTTCCTTGCGCTTCCCGCTCGCCGACCGCGCCAGCAGGACGACCGCGCCGGTGAGCTGATGTCCGATGTCGTGCGCGGATTCCCCTTGCCGGGAAAGGAACCGGCCGCGGACGGACTCCATCAGCGCGCCCGCGTGGACGAACGGCGCGAACGTGTCGGAGACCAGCGCGTACGCCGCGTCGCGTACGTCGGCGGGCAGCGCGAACTCCGTGCCCTTGGTGACGTGGACGGCGGACGCGACGGCGGTGAGCAGGACGATCCCGTAATGCCCGGGATACGGCACCGAATCGTGCTGGAGGAACGAGCCGTCGGTGTGGAAGCCGTCGCCCGACGCGCGGTGGAGCCTGGCGATGACGCTCGCCGCTCCCCCGCCTTCCACGTCGGTGAACGCTCCGACGCCTCGCTTGATCCGTTCGACGTCGCCGAGCATCGCGCCGGAGACGATGGAGATCGTGGACTTGTCCGCGCGGTTGGCGCCCGTCTCGACGACACTCGGGTTGTTCGTGCGGAGATTCGGATTGCCGGAGAACTTCAGCACCGGCTTCAGGTACTTGGCGAGTTCGTCCTGGGTCAGCTCGTCGGCGACCGTCGCGAGAATGTGCAGCAGGTAGAGCGGGATGCCGATCTCGTAGGTGTACCAGTTGCCGATCTCGGTGGTCTTCTCGCTGTACTGATCGCTGGTGTACAGCAGTTCCAGCGCCGCCTTGATCCGGGCGAGGACGGCCGGATCACCCGCCAGCGCGCCGCCCGGGGTGCCCCAGTCGACCGCGATCGCCCGCAGCCTGGCGTACATCGACGTCGTGAACTCGCTGCCAGGGCCGAGCGGAAGGTCCTTCCACAGTGGACCGCCGCCGACCGTCATGCTGTCGTGGTAGGCCTTCGCGACCCGGTCCAGGTTCGCCAGCGCGGCGGTGCGTTCCGCCGACGGCCGGTCGATACCGGTTTGCAGTTCGCGGTAGCCGGTGACGATGGAGGACGTACCCGGAGCCGCGGGCTGCGCTGACGAAGGGCTCGCGAGAGCGGTCGTGAGCGCCACCGAAGCGGCCACTGCCGCACCCGAGCGCAGAGCGGTTCTCCTGTCGAAGTGACCGTATTCGGGCATGACGGTGCCTCCCAAAGGGTCGAAAAGACGGCAACTAGGGCGGCGGCGTGTGGTGTTTCTCGTGAGTGGTGGGGGGGGGGGGGCCGGGCCGAACCCACACCACCGGAGAAAGGGTTGCGGGGGTGGGTGGGGGGGGGGGGGCCCGGGGGTTGTTCATGAACAGGTTGG
>NZ_JBIUAQ010000047.1:0-10135 GCF_044547565.1 Amycolatopsis sp. NPDC052450 | reverse complement strand
GCTCTTTTTCGCGCTTTCCCGCACCAACAAATGGATAAAAAACTACGACTCTTTGGGGGGGGTTTTTTGTTTTTCGGTGTTTTTTTTCTCGGAACACCCCCCCCCCCCACCACTCACGAGGTTCTAGCGTTTCCCGTCGATCCTGCGGGGCAGGTCCCACGGGTTGTTC
This sequence comes from Amycolatopsis sp. NPDC052450, assembly GCF_044547565.1. NCBI lineage: Bacteria > Bacillati > Actinomycetota > Actinomycetes > Pseudonocardiales > Pseudonocardiaceae > Amycolatopsis > Amycolatopsis sp. NPDC052450. Next base: position 9,966 of record NZ_JBIUAQ010000047.1, on the reverse strand, counting down.
TCCTGCAACGGTTCCGGCAGCAGCGCGTCGGGGAAGCCCTGCCAGGCGATCGGTCGCAGGAAACGTTCGATCGCGGCGGTGCCGACCGAGGTGCTGGTCGGCGCGGTGGTCGCCGGGTAGGGACCACCGTGTTCCTGCGCCCAGGTGACCGTCACCCCGGTCGGCCAGTCGTTCCACAGCAGCCGGCCGGCGACCCTGGTCAGCGACGGGAGAACCGGGCGGATCCAGTCCACATCGGACTCTTCGCCCTGGATGGTCGCGGTGAGCCCTGGTTCCATCACCCCGAGCAGGCTGATCAGTTCCGCTTGATCGGCGTAGGTGACGATCAGCGACGCCGGGCCGAAGCACTCCTCGCGGACGGTGTCGGCGTCGGCCAGGAATGCCTTGGCGGTCGTGGCGAGCAGCGTCGCGCCGTGCGAGATCCCTTCCGCACCACCGGACTCGGACAGCACCTCGACACCGTCGACCTCACGCAGCTTCGCCAGCCCATCGGCGAAACCGGCCGCGATGCGTTCGTTGAGCATCGGCTGCGCCGGGATCGTCGAGACGGCTTCGCGCAGCGTGTTTTCGAGACCGTGCCCCTCGGGCAGGAACAGCAGCCCCGGCTTCGTGCAGAACTGCCCGGCACCGAGGCTGAACGAGCCCGCGTAGCCCTTGGCGATGGCCTCGCCGCGCGCCTCGATCGCCGCCTGGGTGACGACGACGGGGTTCACGCTGCCGAGTTCGCCGTAGAACGGGATCGGCGACGGCCGTGAGGTCGCGATGTCGAACAGCGCGCGCCCACCCGGGACCGATCCGGTGAACGACGCCGCCTGGATCCGCGGATCCTTCAACGCCGTGACGCCGTTCTGCTGGCCGTGGATGACCGCGAAGATCCCTTCCGGCGCACCGGAGTCGACCAGCGCGGCACGCAGGATCTCGCCGGTGCGCGCGGACAGCTCCGGGTGACCGGAATGCGCCTTGAGCACGACCGGGCAACCGGCGGCCAGCGCCGACGCGGTGTCGCCGCCCGCGACACTGAACGCGAACGGGAAGTTGCTGGCGGCGAACACCAGCACCGGACCGATCGGGGTGAGCAACCGGCGGATGTCCGGCCGCGGCCCCATCGGCCAGGCGGCGTCCGCGTGGTCGACGGTGGCGCCGAGGAACGAGCCGTCGGCCAGCACCTCGCCGAACAGGCGCAGCTGGAACGTCGTGCGCTTCAGCTCTCCCTGCAGACGCGGCGTAGCCGGGAGATGCGTCTCCCGGTTGGCCAGCGCGATCAGTTCGCCGGCGGCCGCGTCGAGGGCGTCCGCCGCCGCGTTCAGCCATCCGGCGCGCTGGGCTGGGGTCGCGGCCGCCGCCGTGCCCGCCGCATCGGCGGCGGCCGCGAGGATCTGATCGAGCGTGGCGGGATCCGTTGCCTGGCTCATTTTTCTTGCGTCTCCTAGAGTTCGTGTGCGGCGCTGACGGCGGCGATGAGATCCGCCCAGCGCCCCGGGCCGGCGAGGCCGAGGTGGTACAGGTGCAGTTCGGTGGCGCCCGCCTTGCCGAGTTCTCGGGTGTAGGCCTCGATGTCGGGCACCGGGCTCGCCGCCACCGCGGTGATGTAGCTGCCGACGGCGACCTTCGACGGCAGTTTCGCCCGTGCCGTCGCGACCGCGCCCACGCTGGGGCGACCGGGTACCCAGTTCTGCAGCACCACCGCGTCGACGTCGTCCGGGGCCGACGGCGTCAGCCCCGGCAGCGCGCCGGTGACCCACGGGTCCATCGCGCCGTGCAGCACGATCCTGGGCCCGGACGGGATCTTCGCGAGCACCTCGCGCCGGAGCGCGTCGGTCGCCTTCTGCCGCGTGTCGAGCAGGACCTGCCGCAGCGTGGGCAGGATCTTGTCCTCTCCGGTGCGGAGGTCGCCGCTGTCGATCAGCCGCCTGACCTCGGCCCGCAGCTTGCCCAGCGCCTTCGCCGGGTCCTGGCCGGCCGCGGCCCAGGTGTCGAGGCAGTCGTCGCAGCAGCAGATCGACAGCAGTCGTGCCACCGCGGGCGACCAGACGCCGTCGGTCTTCTCGTGCTGGTGCTGGTGCACCGCGCCGAGTGGACCGCACGCTTCGAGGACGACCGTGGCGAAATCGAGCCCGGCGAGGCTCTCCGCGACCACGTTCGCGGCGTACTCGCGGACGGCGGCCTGGCCGGGGCACAGCGCCCACGGGTACCGCTCGCCGAAGCAGTTGCGCACGGTGAGATCCGGGAACTCCGTGCCCAGCTGCGAGTTGTGGGTCAGCACGATCCACGCCGCGGCAGGGACACCCGCCTCGTTCAGCGTCCGGACGGCGTCGCCCGCGCTGTCGCGGCTTTCGACCCAGTCCGGCTCGGCGGGCCTCAGCTCACCCCACGCCTCCTCACGCACCGGCCGGTACAGCGCCGCGTGGCGCGCGACGACCGAGGTGCGCTCGGGTGACCAGGGCGTCGCCGCGCGGGCGCTGTGGTACGACACGGCGACGGCGACCTCGTCGACGCCCAGTTCCCGTACGCGCTCGACGAACCCGGGATCGTCGACGACGTCCCAGGGGTAGGCGTATCCGGTGACCTTCACCCTGTCACCACCGTGCCGTGTTCGGCTCGAAGTTTCCGACGAACTTCCGCATATAGGTCACGTCATCCCGTTTGGTCTGTCCACTTCGGACATAGTCTTCATGGGCCCGCGCCAGCGCGTCGGGGTCGAGTTCGACCCCGAGCCCGGGCTTGTCGGGCACCGCGACCGCACCGTCGGCGAACTCCAGCGCACCCGGGGCGATGACGTCGGCCGTCTTCCACGGCCAGTGGGTGTCGCAGGCGTAGGTCAGGTGCGGCGTCGCCGCGGCCACGTGCACCATAGCGGCCAGACTGATCCCGAGATGACTGTTCGAGTGCATGGAAAGCCCCACGTCGAAGCATTCCGCCGTGGTGGACAGCGCCTGGGTGTCCCGCAGGCCACCCCAGTAATGATGGTCCGAAAGTATTACGCCGACCGCTCGCTGCCGGAACGCGGGCTCGATGTCCGCGAAGCGCACGACGCACATGTTGGTGGCCAGCGGCATGTTCGCCTTCTCGGCGACGCGCGCCATGCCCTCGATGCCCGGCGTCGGGTCTTCGAGGTACTCCAGGACGCCGTCGAGTTCTTCGGCGACCCGGATGCCCGTTTCGACGGTCCACGCCGCGTTCGGGTCGATGCGCAGCGGGTGATCGGGGAACGCCTCGGCCAGCGCGCGGATCCCGGCCATCTCCTGGTCGGGGTCGAACGCGCCGCCCTTGAGCTTGATGGACCGGAACCCGTACTCCTCCACCATCCGGCGGGCCTCGCCGACGAGCGCCTCCGGCGTGGTCACCTCGCCCCACGAGTCTTCCTCGGCGCCGAGGTGGGCGCCGAACTTGTAGAACAGGTAGGCGGAGAAGTCGACGGCGTCGCGGGCCTTGCCGCCGAGCAGATCCACCACCGGCCTGCCGAGGTAGTGCCCCTGCGCGTCGAGCGCGGCCACCTCGAACAGGGAGTACACGCTGGCGACCGTCTTGCTGACGGAGAAGCCCCCGGTGAGCCCGTGCGCGTCGGCGAAGACGACCTCGCCCAGCGTCGTGGCGACCTTCCGGCGGAGGCCGGGGAGGTCGAACACGTCCTGTCCCTTGAGTTCCGGCAGCACCTTGCGGACCTGTTCGAGGAACGCGAGGTCACCGTAGGACTCGCCGAGGCCGACCACACCGTCCTCGCAGATCAGCTGGACGACACCGCGCAGCGCGAAGGGTTCGTGCACGCCCATGGCGTTGAGCAGCGGCGGGTCGGCGAAGGCGACCGGGGTCAGGACGACGTCGAGAACCTTCATCTTCAGGCACCGGCCTCGACGGACTTGAGGATGGCGAACCCGTCGTCGACGATCTTCTCCAGCCGGGCGATCTGGTCCGCGGTCGGCTCGACCAGCGGCGGCCGGACGGAGCCGACCTTGTCCCCGCGCAGCCGTGCGGCGGCCTTGACCAGCGACACGGCGAAGCCCTGCCCCTCGTCCCGCAGCGCCACCAGCGGAAGATAGAACCCGGCGAGCAGCGCCTCCATGACCGCGTCGTCGTTCTCGGCGAGCGCGCGGTGGAAGCGGGCCGCGATCTCGGGGGCGAAGCAGTGCACGGCCGAGGAGTACCGCGCCACGCCGACCGCGGCGTAGGCGCGCGCGGAGACCTCCGCCGTGGGGAGACCGTTGAAGAACAGGAAATCCCGGGCACGGTCGCTGTCGACCGAACGGATCGTGGTGATGATCCGGCTCATGAGTTCGACGTCGCCGAAGCCGTCCTTGATGCCGACCACCGACGGGATGCCGAGGAGGTCCACGGCCGAGCCGGGGGTGAACACACCGGTGGAACGGTGGTACACGATCACCGGGATCGAGGACTCCCCGACGGCGAACCGGACGTGGTCCACCAGCCCGGCAGGCGGACCGGTGACCAGGTAGGGCGGCAGGAGGAGGACGCCGTCCGCGCCGCCCGCCTCCGCCGCCGCGATCCCGGCACGGGCCGTCGCCGCACCGCCGCCCGCCCCGACCCACACCGGCACACGCCCGGCGACGACCTCGCGAGCCTTACGCAGGATCGCCGCGTGCTCGTCCGGGGACAGCGAGCTGAATTCGCCCGTACCGCAGGCGACGAACAGCGCGCCGGCTCCGGCGGCCACGTGGCTCTCGACGGTTTCCGCGAACGCGTCGAGGTTGAGTTCCAGCCCCTCGGTGAAGGGGGTCAAGGGGAACGCCAGTAGGCCGTCGAGCTCGATCTTGGGCTGTGCCATGGATTTCTCTTTCGTTCTTTGTGGATGGTCCCGGGTTCGGGCCCGGTCAGGCGGGCACGGTGGTGCCGTCCTGAGACTTGCGGGGTAGGACGTCGTCGTCGCGGTCGATCGTGTCGATGAGCTCGTCGGTCGAGGCCTTGCGCTCGGGCATGAGGTAGCCGAGCCCGATGAACAGCGCCAGTGAGACCAGGATCGGCGTCGACACGGTGACCGCGAGGGTGGCCTTGTAGCCGTAGTAGGCGATCGCGTAGGCGATGAGACCGCCCGCCCACGAGATCAGCGCCGCGCGGGAGCCGGAGCGGCGGAACCACGGGAGCATGCCGAGCAGCAGCGGCACCGAGATCGGGCCCATCAGGGCCGCGACCCAGAGCACCACGATACCGAGCACACCGCCGAGTTTGGGGGCCTGCGTGGCGACCGCCATGGTCAGCACGATGAAGATCGCGGTCGTGATGCGGGCGGCCAGCAGACCCTGCGCTTCGGTCCACCGCCGGGTCTTCTTGATCAGCACCGGCAGCATGTCGCGGGTGATGACCGCGGAGATCGCGTTCGCGTCGGACGACACCATCGCCATCGTGTGGGAGAAGATGCCTGCCAGCACCAGCCCGATCAGGCCCGGCGGCAGGAACGTCGTCGTCATGATCGCGTAGGCGTTGTCCGGGTTCTCGATGTTCGGGATCAGCAGCGGTGCCGCGAACATCGGGAACATCATGAACAGGGGCCACACCAGGTACAGGATCGAGGAGAGCCGTGCGCCCCGTCGTGCCGCGTGCGTGTCCGGCGCGGCCATGTAGCGCTGCGCCAGGTTCCACATACCGCCGTTGTACTCCAGTGTTTTCACCAGCACGTACACGAGCAACACGACGGTGGTGAACTTCGACGTGGTCGGGTTGAGGTGGCTCGGCGGGAGATCGCCCCACATGGTCCACAGACCGGAGACGCCGCCGAGTTTGCCCAGCACCACCCAGAGCATGGCGATGGCCGCGATGGCCTGGATCACGAACTGGCCGAAGTCGGTGAGCGCGTCGGCCCACAGACCGCCGACGGTGCAGTAGGCCAGCGTGACCGATCCGGTGATGATGATGCCCCAGGTGTAATCCACTCCGGCGAAGACGTTGAGGATCGTGGCGATCGCGAACCACTTCGCCGCGATGTCGAAGATCTTCAGCAGGCTGCCGCTCCAGGCCAGCGCCTGCTGGGTGGGCACGTTGAAGCGTTTCGCCAGGTACTCGAGCGGCGAGGCCACACCGAGCTTCGAGCGCAGCCGGTTCCAGCGTGCGGCGAACAGCCAGCTGCCGATACCGACGCCGATGCCGATGCTGGCCATGCCCCAGAAGTAGACGGTGATCCCGCTCGTATAGGCCACGCCCGCGTAGGCGACGAACAGCACCGCGCTGTAGCCGGACATGTGATGCGAGATCCCGGTCAGCCACCAGGGCATCCGGCCCCCCGCGGTGAAGAAGTCCTTCACATCGTGGATCCGTTTGTGCGACCACCAGCCGATCACGACCATCAACGCGAAGTACGCGGACACCATGATCCAGTCCAGCAAATGCACCGCTGACTCCTTTCCGCGTTCACGAAGGCCCAGCCCGACCTGTTCACATCCATGAACGGAGTCTGTTATAGTGATTATGTTCATCCATAAGAACGCTGTTCGGGACGCTAATATGGCCGGAGTCACAAGTCAACGGCCGGATGGAGGAGCGCGGATGCCCCAGCAGGAAGCCGCTGTCACCGTGGCGAACGGCGCGGCCGCCGCGCCCGAACCCGCCGGGGTCAAATCGGCGAGGCGGGCGATCGATCTCATCGAGACCTTCGCCGCGAACGACGTCTGGCTCTCGCTGTCGGATCTCCACGCGCGTACCGGTTTCCCCAGGTCGAGCCTGCACGGGCTGCTCCGCACGCTGCTCGAAGCCGGCTGGCTGGAAGTGGACACCAACACCGCCCGCTACCGCCTCGGCGTCCGCGCGCTGATCTGCGGAACGGCGTACCTGGACCGCGATCCGGTCGTCCCGTACGCGACCGAGGCACTGGAGCGGATCAGGGAGAAGACCGGCTTCACCGCACACTTCGCGCGCCGCGAGGGCACTGATGTCGTCTACCTGGAGACGCGCGAGTCCCGACACTCGACGCATCTCGTCTCCCGTGTCGGCCGCACGCTGCCCACCCACGCGACCGCGCTGGGGAAGGCGTTGCTGGCCGAACTGACGCACGACGAGATCGACGCGCTCCTGACCGGGGAGCTGTCGGCGCTGACCCCGAACACCATCACCACGGCCGAAGTGCTGCACGCCGAATGCGCGAAGACCCGCGAACGCGGCTATGCGGCGGAAATCGAGGAAGGCAGCCTCGGCGTCCGATGCGTCGCGGCCGTGATCCCGTACCGCATCCCCGGCACCGACGCGATCAGTTGCTCCATGCCGGTCACCGAAGTCACCGACGCCGACGCCCAGCGCGTCGGCGAACTCCTCGCCGAAATCACCGCGGAACTCGGCCAGCAACTGCGCCGCGCCGGCATCCGCTGACCGACCCGTACTTCTTCCACTGACAAGGGGCACCCATGGCAGACCAGCGCGTCCTGATCACCGGCTCGGCGGGCATCGTCGGCACCCTGATGCGGTCGCGGCTGCGCCGTTCCGGGCGGATCCTGCGGCTGCTCGACCTGGCTCCGCAGCCCGAAGCCGAAGCGGGCGAGAGCGTCGAACTGATCACCGCCTCGGTCACCGACCCGGAGGCGATGGCGAAGGCGTGCGAAGGCGTCGACGCGTTGATCCACCTCGGCGGGCACAGCCGCGAGAACTCGTGGGAAGCCACGCTCGACGTCAACATCAACGGCACCCACACCGTCCTCGAAGCCGCGCGGGCGGCCGGTGTGCCGCGCGTGATCCTGGCTTCCAGCAACCACTCCGTCGGCTTCCGCCGCAACGACGAAGCAGGCGAAGACGGCCTCCCCGCCGACTCCACGCCCCGGCCCGACACCTATTACGGCGTCAGCAAAGCGACCATCGAAGCGCTCGGCAGCCTGTATCACTCACGGTTCGGCATGGACGTGATCGTCATCCGGATCGGCTCGTGTTTCGAAAGCCCGCTCGTCCTCGGCCCGCGCGGCCTGACCACCTGGCTTTCCCCCGACGATGGCGCCCGCCTGTTCGAGGCCTGCCTGAGCTACCCCTCCCCCGGCTACCGGCTGATCTGGGGCGTCTCGGACAACACGCGCCGGGTCTACTCGCTCGCCGAAGCCGAAGCGCTGGGCTACAAATCGCTCGACAACGCGGAGACCTACGCGGATCAGCTGGCGGACAAGCCCGCGCCGACCGGCGTCGCGGCGGAGTACGTCGGCGGGCCGTTCTGCACCGCGCCGCTGGGGGCGCACAACCCGCTCTGAGCGCGTCGGTTGACATCCCCGGCGGCGGCCGGGAATGATCCACGCGCACAACTGAAAACCGAAGTCAGCGCCATGGTGGCAGGTGGGTGCGCTGGTGTGTCCGCGCGCGTCGCGGACATGACCAACACACCCAGGAGGTCAAGTGTCCCACCATCATCCTGACTTCGACGTGGTCGTGGTCGGTGCCGGTATGGCCGGTCTCGTCTGCGCCCACCGGCTCCGTGAACGCGGGGTCGAAGTCCTTCTTCTCGAAGCCTGCCCTCAAGTCGGTGGCCGTACGGCCGGCGTCGAGGTCGACGGCGAGATCGTCGACCTCGGCGGCCAATTCATCGGACCGGGCCAGGACCGGGTCCACGCGCTGGCCGCGGAACTCGGTGTGGCCACCATCCCGACGTACACGGCCGGCGAAAACCTGCTTCGGACGGAGAGCGGGCGGTTGCGCCGTTTTCGGGGCATGGTCCCGAAACTCGGCCCGTCGGCGCTGCTCGATGTCGCGCAGGCTCAGTATCGGCTCGACAAGCTCGCCCGCACCATCGACACCGAAGCACCGTGGCGCAGCCCGAACGCGACCGCGCTCGACGGGCGGACCTTGCGATCCTGGATCGACCGCACGGCGAGGACTCGGGGCGGCCGCCGGTTCCTCACCCTTGCCTGCCAGGCCATCTGGGCCTGTGAACCCAGTGAACTGTCGCTGCTGCACGCCCTGTTCTACGTGAAGTCCGGCGGCGACCTGTCGGCGTTGACCGACGTCGAAGGCGGCGCGCAGCAAGACCGGCTCGACGGCGGGGCATTCGGTCTGGCCACGAAGCTCGCCGACCGGCTGGGCACCGCGGTGCGGCTCGACGCGCCGGTCCGGCGGATCGAGCACGGCGATTCCGGTGTCGTGGTCACCGTCGACGACGGCACCGCCTGGCGGGCAGGCCACGTGGTGGTCGCGGTTCCTCCCCCGCTCGCGGCGCGGCTGGTCTACCACCCGCCGCTGCCGTCCGCACGCGACAACCTGCTGCAGCGACTGCCCATGGGCAGCGTGATCAAATGCGTCGCCGGCTATCCGGAACCGTTCTGGCGGTCGGCGGGCCTCACCGGCGCCGCCCTCAGCCTGCGCGGCCCGATCGCGCTGACCGTCGACAGCAGCCCGCCGTCCGGCCGGCGCGGCGTACTGCTCGGCTTCGTCACCGGCGCTTCCGCCCAAGACCTCGCCACCCGCTCTTCCGCCGACCGCCGCGCGATCCTCCTCGGCGAACTGGCCCGCCTGTTCGGCCCGCGGGCCGCGACGCCGGTGCACTTCGTCGAACGGAACTGGAACGAGGAACCGTTCGCCCGGGGTGGCTACTCCGCGGTGTTCCCGCCCGGTGCCTGGACGCGACTCGGCTCCGCACTGCGCGCCCCTGTCGGCCGGATCCATTGGGCGGGAACGGAAACCTCGGCGCGCTGGTACGGCTACATCGACGGCGCGGTCCGATCGGGCGAAGCCGCGGCGGACGCGATCGTCCAGGCCGTCCGGTGTCAGCTGACGGCTGGACTGGACTCGCAGGCAGGAGGGACGCAGGTGCCGAACGAAGTGGAGAACCAGTAGAGCGTCCAGAGCACGAACGGCCCGGGCGAAGGCCGAACACCCTGGTAGCGCGGCACTACCGCCTTGAGTCTGCCTGACGGATCCCGAAGTCCGTGAAGGCCTCCTTGAGGGACCCTGGGTCCCTCAAGGAGGCCTTCACGGACATCGGCCGAGTTGACCGGGCGGCCGACCGATACGTCCCAGGATTCGGGAGCCCGTAAGGCTTTTCGCAACATGGAGGAC
>NZ_JBIUAQ010000046.1:0-60626 GCF_044547565.1 Amycolatopsis sp. NPDC052450 | reverse complement strand
TCCAGTCTCGCCCTCCCCCGTCCCCCACACCCTCTCGGGGTGGCCCGCCCCCCCCCCCCCCCCCCCCCCCCCCCCACGTCCCATCAACCCCGGAACACGAAAAAGGCCCCCATCCTCACCAAAGGATGGGGGCCTTCACGTACGACTCAGGAAAGCCGCGGAGTGATCAGCGCCGCGAGCCGCGAAACGCCCTCTTCGATCAGTTCCGGAGTGAGCAGGCTGATCGACAGCCGCAGCTGGTGGAAGCCGCCCTTGCCGCCGTAGAAGTGGTGCATCGGGGTGAACAGCACGCCGTGGTCGCGGGCGGCGGTTTCCAGCAGTTCGTCGTCGACGACGAACGGGACGGTGACGGTGACGAAGAAGCCGCCCGTCGGGGTGTTCCAGCTGACGTCGGCGCAGGAGCCGAGTTCGCGGTCGAGCGCGCTCAGGGTGAGCTGGAGATTGCGTTGGTAGATGGCGATTTCCCGCGCGTTGGCCTTGGTGAGGCTGAAGTCGTTGAGCAGGAGCTTCCCGGCGATCACGGCCTGCGCGATGGGGGAGGTGTTCACCGTGAGCATGCCCTTGAGCTTCGAGAGCTGGTCGGCGAACAGGCCGCCGTCGGCCATCCGCTGGTCCGCCACCGCGAAGCCGACGCGGGCGCCGGGCATGCCGGTCTTGGCGAAGGAGCCGAGGTAGACCACGGATCCCGACCGGTCGAGCGACTTCAGCGAGGGGAGCCGCTCGGAGCCGAACAGGCCGTACGCGTTGTCTTCGAGGAGCAGGATTCCGTGCGTTTCGGCGACATCGAGCAGACGGCGGCGCGACGGCAGATCCATGCTGGTGCCGGTGGGATTGGCGAAGTTCGGGGTCACGTAACAGGCCCGCACCCGCTTGCCCTGCTCGTCGGCGCGTTTCAGCTGGAGGACGAGGTCTTCCGGGTCGATGCCGTTTTCGGTGGAGCGGACCGGCCACACGGGGGTGTCGGTGAGCAGCGCCGCCCCGGTCAGGCCGACGTAGGTCGGGGCGGGGGCGAGCAGGACGTCCCGGTCGCCGGCCCGCAGTGTGCGCAGGACGAGGAACATGGCCTCCTGCGCGCCCACCGTGACGACGACGGATTCGGGGGCGGCGTCGATGTTCTCGTCCTCGGCGAGGTTCCGCGCGATGAGATCGGCGATGACACCCTTGGTGGTGCCGTATTGGAAGAGCGTGCGGGTGACCACGGACTCCGCCATTTTCCGGTCGCGCCGGAGATGATCACAATAGGCGTCGATGTACTCGTGAATGAGCCGGATGTCGAAGAACTCTTCGTACGGCCTGCCTGCCGCCATGGAAATGGCCACAGGGTATTCGTCGATCAGCTCGTTGAGCAGATTCATCGACGAGATGGCCGGATCGGTGAGCGATCCGTGCAGCGTTTCCACGTTCAAGTGAGTGGACAGACCGTTTGAATCCATGAATACTAGGATTTCCATACGCCGTTGAGGTGTCAAGAAAAGTCCGTGGACGCCGGGAATGTTCGGGCTGTCCATCACCGAATCCTCCAGACACTCGATCTGTGAAGGTACGGTCGAATCCGCGCCAAAGCCCTTTTTCCGGAGGAGCATCATGCTGATGACAACCGAGAACGGGATCCGGTTGTCCTACAACGACTGTGGTGACGGCCCGCCCGTTCTTCTGCTGACCGGCACCGGGGCGCCGAGTTCGGTGTGGGACCTGCATCAGGTTCCCGCGTTACGTGCCGCCGGTTTCCGCGTGATCACCATGGACAATCGCGGGATTCCGCCGAGCGACGACGGCACGGACGGCTTCACCATCGAAGATCTCGTCTCGGATGTGGCCGCCCTCATCGACTTTCTCGACGCGGTGCCGTGCCGCGTGATCGGGACTTCGATGGGTTCGTACATCGCGCAGGAGGTCGCGCTCGCTCATCCGGAACTGCTGCATTCGGTCGTGCTGATGGCGGCTTGCGGCAAGAGCAGCCTCGTCCAGCGGGAGCTCGCCGAGGGTGAGGCGAAGCTGATCGAACAGGGCATCGAGTTGCCGCCGGGGTTCCTCGCCGCCGTCCGCGCGATGCACAACCTCGGGCCCGCGACGCTCGCCGACGACGATCTCGCCGGAGACTGGCTCGACCTGTTCGCGGCGTCGGGGTCGTGGGGGCCGGGTGTGCGGGCGCAGTTGTTGCTGAGCGCGTTGCCGGATCGCCTCGACGCCTACCGGGCGATCAAGGTGCCCTGCCACGTCGTCTCGTTCGAGCACGACCTCGTGGCGCCACCGGCCGCCGGGCTCGAACTGGCCTCGGCGATCCCCGGCGCGACCTACCGCACGATTCCCGAGTGCGGGCATTTCGGCTACCTCGAGAACCCGGAAGCGGTGAACCGCGAGCTGATCCGGTTCCTCCGCACCGAATCGCGCGAGACACTGGGAGAGACCGCATGACCGTCCTTTCGGCGGCCACGACACCGGCCCTGTTCGAGGCGACCGCAGCCGTGCTGCCGGATCGTCCGGCGGTGGCCATGGACACCACCACGCTCACCTACGCGGAGCTGAACGGCGAGGCCAACCGGCTCGCCCGGCGGCTCGTGACGCACGGCATCGGCCCGGAGCGGCTCGTCGCGCTGGCGATGCCGAGGTCGATCGAGTTCGTCATCGCGGTTTTGGCCGTGCACAAGGCAGGCGCCGCGTACGTGCCGGTCGACCCGGACTATCCGGAAGAGCGCAAGCGGCAGATGCTGGACGACACGTCGGCGCACTGCCTGTTGTCGCTGCCGGGTCAGGACGTGACCGGCGCCCCCGTCGTGCTGAGCGTGGAACGGGAGCCGGGCCACGCCGAGCCGAATCTGGCCGACGAGGACCGGAACGGCCCGTTGCGCCCGGACCACCCCGCGTACGTCATCTACACCTCGGGCTCGACGGGACGGCCGAAGGGCGTGCTGGTCACGCATCGCGGCATCCCGAACCTCGCCGACGACTACGTGCGCCGTCAGAAACTGGGACCGGAGAGCAGGTTGCTGGCCTTCGCGTCCCCCAGTTTCGACGCCGCGGTCGCCGAGTTCTGGCCGATCTGGCAGGCAGGAGGCTGTCTCGTGCTGGCCTCCGCGCCGGATCTGGTCCCCGGCGAGCCGCTCGGCAGGCTGGTGCGGGATCAGCGCATCACCCATGTCACGCTGCCGCCGTCCGCGCTGGCGCCGCTGGAGGAGGCGGGTGGCCTGCCCGCCGGGCTGACCCTCCTGGTCGCCGGCGAGGCATGCCCGGCCCCGGTCGCGAAACGCTGGGCCGTGGACCGCGTGATGATCAACGCGTACGGCCCGACGGAGGCCACCGTCGCGGTGACCGCGAGCGAACCCCTGACCGGTGAGGAGACGCCGCCGATCGGCAGGCCGATCACCGGTGTCCGTACCTACGTCCTGGACGACAGGCTGAAGCCCGTCGAGGACGGCGACGTCGGCGAGCTGTACACGGTGGGCCCCGGCCTCGCCCGCGGTTACCTCCGAAGAGCGGCCGCGACCGCGGAGCGCTTCCTGCCGGATCCGTTCGGCGGCCCGGGCGGGCGCATGTACCGCACCGGAGACCGGGTGCGGGCGCGCTCGGACGGCCAGTACGTCTTCGTCGGCCGGGTCGACGACCAGCTGAAGGTGCGCGGTCACCGGATCGAGCCGGGCGAGGTCGAAGCCGCCCTGCTGGCGGTGGACGGCGTGGCCCAGGCGGTGGTGACCGAACACGAGAACAGGCTCGTCGCCTATGTCGTCGGCACCGGCGGCACGCGCGTGCCCGCCGATCGGCTCTTGCCGCCGCTTCGCGAGCAACTGCCCGGATATCTGGTGCCCGACGTGGTCGTCGGTCTGCCGAGCCTGCCCGTCTCGCCGAACGGCAAGATCGACAGGGTCGCCCTGCCCACTCCCGAAGAGGAGCACGCCGGACGCGCTGCCGGCCGGGAACCGCTCACGCCCACGGAAATCATCCTGGCCGAACTGTTCGCCGAAGTGCTCGGCGTCAGCAGTGTCGGCGTGGAAGACAGCTTCTTCGAAATCGGCGGTCACTCGCTGCTCGCGACCCGGCTCGTGAGCCGGATCCGGGAGCGGTTGAAGATCCGGCTGAGGGTGCAGGCGTTCTTCGACGCGCCGACAGTGGCACGGCTCGCCAAGGTGCTCGACGGCGCCCACACCTGACCTGGAGACCACTCATGCAGACGACGGCAGCCGTCGATCTCGGCGATCCCGACCTGTACACGACTTTGGACCGGCACGACCGATGGCGGGCGTACGCGACGGAAGACGCGATGGTGTGGAGCGAGCCGGGCAGCTCACCCGGCGGCTTCTGGTCGGTGTTCTCGCATCAGGCGTGCGCCGCGGTCCTCGGCCCTTCCGCCCCGTTCACCTCCGAATACGGGATGATGATCGGTTTCGACCGCGACCATCCCGACAACTCGGGCGGCCAGATGATGGTGGTGTCCGAACAGGATCAGCACCGGAAACTGCGCAAACTGGTCGGGCCGCTGCTTTCGAGGGCGTCCGCGCGGAAGCTCTCGGAGCGGGTGCGCGCCGAAGTGCGCGGCGTACTCGACCAAGTGCTCGAGGGCGAGGTGTGCGACGTCGCCGCCGCGATCGGCCCGCGGATCCCCGCCGCCGTCGTCTGCGAAATCCTCGGTGTGCCCGCCGAAGACCAGGACATGCTCATCGACCTGACCAATCACGCGTTCGGCGGCGAGGACGAACTGTTCGACGGGATGACGCCGCGTCAGGCGCATACCGAGATCCTCGTCTACTTCGACGAGCTGATCACCGCGCGCCGCGCGAGCCCCGGCGAAGACCTCGTCAGCACCCTCCTTTCCGACGACGAACTTTCGATCGACGACGTGTTGCTCAACTGCGACAACGTGTTGATCGGCGGAAACGAGACCACGCGCCACGCGATCACCGGCGCGGTGCACGCTTTCGCCACCGTGCCCGGGCTGCTGGACCAGGTGCGTGACGGGAGCGCGGACGTCGACACCGTCGTGGACGAAGTGCTGCGCTGGACTTCGCCCGCGATGCACGTGCTGCGGGTGACGACCGGGCAGGTCACGATCAACGGCCATGACCTGGAGGCGGGAACGCCGGTGGTCGCGTGGCTGCCCGCAGCGAACCGGGATCCCGCCGTCTTCGACGATCCCGACACGTTCCGGCCGGGGCGGAAACCCAACCGGCACATCGCCTTCGGGCACGGCATGCACCACTGTCTCGGCTCCGCGCTCGCGCGGATCGAGCTGGCGGTCGTGCTGCGGGAAGTGGCCGAGCGGGTTTCGCGGGTGGAGCTGGTGAAGGAGCCGGCCTGGCTGCGCGCGGTCGTCGTACAGGGGTACCGGGAACTCCCGGTGCGGTTCACCGGCCGCTGACCGCCTCCGTCCGATGTGGACGGAAGTGTCAAGCGGACAACGTTGATGCGGAAATGGCTTCACGCCATCCTGTGATCGAGGATCACATCTATTCCACGGAGGAATGTCTTGTCTGCTCAGGAAAGCACGCAGAATTTCGAGATCGACCATGTGGAAATGTACGTGGCCAACCTCGAGGCGGCCGCGACCGGCTGGATGGACCGGTACGACTTCTCCGTCGTCACCACCGACCGGTCGGCGGACCACCGTAGCGTGACGTTGCGGCACTCCGCGATCACGCTCGTCCTCACCGAGCCGCTGTCGGACCGTCACCCGGGGGCGACGTACCTGCAGACCCACGGCGAAGGGGTGGCCGACATCGCGCTGCGCACTCCCGACGTGGCCGCCGCCTTCGCGGCCGCGGTGAAGGGCGGCGCGGAACCCGTCCGCGAGCCGGAGAAGCGCGGCGACTCGGTCGTCACCGCCACCGTCGGCGGTTTCGGCGACGTCGTGCACACCCTGATCCAGAGCGACGCCGCCGAGGAAGCCGTCCGCGGCAAGGGTGGCGTGGAGCTGGGGGAGATCGACCACTTCGCGGTCTGCCTGAACGCGGGCGACCTCGGCCCCACGGTGGCGTTCTACGAGCGTGCCCTCGGGTTCAAGCAGATCTTCGAAGAGCACATCGTGGTCGGTGCCCAGGCGATGAACTCCACCGTCGTGCAGAGCCTGTCGGGAGCGGTCACCCTCACGCTGATCGAGCCGGACAAGACCGCCGACCCCGGCCAGATCGACGACTTCATCAAGGAGCACCACGGTTCGGGTGTCCAGCACATCGCCTTCACCAGCCCGGACGCGGTCACCGCGGTCAAGGAGCTTTCCGCGCGCGGCGTGGAATTCCTGAAGACGCCGGACGCCTACTACGACATGCTCGGCGAGCGGATCGAGCTGGAGACGCACTCGCTGGACGACCTGCGCGAGACGAAGCTGCTCGCCGACGAGGACCACGGCGGCCAGCTGTTCCAGATCTTCACCGCTTCCACGCATCCGCGTAAGACGATCTTCTTCGAGATCATCGAGCGCCAGGGCGCCGGCACCTTCGGCAGCTCCAACATCAAGGCCCTGTACGAAGCCGTCGAGCTGGAGCGCACCGGGCAGAGCAAGCTCGGCCCCGCCCGGCGATGACCCACCTCTGCCTGGCCGACCTCGAACGCGCCGCGAAGGCGGTTCTCCCCGGCGAGATCTGGGATTTTCTCGCCGGGGGCAGTGGCGCCGAGGTTTCGCTGGCGGCCAATCGCACGGCGTTCGAGCGGATCTTCGTGATCCCCCGGATGCTGCGCGAGCTGACCGGCGGTTCCACCGAGGCCGAGGTACTCGGCAGGCGCGCCGCGCTTCCCGTGGCGGTCGCGCCGGTCGCGTACCAGCGGTTGTTCCATCCCGAAGGTGAGCTCGCGGCGGCACGCGCGGCGCGGGACGCCGGTGTGCCGTACACCATCTGCACGTTGAGCAGTGTCCCGCTGGAGGAGATCGCGGCCGTCGGCGGACGGCCGTGGTTCCAGCTGTACTGGCTGCGTGACGAGAAGCGATCACTGGAGCTCGTACGCCGTGCGGAGGACGCCGGCTGCGAGGCGATCGTGTTCACCGTCGACGTGCCGTGGATGGGGCGGCGGCTGCGGGACATGCGGAACGGCTTCGCGCTGCCGGAGACGGTGACGGCGGCCAACTTCGACGCCGGGGCGGCCGCGCACCGTCGTACCGAAGGACTTTCGGCCGTCGCCGACCACACCGCCCGCGAATTCGCCCCGGCCACTTGGGAATCCGTCGAGGCGGTGCGCAGGCATACGGACCTTCCGGTGGTGCTCAAGGGGATCCTCGCGGTCGAGGACGCCACGCGCGCCGTCGACGCGGGTGCCGCCGGAATCGTGGTGTCCAACCACGGAGGCAGGCAGTTGGACGGCGCCGTACCGGGGATCGAGATGCTGGGGGAGATCGCGGACGCGGTCGCCGGCGGGTGCGAAGTGTTGCTGGACGGCGGAATCCGGACCGGCGGCGACATCCTCAAGGCGGCGGCGCTGGGCGCGTCGGGCGTGCTGGTCGGACGGCCCGTGATGTGGGGGCTGGCCGCGGACGGCCAGGAAGGCGCGCGGCAGGTGCTCGACCTGCTCGCCGTCGAGCTCCGGAACGCGCTGGGCCTGGCGGGCTGCGACTCGGTGAGCGCGGCCCGGCGGTTGAGCACGAGGTACAGCGGGGGGGGGGGGGGGGGGGGGGGGGGGGGGGGGGGGGGGGGGGGCCGCCCCCCCCCCCCCCCCCCCCCCCCCCCCCCCCCCCACCCACGTGACCCACCACTCGCCGTTCCCGTTACTTCTTGGGAATCCGCAGCCAGTCGTCGGCGACGAGCTCCCATTTGTTGGTGCCGGAGGCGAGCTTGATCGGCCAGCCCGCGGTGTTGTCGTGGTGGGTCTGGCCGGGGCCGAAGACGTACGGCGTGCCAACCATGGGATCGGTGATCGGTTTCATCTCGCGCAGCGCCTTGGTCACCGACTCACGCGTGATGTCCCCGCTGATCCCCTTGATGACGTCGAGGAAGTACTTCGCCGCCAGGTAACCGCCCTGGCTGAACGAGGTCAGCGGGATGTTGTTCTTGGTCATCAGCTCGCGCCAGTCCTTGTTCTGCGGGCTGGTCGAGTCGGTGAACGGGTAGAACTCGGCGGGCACGTACACTCCGGCACCGGCGTTGGTGATGGCCTTGGCGTAGTTCTCGCTGTAGACGCTCGTGAGCAGCAGCCACGTGACGTCGTTCCAGCCCTGCGCGGCGGCGGCCTTGAGCTGCCCGATGGAGTCCGGTTCGACCGGGTTCACCGTGATCGCCTTGCAGCCGGCGTTGCGGGCCTTGACGATGTAGGAGGTGTAGTCCGAACCGCCGTAAGGCACCGTGGCGTCGAGGTACTTGAGCTTCTTGCCGGTGATGGCCGACCACTCGTCGATGGCCGCCTGGTACGACGGCAGCGTGTTGCCCGCGATCTCCAGCAGCGCGCAGATGTCGTTCAGCTTCAGCGTTTCCGAGCCGTAGAGCAGGGTCAGCGTCATGTCGTGGTACGGGCCGACGTTGACCGGGGCGATGTTGGGGCTGCTGAAGCACGCCGGGTCCACGCCGATGCCCTGCATGGACAGGATCTTCTGCTGCTCGTAGTACTTGTTGTTGATCTCGCACTCGATGAGGCTGGACGAGCCGACGAGCGCCACCGCTTCGTCGCGGCCGACGACCTCACGGGCCGCGGCGGCAGCGGCCGCCGGGTCACCCTTGTCGTCGAGGGCCTTGTACTCGATCTGTCTGCCGTTCACGCCGCCGCTCGCGTTGGCCGCGTCGAAGACCGCCTTCGCGGCCTGGGATGCCTCGGGGAAGGTGGCCGCGCCGCTCAGCGCGTTGACCGAACCGACCACGATCGGGCCGCTTGAACCGCTTTCGGCCCCGGCGCAGCCTGCCGTGGCCAGCAGGACGGCGGCGGCGAGGGCGACCAGTCGCCGTGCGGGTTTCACCGGGTCCCCATGGCGTTCACGACGGGCACCGAGTCGACGATCTGCTCGAACGAGACGACCTTGCCGCCGTCGAACCGCCACACGTGCGCGACCCGGGCGGTGAACGAGCGACCGGTCTCGCGGTGCTTGCCCTGGTAGGTCCCGAGTCCGATCACCGTGTCACCGGCGTCGAGCAGGTCGCCGAGGGTGAAGGTGTAGCCGTCCCAGTCCTTCGCGATCGCGCCGAAGACGTTGTCCCGGACTTCCTCCGGACCGGTGTAGGTGCCGGCGTAAGGGAAACCGGCCGCCTCCGTCCAAGTGGTGTCGGGACCGAGCGGGGCCAGCATGCCCGCCAGATCGCCCCGGTCGCTCGCGGCGTAGTGCGCGGCGATGATGTCTGGATTGGACACTGAGACTCCTTAAACCGGTTGCGCGTCGGGATAGGCGACGGCGCCGAGTGGGTAGATGTGCCCGCCCCCGCGGGAGTGTTCCGACCGGCCGTCGCCGGTCAGGCCGAGGAAGACGCCGGTGGTCTTCAGCGCGTAGCCGAGGTCGTGCAGCCACACACTGGCCACGGCGATGCGGAATTCGCGGAAGCAGAACAGGTAGAGCCCGTCCTGGAACTTCCACACCGTCGACAGGTCCATGTCCCCGTGGCCGCGCTGCACACCTTCGAGGCATTGCCAGGCATAGCGTTGCGAAGACACGTACACGTGCTCGTAAAGGTGTTCCGGGCTGTAGCGGTAGATGTTGCGCTTGCCGATCAGGTCACGCGACGGCCCCGGTACCGCACCGGTCGGCGCGCCGGCGTCGGTCGTGCCGGACCAGAACGTCTGGGAGACACGGGGAACGCCTTCGACGTCCTCGGCGCCGATGACCGAGCGCACGGCGAGCGCGCGATGTGTCGTCGTGGAAAAGACGACGGTGAGCGCTTCACCTTCCACGCTGGTGTGTGGGAGATTGACGAAGAAAACGTCTTCCCGGACGGCGACCGCGTCGTACGGATCCTTGATGCCGTTGCAGGAGACGGTTTCGGCGTCCTCGAACCGCAACGCGAGCGTCGTTCCGTCGTCGAGGGTGACGGTGAGCTCGCGTCCCGACAGGTCCGCGTTCGGCAGGCGGTAGGTGGCTATTCCGGCGGCGAACTCGTCATAGGTGCGCCACTGTTCCTCTGATGCTTCGGGCATGCGGTCATCGTCGAGGTGACCGCCCTGGAAGGGCCAGCTGTCACGCGCTGGGTGGCAACAACCGATCGCTCACGGTCAAGCCGCGGCGCAGTTCGCTCGGAGAGCAGCCGAATTCCGTCTTGAACACCCGGCTGAAATGCGGCGCGTCGACGAAACCCCACTTCGCCGCGATGGCCGCGACGGGCCGCGAAGTGTGCACGGGATCCAGCAATTCGCGGCGGCAGTGTTCCAGGCGACGGGTGCGGATCCAGCTCGAGACGGTCGTGCCCTGTTCGTGGAAGAGGCCGTGCAGATGCCGGGTGGAGATGTAGTGCTCGGCGGCGATCTGGGCCGGGCCGAGGTCGGTGGAGGAGAGGTTCGTGTCGATGTAGGCGAGGACGCGGCGCATCAGTTCGTGGTGCGGCCCGGCGGTCGAGCGGGCGAGGTCGAGTTCGCTGGCGAACAGCGTGGCGAGCAGATCGACCGCGGTATGCGCGAGCCGGACGCCCGCCGGCCCGCCGAGCTGGTCGAGGTTGCTGCCGAGTTGCGCGAGGAAGGGCACGACCACGTTGCCCATGCCCCGTTTGCCCGACATCGGCACCGCGGTCAGCTGGCCGACCAGCTCGCGGGGGAGATCGATGAGCCGCTGGGGGAACATCACTACGAGCGTGCGGAAATCCTCTTCGAACGCCAACGTGTACGGCTTGTGCGTGTCGTACAACGCCACGTCACCGGGGCGCAGCATCGCCTCGCGGTTGTCCTGCACCAGCAGCCCGGTCCCGGACAGGATCAGGCTCAGCTTGTAGTAATGCCTGTCGGCCCTGGCGATGAGCTCGGGTGTCCGCTCGACCACGTGCGCCGACGCGGTCACCTCGGTGAGCTGGACGTCGTCGGCGCCGCACGAGCGGATGCGGCCGCGGAAATGGTCGCGGTGCTCGCTCGTCACGTGCAGCGGCACGAAGGATTGCGACACCACCGTGCGGAAATCGGTGAAATCTCGCGCGACCGTGGTGGTCGTCGGGTCGGCGGTGGCGGTGGTCACGAGGTCACCTCGCAGCATCGGGGGTGAATTTCATATACGATAAGCGATACGATGCTGCCGGGCAATGACCCCGCGAGGTCAGTCGGCGAGGCGGAACAGGAGGGTCCTCGGGTCGACGTCGACGGGTACCACCGTGCCCGTTTCGTAGCGGCCGACGTCCTCGGTGAACACTCGCGCACTGAACGGAGTCACACCGGGACCGGTGACCACGAGGTCGACGTCGTCCGCGGGAGTGCTCACCTCGCCGACCCAGATCCGCTTGCTGGAAACGACTTCGGCGTTCGCCCGGACGCCTTTCCGGTCGAGCCCGCGGTGGACCTCACGGGCTTTGGCGTTCTGCCAGAGATGCGACGTGACGGTGCCCAGTCCGCCGATCGTGAACACCAGGCCCATGGCGATGACCACCAGGCGGTCGTCGTCCTCGGGTTCGAAGTGAGTGCTGATCCAGAGCAGTCCCGGGCCGATCAGCACCAGCACGGTCATGAAGAACCCCAGCAGGCAGCCGATAAGGGTGAGGACAGGCAGTTCCGGCGCTTCCTTGCCTTGGTGGTCCGTCTTCACCGGCGTGAGGTTACTGGCCGGTGCCCGCCGCCGGTCCGGTAAAAATGCCCGCTTGCCGTCCGAGGCCGGTCCGCGTCCGGACAGGCCCGTGGTCGGTCAATCACCCGCGAACGGACTTCGTTGTCCTTTGTGGACGAACGGCGCCTTCACCGGTCAGGCAGGGCAAGACAGAGGGCGTCCAGTGCGGCGCCGAAAGCGTGCTCGGGTGGGGTGCCGTACCCGATGACCAAGCCCTCGCGTCGCGGCATCGCGCTGTCCGGATGCGGATAAGCGGCGAGGCCGTCGAGGGCGAGCCCCTGGCGTCGTGCGGCGCGCAGCGCGGCTTCTTCGGTACCCGCGGGCAGTTCGAGCACGGCGTGCAGCCCCGCGGCGATTCCCCCGGCCGTGACGTGCGGAGCGCGTTCGGCGAGTGTGGTCGTGAGCAGGTCGCGTCGATGCCGGTAGACCTTTCGCATCCGGCGCAGGTGACGGTCGTAGGCGCCGCAGGTGATGAAGTCGGCGAGGGTGAGCTGATCGACGACGCCCGACCAGATCTCCCGCGGGCCTTTGGCGGCGACGACCTCGTCCACCAGCCAGCCGGGCACCGCCAGCCAGCCGAGCCGGAGCGCGGGGGACAGGCTTTTGCTGGCCGAACCGAAATAGACGACGTGCTCGGGGTCGAGACCCTGGACGGCGCCGACCGGCTCGCGGTCGTAGCGGAACTCGCCGTCGTAATCGTCCTCGAGGAGGAGGCCGCCGGTCGCGCGCGCCCAGTCGATGACCGCGGCCCGGCGCTCCGGATGCAGGGCACCTCCCAGCGGGTATTGGTGGGCGGGTGTCAGCAGGACGGCGTCCGCGCCGGTTCCCGCGAGTTCGTCGACGCGTGCTCCGTTGGTGTCCACCGTCAACGGCACTGTTTTCAGCCCGGTTTCTTCGAGCAGCGAGCGGTGGAACTCAAGTCCGTACGACTCGACGGCGACAGGGCCGCGCAGGACCCGGCGCACCAGGCTCAGCCCGTGCGCGAATCCGGAACAGACCACGATCCGGTCCGGTTCCGTGCGTACCCCTCTGGTCCGCGCCAGATACTCCACCAGCGCTTCCCGTAACTCCGGCCTGCCACGGGGATCGCCGGCGCCGAAGGCCTCGTTGGGGGCGGACGTGAGCGCCCGCCGGGCCGAAGCCGCCCAGGCCGAGCGTGGGAAGGCCGCGGCGTCCGGGGAACTGGGTGTCAGATCGTGGACGACGCGCCGCGAGGCCGGGCGCGCCGGAGCCCGTGACCGGCCGGATTCCAGCGGCGTGGCGCGATGCGCGACGCGTGTTCCCGACCCTTGGCGGGCGATGAGCCAGCCTTCCTCGGCCAGTTCCGCGTACGCGTCGGCGACGGTGTTGCGGGCGATCCCCAGGTCGGCGGCGAGGGCGCGATACGGCGGCAGCCGGGTGCCGGGCGCCAGCCGTCCGGACCGGATCGCGTCGCGCAAGGCTCGCATCAGCCGGAATCGCACGCTCCCGCTGCCGGAGAGCTCCAGGTGCAGATCGCTGCCCCAGTCCATCACAACACCTCGGGATGACGGTGATTGACCCATGAAATATCCACGAGATTGCACCATACCGTGGGCCACTTGCGCTCCTAGTGTCCTTGGCATGACCACAGTGCACATTCCCGAGCGGATGGATTTCTCCCGCGTCGCCCCGCGAGTCTTCAAAGCCGTGCTGGCCCTGGATGCCGCGGCCCGCGCCGGCCTGGAGCCCACCCTCCTCGAACTCGTGCAGATCCGCGCTTCCCAGATCAACAGGTGCGCGTACTGCATCGACTACCACACCAACGACGCGCGCAAGGCAGGAGAAACCGAGGAGCGCGTCAACCAGCTGAACGCTTGGGAGGAGTCCAGCCTCTACACCGCGAAGGAGCGTGCGGCGCTCGCTCTGACCGAAGCCGTGACCTTGCTGCCACAAGGGGTTTCGGACGAGGTGTACGACCAGGCGGCTCACCACTTCGAGGACGAGGAACTCGCCCAGCTCATCGCGCTGATCTTCACCGTCAACGCCTGGAACCGGATGAACGTGACCACTCGCAAGACACCAGGCACCGAATAACCGCTCCCCGCACACCCAGGGCGATGGCCGCTCGCGCGCGGCCATCGCCCTTGCTCTCGAAAGGCTCACTCGTGACCGCCGCCGAAACCCTGCCCAGAAGCCACTCACCGGTCAAGGGCTGGCTCGCCGTCCTGGCCGTGACACTGGGCATCTTCGCCCTGATGACCTCCGAACTGCTGCCCGTCGGCCTGCTCACACCGATCGGCTCGGCCTTGGACATCTCCCCGGGAACGGCGGGCCTGATGGTCACCGTGCCCGGTCTGGTCGCCGCGATTTCGGCGCCACTGGTGACCGTGGCCATCGGCAAGACCGATCGGCGGCTGGTGCTGGCCGTACTGGTCGGTCTCGTGGGTGCGGCCAACCTGGCTTCCGCGTTCGCCACCGGCTTCACCGTCGTTCTCGTCGCCCGCTTCCTGATCGGAATCAGTGTCGGCGGTTTCTGGGCCCTCGCCGGCGGTATCGCGCTGCGCCTGGTGCCGAAACACCACGTCGCGCGCGCCACCGCCGTCATCTTCGGCGGCGTCGAGACGGCGTCCGTGCTGGGCGTGCCCGCCGGGACCCTGATCGGCGACCTCGGCGGCTGGCGGACGGCCTTCGCGGCCGTGGGCATCCTCGGCCTGATTTCCTTGACCTGCATGGTCTTCCTGATGCCGAAGGTGGAGCCGGACCAGACGATCGGCTTCGCGGATCTGCCGCGCGTGTTCCGTTCGCACGCCGCGGTCCGCGCGGGGATCGCGATGACCTTCCTGGTCATCACCGGTCACTTCGCCGCCTACACCTTCGTGCGGCCGATCCTTCAGGAAGACGGCGTCGCGGACGGCATGATCGGTGTGGTGCTGCTGATCTTCGGGGCCGCCGGCATCTGCGGGAACTTCCTCGCGGGCGCGCTGATCACCCGGTACCTGCGGCAGACCGTGTGCGGGATCGGCGTGGTCCTCGCGACGGCCATGGTCGTGTTCGCCGTGACCGACACCGGCACCTTCTCGGCCGCCGCGATCCTCGTCCTCTGGGGCCTGGGCTACGGCGCCGTCCCTGTCACCTTCCAGAGCTGGATCCTGGCCGCCGCACCGGAAGCCGCCGAGGCCGCCTCCTCGCTGTACGTGTCGGCGTTCAATCTGTCCATCGCCCTCGGTGCGCTCTTCGGCGGTTTGGCCGTCGACGCCATCGCCACCGTCAGTGTGCTGTGGATCGGTGGAGCACTGGTGCTGCTGGCGCTTCCGGTGGCGGCGCGGCGGAGAGGCTGAGCGGTCACGTGAGCGCGGCGGGGAGCGTCTCGAATCCGCGCAGGATCCGGGTCTGCCGCCGCCGTGCCCCGTCGAGAAGCCGCAGGTCCGGGAAGCGTTCGAAGATCGACCGCAGCCCGATTTCCCCTTCCATCCTCGCCAGCGAAGCGCCGAGACAGTAATGCCGCCCGGCGCCGAACGACACGTGGTCGCGCGCGTTCACCCGCCCGACGTCGAAGGTGGCCGGGTCGTCGAAGATCTCCGGGTCCCGGTTGGCGCCCGCGAGCACGGTGCTGACGATCGCCCCGCGGGCGACGCGTGTCCCGCCGATCTCGGTGTCGCGCGCGCAGAGCCTGCCGGTGAGCAGGACGGGCGGGTCGTAGCGCAGGATCTCGTCGACGGCGTTGCTCCACAGATCCGGATCCGCCCGCAGCTTCGCGAGTTCGCCCGGATTCCGGGTGAGCAGGGCGATGCCGTTGCCGAGGAGGTTGACGGTCGTTTCGAAGCCGGCCGCCAGCACCAGCCCCGCGGTGGCCTTGAGTTCCCGCTCGGTCAGGCCCACCCCGTCCTCGCGGGCGGCGATGAGCTTGCTGAGCAGGTTGTCGCCGGGATTCGCCCGCAGCTTCTCCAGATGCAGGGTGAGCCACGAATCGAACTCGGCCAAGGTCGCTTCCACCGTCCGGAAGGTCCGCCACGGCAGGCCGAGATCGAGACTCGGGGCCGCGGCACCACCCAGCGCCAGTACCTTGTCCCGTTCTTCGAGCGGGACGCCGAGGATCTGGCTGATCACGGTGACCGGCAAGAGACCGCAGTACTGCTCGATGAGATCGACGGGGTTGGCCGGGTCGAGACCGTCGAGCAGTTCGTCGGTGATCGCCTGCGTGCGGTGCCGTAACTGCTCGACGGCGCGGGCGGTGAAGACGCGGGTGACCAGTTTCCGGTAGCGCGTGTGGTCGGGCGGTTCGCTCGCGAGCAGCGACGGCGGTTCGATCGGATGGATCAATCCGGACGAAGACCAGGCGACGAGCCGGTTGAGCAGCGGGTTGTCCGGGACGAACCGCACGGTTTTGAACGCGTCGTCGCTCAGGATCTCCTTGCACGCCCAATGCCGGGTGGTCACGTGCCCGACCCGGGTGGTGGCGATGGCGCCGTGCGAGCGGATCTCGTCGAACAGTCCGGTGAGGTCCGCTCCGCCGCTCGCCTCGACCGACAGCCTGCCCTGGAGGTCGCCCCGGCGTGCCGCGGCCCGCAGCGCGACGCGGGGGAGCGCGTGGCCGATGCTCCAGCGGGTGACCGGTTTGGCGATCTCCTCCGCCCGGCGCCGCAAGGTTCGTGCGGGAGCGGTCTTGAGTGTGAACATCAGGACTCCGTCCGTGCGGGTCCTTCGAAGGTATCGGAACGACGTGTCAGTAGCGAGCCGCTCCGACATCTGCGGACCCGCTTCCGCCTCGGTAATGTTCGGCACTTCCGGCGGGCCGGGGGAGTGCTTGTGGGCGGCTACGGGTTCGACATCGCGCTGGTCGCGGTGCTGGTGGTGCTCAACGCGGTGTTCGCGGGCAGCGAGATGGCGCTGATCTCGTTGCGCGAGGGGCAGTTGCGGGCCCTGGAACGGGACGGCCATGCCTCCGCCCGGACGCTGGTGCGGCTCGCCCGCGACCCGAATCGCTTCCTGGCGACGATCCAGATCGGCATCACGCTCGCCGGGTTCCTCGCCTCGGCGACGGCCGCTGTGTCCCTCGCCCAGCCTCTGGTGCCACTGCTGGACTTCCTCGGCGACGCCGCCGGTGCGGTGGCCGTCGCGCTGGTGACCATGGTCCTCACCTTCCTGACTCTGGTGCTCGGCGAGCTGGCGCCCAAACGGCTGGCCATGCAGAACGCGCTGCGGTGGGCGTTGCTGGTCGCGCGGCCGCTGAACCTGTTGTCGGCGATCTCCAGGCCCGTGGTGTGGGCGCTGAGCGTGTCGACGAACTTCGTCGTGCGGACGCTGGGCGGCCGGGCGGAAGCCGACCCGGATCAGATGTCACCCGAAGAGCTGCGGGAACTGGTGTCGGCGCAACGCGGCTTGAACGCCGAGCAGCGCATGATCATCAACGGTGCCTTGGAAATCCACGAACGACGGCTGCGGGAAGTGCTCGTCCCCCGCCGCATGGTGCTGACCCTCCCGGCCGAGCTGGACCTCGAGTCGGCGCGCAGGCAGCTGGCCGAATCCGGCCATTCCCGGGCGCCGGTCGCCCGCGGCGGCCATCTGGACGATGTCGTCGGTGTCGTGCAGTTGCGAGACCTGCTCGGCGACCACGAAGACCTCGCCGAGGCCGTCAGACCGGCGGTGGTCTTCCCCGATTCACTGCGGGTGTCGGACGCGCTGCGGAGTTTCAAGGCCGAGCGGGAGCAGATGGCGCTCGTCGTCGACGAGCACGGCGCCGTCCGGCATGGTCACGCTGGAGGATCTGCTGGAGGAGATCGTCGGCGAGATCTACGACGAGACCGACCGCGACGTGCTGGCCGTACGCGACGGCAACGACGGTTCGCTGGTGCTGCCCGGCACCTTCCCGGTGCACGACCTCGTCGACGTCGGGGTCGAACTGCGGGACACACCGCCGGGGGAGTACGCGACGATCGCGGGGCTGATCCTCGTGATCCTCGGCCGGATCCCGGAGAAACCGGGTGACCGGGTGGCGCTCTCCGGCTGGACGGCCGAGGTGCTCGGCGTCGAGCATCACGCGATCACGCGGGTGGCGCTGCACCGGGGAGCACCGCATCGTGGACCGGACGCGGAGCGGTGAGTTGCGCCGGGCGCCTCCGGTTGGCAGCGTGCCCGGTGTCCCGCCACGAAGAAAGGTGTTCCGATGCCGCAAGACCAGCCGGATTTGAAACCTCGTTCACGCGACGTGACCGACGGCCTGGAGCGTGCGGCGGCTCGCGGCATGCTCCGCGCGGTCGGGATGGGCGACGACGACTTCGCCAAACCGCAGATCGGCGTGGCGTCCTCGTGGAACGAGATCACCCCGTGCAACCTCTCGCTCGACCGGCTGGCCAAGGCCGTCAAGAACGGTGTGCACGCGGCGGGCGGCTACCCGCTGGAGTTCGGCACGATCTCGGTGTCCGACGGGATCTCCATGGGACACGAGGGAATGCACTTCTCGCTGGTGTCCCGCGAGGTGATCGCCGACTCGGTCGAGACGGTGATGATGGCCGAGCGGCTCGACGGCTCCGTGCTGCTCGCAGGCTGCGACAAGTCGCTGCCGGGCATGCTCATGGCCGCGGCCAGGCTCGACCTCGCCTCCGTCTTTCTCTACGCCGGCTCGATCATGCCCGGCCAGGTCGACGGCCGGGACGTCACGATCATCGACGCCTTCGAGGCCGTCGGCGCCTGCCTGGCAGGCAAGATCACCCGCGCCGAAGTGGACAAGATCGAACGCGCGATCTGCCCCGGCGAAGGCGCCTGCGGCGGCATGTACACCGCCAACACGATGGCGTCGGTGGCCGAGGCGCTCGGCATGTCGCTGCCCGGATCGGCCGCCCCGCCCGCCGTCGACCGGCGCCGTGACGGATTCGCCCACCGGTCGGGGGAGGCCGTCGTCGGGATGCTCCGCCAGGGCATCACCGCGCGGCAGGTCATGACCATGGAGGCGTTCGAGAACGCGATCGCCGTCGTGATGGCGCTGGGCGGTTCCACCAACGCCGTCCTCCACCTGCTCGCGATCGCGCGCGAGGCGGAGGTCGACCTGCGCATCGACGACTTCAACCGCATCGGTGACAAGGTCCCGCACCTCGGCGACCTCAAGCCGTTCGGGAAGTACGTGATGAACGACGTCGACAAGGTCGGCGGCATCCCCGTGGTGATGAAGGCACTGCTCGACGCCGGGCTCATGCACGGCGACGTGCTCACCGTGACCGGCAAGACCATGGCCGAGAACCTCGAAGGCATCGCGCCCGCCGGGATCGACGGCGAGATCATCCGCCCGCTCGACCGACCGATCCACAAGACCGGCGGGCTGACCATCCTCAAGGGATCGCTGGCACCCGAAGGCGCGGTCGTGAAGTCGGCGGGCTTCGACGAATCGACGTTCACCGGCACCGCGCGGGTGTTCGACGGCGAACGCGCCGCCCTCGACGCGCTCGCCGAGGGCCGCATCGTCGCCGGCGACGTCGTGGTCATCCGGTACGAAGGCCCGAAGGGCGGGCCGGGGATGCGCGAGATGCTCGCCATCACCGGTGCGATCAAGGGCGCCGGGCTCGGAAAGGACGTCCTGCTCATCACCGACGGCCGGTTCAGCGGCGGCACGACCGGCCTCTGCGTCGGCCACATCGCGCCGGAAGCCGTCGACGCCGGGCCGATCGCGTTCGTACGCGACGGCGACCCGATCACGCTCGACGTCGCGAACCGGACGCTCGAGGTCGAGATCGACGACATCGAGGCCCGCCGTGAAGGCTGGGCGCCCAAACCTCCGGCTTACACGCGCGGAGTGCTCGGCAAGTACGCCAAGGTCGTCCGCAGCGCGGCGCACGGAGCCGTTTGCGAGTGAGACTTGTCCGGTGCGCGGATGGCGGTCACGCGTGTCTGGATGGACGACACACGTGATTGAGCGGACGACTCGCCGCGGAAGGTGGTCGCGCGCGTGTCGTCCATCCAGTCACGTGTGTCGTCCGTCTGATCACACGTGTCGTCCCCTCAGTCACGCGTGACCGCCGGTACCGGGAGCGCCACCAGCTACAGCGATGGCGCATGAAGGCCCCCTTCCTTGCGTCTAGTGTCCCGAGTCGGAAGTTCGTGTGGTAGTTCGGCGTGGTGCCGGAGGATCTTGTTCTTGCTTCGCGCCGTGAAGATGTTGTCGCCTGAGGCCGTGAGCATTCCGCTGACTTCATGGTGTCGGGTCGCGGGGGTTCGCTTGTGGGCTGTGGGGTGACCGTGTCGCGAAAGCCACTTTCGCGACGCCAGGGGTCGCGAAAGTGGCTTTCGCGACGCACCTCATGCCCCGGTCCAGGCGCGAGACGGCTGGCTATCGACACGGATTTACGGCGCGAACTTCCGGTGCAGGACACGAAGTACATGAAGGGGGCCTTCATGTACTTCAAGCTTGACCTCCGCGTGAGTGGGCCGGCGACCACCACGAACGGGTGATGCGTAGGCCGGATGGGTGCGAGTACGTAATTCACCCGATGTGCCCGCTACTCCGGAGTAGCAGACTCGGCGGCCCGACGATTCCCGCTGCTCCGGAGGTCGATGATGACCCTGACCGCGTCCCATGCCCCGGCCCGTTCCGCCGCCCTCGTGATCGCCCGCGTGGTCGTCGACGGGATCCGGCATTCGCTGCCCGAGCACGCGTCGCTGTTCGACGCGCGTGCCACGGAGTTCGTCGCTTCCGTACTGGAGCACGACAGGATGAACTCCGCGCTGGGCATCGCCGCCGGTGCGGACGCCTTCCGGCAGGTCGGGGTCGCCGAGTACGCGGCGGGCAAGGATTTGGAGCGGCTTTCCAGGGCGTACCACTCGGCGGGCCGGGCCGCGCTGCCCGTGCTGGCGTCGCTGTCGCGGCAGTCCGGGGCGGGCTCGTCCGTGATGGACAGCGGGGTGGAGGCCCTGCTCCGGTGCGCCGACGTCCTGATCCGGCTGTCGACCGCGGCCTACCGCGCCGCGCACACGCCTTCGGTGGCCGAGCTGCGCCGAGAGCTGCTGAAGGAGCTCTTGAGCGGCCGCCCGCCGGCGAAGTGGGCGGGCCTCGCGGCCGAGGCGGGCTGGGTGCCGCCCGCCAGGGTGGTGGCCGTCGCGACCGAGCCCGGCGCGGTGCGCGCCTCGTTCGGCCCGGAGGTGCTGGCCGATCTCGGGGGCGAGTACCCGCATCTGCTCGTGCCCGACGACGTCGAGATCAGCGGTGTGCTCGCGGGGACGCGGGCGGCGGTCGGGCCCGCGGTGGCGCCCGCCGAAGCCGCGGTGTCCCTGCGCTGGGCCCGGCGGACGCTGGAACTCGTCCGCCGCGAGGTGATCGAGGACGGCCCCCTTGTGCGCTGGTCGGATCACCTGACCACGCACTGGCTGTTCGCCGACGAGGTGCTCACCTCCGCGCTCGTCACGCGCAGCCTGGCGCCGATCGCCGATCTGCCCGCGAACGAACGCACCAAACTCGCCGAAACCCTCGACGCCATGCTCGCCGCCCGAGGCGGGGCGCCCGAGATCGCGGAGAATCTCGGCGTCCACCCGCAGACGGTCCGCAACCGCCTGCGCCGCCTCCGGGTCCTGTTCGGCTCCCGGCTCGACGACCCTCAGGCCCGGCTGGACCTGCGGATCGCCTTGCGCGTGGAGCTGCTCACGCCCGAACCGGGACGGCAGGCGACTCCGATGCGGGCGGCGTGAGCGTCAAGCGGATTCCGCGGTCCGGGTCACCCACGTGGCGACCTGGACGCGGTTGGAGTAGCCGAGTTTGGTGAGGATGTGGTCGATGTGGGTGTCCACCGTGCGCCGCGCGATGCCGAGCCGGGCGGCGATCTCCTGATTCGTGAGCCCTTCGGCGATCACGTGCGCGATCTCGGTCTCGCGTTTCGTGAGCAGCCCCGCGGCCTGCTTCCGCACTTCGGGGGACCGTTCTTCGAGGGCGTACGCGATGGCGTCGGCGATGGGCAGCGCGGCGCCGTCGGTGAACTCCTTGATCGCGACCTCCCAGCCCAGCGCGGCCGTCACGGCTTCGGTGTCGGCCTGCAACGGCTCGGTGAACGCCTCGTACCGCGTCGGCCACGCTCCCACCGTGCGCCAGACGTTCATCGCGGCACCCTGCAGGATCGCGGCGCGGTTGGGCCGTCCGGTGCGGGCGGCGCAGCCTGCCAGCACGGTGAGCGTGAACCCGACGACGACGCGGTCGTCCACCCGGGCGTGCAGGCGCAGGACCTGCTCGCAGCAGCGGCTCGCCACCGCGAGATCACCTTGGAGGTACTCGGCGGCGGCACGCGACCACAGTGCCCAGCCCCGCCAGAAGACCTCGCCCTGCCGCTCACAGCGCTCGACGGCTTCCGCGAGCACCGCCCGGCCGCGGTCGATGTCGCCGTTGAGCCAGATGGCCAGCCCGTGGTTGTAACTCGCCCAGAGGTCCGCGCCTTCGTCTCCGTGGGCGCGGAACAGGTCGATGGCCGTGCCGAACAGACGTGACGCCTCGGCCATGTCGTTGCCGATCAGCGCGGCATAGGCGCGGACGTGGAGCACGTACGCGGCGGCGAGTTCGTCGCCGCCGGCCTCGGCTTCGGCGGAGGCCCTCTCCAGCATGCACCGGTGTGCGGGCATGTCTCCTTGCACCAGTGCCAGGAAACCGGAGAGCCACAGCACGTGTGCCCGCTCGGGAGCACCCGGTGGCGCGGCCTCGTCGAGACGGCGGACCCAGATCCGGCCTTCGGTGTTCAACCCGCGGACGATCCAGAACTCCTTGACGTCACGCACCATTCGCAGTCCGATGATCGCGTCTTCGGGATCACCGGTGCAGTAGTCGAGGGCGACGCGCAGGTTCGCGTGTTCGCGCCGCAGCCGTCCGATCCAGCCGAGCTGATCGGTCTCCAGCCATTCGGTGGCGTACCGGCAGGCGAGTTCGGCGAACCAGTCGCGGTGCCGTTTCCGGAACTCCGCCGTCCCGCCCGTCTCGGTAAGCCTGTCGACGCCGTACTCGCGCACCGACTCCAGCATGCGGTACCGCACGCCGCCGGGGTACTCCTCGCGCAGCAGGATGGACTTGTCGAGCAGGCCGTCGACGACTTCGAGGACCCGTTCGCGCGGCAGTTCGCCGCCGGAACAGACCTGTTCGGCGGCGTCGAGGTCGAAACTGCCGGAGAACACCGACGCGCGCGCCCACAGCAGCCGTTCGGGCCCGGTGCACAGGTCGTGGCTCCAGTCGATCAGGGCCCGCATGGTCTCGTGCCGCTCCGGCCGCCCCCGCCGGTCCTTCGTGAGTACGGAGAACTGCCGGTCGAGGCGGTCGGCCAGCTGGCCAAGGGACAACGCCCGCGCGCGGACGGCGGCCAGTTCGATGGCCAGCGGCAGCCCGTCCAGCCTGCGGCACAGCCGGATCAGTGGCTCGGTGTCCTCCTCGGTGAGCCGGAACGACGGCGCGACCGCGGTCGCGCGGTCCACGAACAGCCGCACGGACTCGTCGTTCATCACGCGCTCGAAGGAGTCGCCCTGCTCCGGGATCGCCAGCGGCGGCACGGGCAGGACCCGTTCGCCCGCCACCCCGAGCGACTGCCTGCTCGTGGCCAGCACGGTGACCTGGGGGCAGGCCCGGACGACGGTGTCGGCGAACCAGGCGCAGCTGTCGACCAGATGCTCACAGTTGTCCAGCACCAGCAGCAACCGGCTCGCCTGAAGTGCCTCGACGACCACCTCGATGGCCGGTTTCGCCGAGCGGTCGCCGAAGCCGAGGACGTTCGCCACGGTCGGCACCAGCAACGCGGGTTCCCGCAGTTCGGCGAGCGAAACGAAAGCGACCTCGTCGGCGGTCGCCTCCTTGTGGGCCGCGGCGACCCGCCACGCCAGCCTGGTCTTGCCGACACCGCCCGGCCCGGTCAGCGTGACCAGCGACGACGTCTCCAGCAGGCGCCGCGCCTCGCCGGTCTCGGCGTCACGACCCACGTAGCTGGTCACTTCGGTGGGATCGGCGGGCCACCCCGAAAGCGAGCCGACTCCGTCCGCCATGCACTCTCCCGCGATCGACCAGCCCCGCGATTCCGTCCGATGTAGACGGAGATCGCCCGGCTGCGGATCCTAGCGGACAAGCGTCCCCCTAGCGGGACGCTTGTTTGCCGCGGTCGTACGCCCAGCCCGCAAGCACCGTCCCGGCGGCCACGAGCAGCAGGAACACGAGCAATCTTCCGCCCCAGTCACCGGGTACCCAGTCGAACGCGCCCCACAACTGGATCGCGGAGTGATCGAAAAGGCTGCGGATGGCGGCCTGCGCGAAGACGGCGACGGCCACCATCCCGACGATTTGCAGCCCCAGATAGCCGCCCTTGGTCATGCTTCCTACCTCCTGTTTCGCGGTCGGGCCCCAGCATCGCCGTCGCGGATCCGGGAGCACATCGGCAACGCGTCGCGCTTCGCGTCCGACCAAAGTCGAGCCCGGGATCGTCCTGTGTCCGGCTGCGCCGCCGCGGACGGGTCGACCATGATGGGCCCGTGATCACCGACGCCCAGCCGCCCGTCCGTCCGTGGGGGCAGGCATGGCGCCTGCTCGCCGCGGCCGCGCTGGGCGTGCTGCTCTGGCTCATCACGGCGGCGCAACTGCCGGTGGGCGCGACGGGTCCGAGGGTGGACTGGCTGACCACCGGTGATCCGCTGATCGCACTCGCCTGCCTGATCGCCCTGCTGTGGCGCCGTCGCTTCCCGATCGCGATCACGACCGCGGTCATCCTCGCCTCGACGGCCTCGGTACTGGCGGCCGGCGCGGCGTTGCTGGCGCTCTGTTCGCTTGCCACCCGGCGGCGACCGGCCGAAACGGCGGTGGCGGCGGTGTTGTCCGTGGTCACGGCGGTGCTGACGGTCGGTCTCTACCCCCAGCGGGAGGTAGCGGGACCGCTGTGGCTGCTGATCAGCCTCCCCACCTTGCTGGTGGGCATCGTGGTGGCCGTCGGCGCCGCGATCGGGGCGCGCCGGGAGGAGGTGCGCTCCCTGCGGGAACGGGTCGAAAGCGCGGAACGGGAGCAGGCCGCGCGGGCGGCCGAGGCGCGGATCATGGAGCGGCACCGGATCGCCCGCGAGATGCACGACGTCCTCGCGCACCGGGTCTCGCTGGTCGCCATGCAGGCCGGGGTGCTGGGGCACCGCCCCGATCTGCCCGCCGACCAGGTCGCGGAACTGGCCCGCGGGATCGCCGACGGCTCCCATCAGGCGCTGGAGGAACTGCGCGACGTCCTCGGCGTGCTGCGGGCGAGCCCGGACGAACTGGAGCCACCGCAGCCTTCGCTCGCCGACCTGCCGTCGCTCGTCGCGGACGCGCGGGCGCTGGGACTGGACGTCACCTCGACGGTCACGACGTCGGGCGAACCGCCCGGCTCGATCGCGAGGACCGTCTACCGGATCGTGCAGGAAGGGCTGACCAACGCGGGCAAACACGCGCCGGGCGCCGAAGTGTGCGTCACCGTCGAGGGGGAAGCGGGTGACGGCCTGCGGGCGACGGTCCGGGATTCCGGTGCGGTGCGGGCGATCGCG
This sequence comes from Amycolatopsis sp. NPDC052450, assembly GCF_044547565.1. Lineage (NCBI taxonomy): Bacteria > Bacillati > Actinomycetota > Actinomycetes > Pseudonocardiales > Pseudonocardiaceae > Amycolatopsis > Amycolatopsis sp. NPDC052450. The sequence goes on along the minus strand of NZ_JBIUAQ010000046.1, from coordinate 35,539 downwards.
TGCCCGCCCGCGTCGGGATACGGCCTGCTCGGCCTCGCCGAACGGGTCGGGCTGGCAGGCGGCGAACTGGACCATCACCCGGAGCCGGGCGGCGGATTCGTCCTCACCGCGCGGTTGCCGTGGCCGGTCCGCGAAGGGAGCGAGTGAATGGACAGCGAGCGGGTGCGGGTCGTGCTCGTCGACGACGAACACCTGGTGCGGATGGCGCTGCGGCTCATCGTCGACGGCGAACCCGACCTCGTCGTGGTCGGCGAGGCGGCCGACGGCGACACCGCGATCACCGTGGTGGGGGAGCAGCGGCCCGACGTCGTCCTGATGGACGTCCGGATGCCCGGTCGCGACGGGCTGAGCGCGACCGAGGAGATCCTCCGCCGTCCGGATCCGCCCCGGGTCCTGGTGCTGACCACCTTCGACTCGGACGAGATGGTGCTGGGCGCGCTGCGCGTCGGCGCGCTCGGCTTCGTCCTCAAGGACACCCCGCCACCGCGGATACTCGCTGCGATCCGGACGGTCGCGACCGGCGAACCCGCGCTCTCGCCTGCCGCGACGGCCCGCCTGATCGCCGCGGCCACTGGGCCGCATTCGTCCGACGCGCGCCGGGCGTCCCGTGAGACCGCCCGCGGGCTGCTGGCCACGCTGACCGACCGCGAACGCGAGACCGCGAGCGCCATCGCCGAGGGGCTGTCCAACACCGACGTCGCGCGGCGGCTGGACATCACCGTCGCGACGGTGAAGGCCCACACCAGCAGCATGCTCGCGAAACTCGGCGTCGAGAGCCGGGTCCAGATCGCCCTCCTCGTCCGCGACGCCGAAGCCTGAAACTTTTTCCGGCCCGGTGTCGAATCCGTCGTTCCCCGGTCGACGCAGTGTCGAAAGCAGTTCGGAACGACCAAGGAGAAACCAGATGCGCACCCTGATCGCCACCGCGTTCGTCTCGCTCGACGGCGTCGTCGAGGGACCCGGCGGGGAGCCGGGCTACCGCAACTCCGGCTGGACCTTCGACGGCATCGAGTTCGACGAAGCGGCGTACGAGCTCAAGAGCCGTGAGCAGGAAGAGGCCACGGCGATGATGATGGGCCGGGTCAGCTACCAGGCGTTCGCGCCGGTGTGGCCCGCCATGACGGAGGAATTCGCCGGCTACAACGCGATGCCGAAGTACGTCGTTTCGACCACGCTGCGGGAGGAGGACCTCGTCGGCAACTGGGGCGAGACCACGATCCTGCGCTCGCTCGAAGACGTCGCGAAGCTCAAGGAGACCGAGGGCGGGCCGATCATCCTCCACGGCAGCGCGGAACTGAACCGGAACCTCGCCGACGCCGGGCTGATCGACCGCTACCACCTGCTGCTGTTCCCGGTCCTGCTCGGCGCGGGCAAGAAGCTGTTCAGCGACACCGACAAGGACAAGCAGAACCTCGAGCTCGTCGAGAGCGAGGCGTACTCCAACGGCGTCCAGAAGCTGGTCTACGACGTCATCCGATGATCGGACCCCAGGCGGGCGCGGGTCGCGCGCCCTGCGATCGAGGTGCACGTCGGCCGCGTGCCGCTGGTGTCGGAAGTCGACTGGCGGGTGGACTACGGCCAGCGCTGGGGAGTCCTCGGCCGCAACGGGCCAGGGAAGTCGACCATCCTCTCGGTGGCTTCCGCCCAGCGGTTCCCCAGCGCGGGCCACGGTCACCGCGACACACCACCTGGAGGAGATCCCGGCGACGGCCACGCACGCCCTGATGGTGCGGCGCGGCAAGGTCACCGGCGCGGGGCTTTCCGCCTGTTACGAACGCGACGCCGAGGTCCACCGCATCAACGGCCGCTGGGCCGCGCACGCGACCCGGCGGTCCTGAAGGCGGATGTCACTCCTCGGGGTTGTTCCGGACGGGCGGCGGCATCTTCCCGGCCTCCGTGGGCATCTTTCCCGGTGAGTTCGCTCGTCGAGCGGGAGGAGATGTCATGAACGTCCGGGTGAAACAAGCCGCCGCGGTGACCGTGCTGGGGATTGCCGCGCTGACCGCGACCGGTCCGGCCGAGGCCGCCACATCGCGGTGCGCGACGGCGGACCTCGCGGTGTCCTTGGGGGAGCCGACGCAGCTCGAAGAGGCGACGGGCCAGTACGAGGTTCCGTTGACGTTCGAGAACGTCTCGCCGCGTGCCTGCGGTCTGCACGGCGTGCCCGATGTCGACCTGGTCGGTCCGGCCGACCCGAACGGGCCGGTGTACCACTTGCCGCGGGTGGCCGACGGCGAACCCGGTACCGAGGTGCCGCCGGGTTCGACCGCGACGGCGACCGTCACCGTGCTGTCGCGGACTTCGGGCTCGACCGGGAGCCAAGGCTCGCCCGCGTGGACACCTTCGAAGCTGGTGACCGTCCCGCCGGGACAGACGGAGGCGTTGAGCGTGGACTGGCCGTCCGGGCTGCCGGTGCTTCGTCAGGACGCCGCCACGCGTCCGGGCAGCTGGGTCAGCGGGATCGTCGCCGGACCCGCCTGAGGCCGGTCACGCGGCGGGGCAGGGCCAGGCGAGCCGGACGGTGGTCCCGGTGGGTGTGCTCGTCACCGAGGCTTCCGGTGCGAAGGCGCGGATGATCGGCAAACCGCGTCCGCCGTCCGGGCGGCGCCCGTCGCGCCAGCGGCCTTCGTCGGCGACGGTGATCTTGAGCCGGCCCTCCTCGTGGGCGGCGGTGATCGTCATGACGTTGGCGTCGGTGCCGTCCGGGTACGCGTGCCGGACGACGTTCGTCATCGCCTCGTAGGCGGTGAGCTTGAGGTCTTCGGCCAGTTCACGGGGAAGGCCCCGTTCGAGTGCCCATTTCGCCAGCAGGTCCCGCAACGCGGCCGCCTGCGCGGGGACGGCGGCGACCTCGAGGACCAGCTCGCCGGTGGTCGCGCGCACCGGCTCGTCGATCGGCATCACGAAGCTTCTCCTCGTCGCCCGCCGCGGTCCACGACCACCGGATCCAGTGACCAGATTAAGGCACCGGCGGGATCGGGACACGAGTGCGGCGCGAGAGGGCCTCGCGATCCGATATGTTCGAGAACAGCTGGGTTCCGACATAAGGGGTGGATGACGGTGACGAGCGGAGACGGCGGCAACCAGGAGATCCCGTTCTCGGTGTCCGTCGCCAGGCCCGATGGCGCCGAGGTCGTCATCGCGGTGGCGGGCGAGATCGACCTGACGACCTCCGAAGATCTCAAGGAGACGTTCGAGGCGGCGCTGGAGCCGGTGCCCGGCAGGCTCGTCGTCGACCTCGAAGGCGTGGATTTCTGTGACTCCACCGGTCTGGCGACCCTGGTCAGGATCAACGACCGGTGCGGCACTCAGGGGGTCGACCTGAGTTTCCTGCCGTCGCCGACGATCCGGCGGCTGGCTTCGAAGACCGGCCTCTCGACGCTGCTGCCGCTCGCCGGAGCCTGAGCGTCGCGACGGTCAGCGGTCCGATACTTCCCGGATCGCCTGGTCGAGGCGCCGGTACACGGGGATGTGGGCGTCGACCCTGAACAGCTGCAGCAAGCGCAACACGGGCCGGGTGTCGGCGACGAGCCCGGTCGCGCGGTGTTCGAACCGGGCGCGCGCCGCGGCGGACTCGATGACCCGCAACCCGGCGACGCCGAGGAAGCCCACCTCGGTCAGGTCGAGCACCGTGGTCGCGGGGAGGTGGCCGCCCAGTGCGCGTTCCAGTTTTCCGGCGGTGGCGAGATCGACTTCCCCGGTCGCGGCGACGACGAGCAGGTCTTGACTCCACCGGATCCGCCGGACCCGCAGAAGTTCGTCGTCAGACGGTCGCGGTGCGGGAACGCCAGGACGGATGACGGCGCGGAGAACCGGGCCGTCGCGGCTGCCACGGGTGGACGGAATGCGTTCGATCATGATGCTGGTCTCCCGGATGACCGGGGACGACGAGGCGGACTACGGGTAAGCCTGCACAACAGCTGCGCAAGTCAACTCGCCGCCGCGTCGCCCCGGGAAGTGCTGGGCCGCGGATATGCGGGTCGGTCTAGCGGGCTGGTGGACTCAACCTCACGTGCTTCTCACCGTACGCCGCTCGCCATATCTGGCAATACCACGGGCGGTGAACGGTGGGATTCATCTTGGCGCATGATCATTCGCGTAAGGCCTTTTCCCAGGCGCGGCCCCATTTTTCCAGGGGGTGCAACGCGTCGAGGAGCCGTTCCCCCAAAGGGGTCAGGCGGTAACCTTCCCCGCCGGCCTCGACGATGCGCGCTTCGGTGAGCTCGCCGAGCCGCGTGGAGAGCACGCTGGACGACATGAGTTCGCAGCGCCGCTGGAGTTCCCGGAACCCGACGTCTCCCTTGCGCAGTTCCCAGATCACCCGAAGGGTCCACCGGCGCCCCAGCAGATCGAGTGCGGCCATGAGCGGGCGGCCGGTTTCGGAGCCGCGGACCGGCCGCCCGGGCCGCGGGGTCGGGTGGTCGGGCATGTCATCCCCTTGTGCTTCGACTTTCGAAGCAGCATAGTGGTTCGAAAGTCGAAGCACACGAGGTGGTCATGGCACGGATCGCACCACTCGCCCCGCCCTACGAGGCGGACGTCGAACAAGCCCTTCGCAAATGGATGCCGCCCGGAGTGACACAGGATCCGCTGGCGCTGTTCCGAGTGCTGCAGCACCATCCGGAACTGGCTTCACGGATGCGCGTCCTGGGTGCGGGCCTGCTCGCGCACGGGGAATTACCCGCGCTGGACCGGGAAATCGTCATCGCCCGGGTCACCGCACGATGCGGATGCCGCTACGAATGGGGTGTCCACGCCGCGGTTTACGCGCTGTCGGCCGGTTTGACGCCGGATCAGCTCGAAGCCACCGTTTCCGGCGACGCCGGGCATCCCGCTTGGTCCGGGCGGCATCGCGCGCTGATCGGCGCCGTCGACGAACTCCACGACACGGCAACGGTTTCCGATGCGGCGTGGGACGCGCTCGCCGAGTACTACCCGGCCCCGCAACTCCTGGAGCTGCTCGTGCTCGCGGGCTGGTACCGGACGATCGCGTACGTCGCCAACGGTGTCCGTCTCGAAGAAGAGCCTTGGGGTGCGGCCTATCCCGATCGCTAGGGCCGGTGCGAGTCGATTTCCCCGGTGTCGTCCCGTTCCTGTTTCGAGGCCTTCCACGAGGCGAGCACGCACAGGAGCGCCGCCACGAAGCCGGCCGCGGTGAGTGTCCCGGCCCAGACGGCGCCGGTGGCGACGAGAAGGTAGAGCTGGATCACGGCGGTGCACGTGTAGACGACCGCCAGTCCGAGCCACAGCCGTTGCGCCATCATCCCCCCGTCTCCGTTCGCCCGGTACGGGGTCAATCGCGGCTGGGCGTGATCTGGTTACATCCCGGTGCCCCGGAAGGCTGCGGCCGTGTAGCCGGGTCGTGAGTGGCGATTCGAGTGCGGCGTCCAGACACGCGAGTTACGTCTCTGAGCGCGCGAGTTACGCCTTCGCTCCGCCCTCACCTCACCACCGGCCCACTCACGACCCGGTGCCCCGGAAGAAGTCCACCAGCCCGTCCCAGGACTCGGAGCTCCGCCGCCGCTCCCACCAAGTCCGGAACGGGGTCGACGCCATCGCGTGCCGTGTGTACGACGTCATCACCGCGCGGTACACGTTCTCCGCCTGGTCCCACGTCAGCCGTTCCTTGCGCCACGCCAGCACCAGCCGCATCCGCATGGGGTCGCCCTTCAGCGGCCGGACGACCATGCCCGGCAGTTCGGGCGCGGTGGGTTCCACGAGCTGCACCGCCTGCCCGGCGGCGATCAGGTGCCGTCCGCCGCCGTTGGGACATTCGAAGCGGATCCGCGGCGTGAAGCCGGCGCGGTGCGTCGCCGCGCGCAGGGACGTCAGCGAGCCGTCCTCGGGGCCGGGCGGGCCGATCCACGCTTCGTCCGCGAGGTCGGCCAGGTCGACTTCGAAGCCGTCGGCGAGCCGGTGCCGGGCGGGAAGACCGATGAAGACAGGCACCCACGAAAACAGCACCCGGTGTCCCAGGTGTTTCGCCAGCGGCACTTCCTGGTCGTCCGACATGGCGATGACGGCGATGTCGAGGGTCGCGCGGGCCAGCGCCTGTGCCAGCACGGCACTGGAAGATTCCACGTGGACGGTCACGTCCAGTCCCGGCAACGCGTCGTCCAGCCGCTCGACGAAGGTGGGCAGACAGTCCATTTGGGACGATCCGAGCCGGACCGGGCCGTCGCCGAGTGCGCCGAGGAGGTCGCTCTCGAACCGGTCGAACTCCACGAGCAGGGTCAGCGCGCGGCGCAGTGTCTGTTCGCCGACCGGGGTCGGGGTCACGCCGGTGTGGCTGCGGACGAACAGCGGCGCGCCGATCTGCCGTTCGAGCCGCTGGAGCAGGGAGGTCAGCGACGGCTGGGACATGCCCAGCGCGGCGGCCGCCTGCGAGAGGCTGCCCGCTTCGGCGATGGCGCAGATCGCCCGCAGGTGCCGGATCTCCAGGGCCATAGGCGGAGTCTATCGCCGCCGGTCATTACGGCCGGGCCGTTCGCGGTGCGAAGGTGCGGCCACGACTCCGACTACCTGAAAGGGGAGCCGATGACCGGCGACCGAACCCGGCCGGATCTGCGCGCGCTGCTGGCCGCCAAGGGGTTCCGGAACTGGATCAGCGAAGGCTGGGAGCCTGCCGACACCGCCGTCGATCTGCCGTCGGGCACCGCCGAGGCGGCCGCGGCCCATCGCGGCAGGCTGTCGGCGGAACTGCCCGGTCAGCGGATCGCGCTCGCGGCCGGCCGGGCGGTGGTGCGGTCCAACGACACCTTCCACGGCTTCCGCGCCGACAGCGACTTCGTCTGGCTCACCGGTTGTCAGCGCGAGGGCGCGATCCTCGTGATGACCCCGGCTGGGGACAGCCACCACGCGACGCTCTATGTCCCCCGCCCGGCGGAGCCGGACGAGCCCGATTTCGTGGGCGACGCCGACACCAGCCCGCTGTGGGTCGGCTCCGCCGCCGGGCCGTCGGCCTACGGGGACGCGCTCGGAATTGACTGCCGTCCGCTGGAGGACCTTCCACACGGTCTGCGCGGGCGGTACCCGAGCTTCCTGACCGGTGCCGGGGTCGATTCCGCGCTCGACGCGTTCGGCTTCGGCCACAGCGATCGGCTTCGGACCGTCCTCGCGGAGTTGCGCCGGATCAAGGACGACTGGGAGATCGGCCAGTTGCGCGACGCCGTCGACGCCACCGCCCTCGGCTTCGCCGACGTGCTGGCCGCGCTGCCGGAGGCGGTCCGCGGCGGTGGGGAGCGCTGGCTGCAGGGCACCTTCGACCGCCGCGCCCGCACCGAGGGCACCGGTCCCGGCTACACCTCCATCGTGGCCGCCGGGCCGCACGCGCCGATCCTGCACTGGACGCGCTGCGACGGGCGGGTGACCGAGGACAGCCTCCTGCTGCTCGACGCCGGAGTCGAGCTGAATTCCCTGTACACGGCCGACATCACCCGCACCTTCCCGGTCGGCGGTGAGTTCACCAAGGCCCAGCGTGACGTTTACGACCTCGTGCACAAGGCGCACGTCGCGGCCCTTGGCGAGGTCCGGCCCGGTCAGGACTACGGCGCGTTCCAGGCGACGGCACTGCGGGTGCTCGCGGAGGGCCTGCACGATTGGGGCCTGCTTCCGGTGTCGGTGGACGAAGCGCTGTCGCCGGACGGGCAGCAGCATCGGCGGTACATCGTCTGCGGTACCGGCCACTTCCTCGGGCTGGACGTCCACGACTGCGCCGCGGCGCATCCCTCCGCGTACCGGGAGGGCGCCCTCGCCGAGGGGATGGCGCTGGCCGTGGAGCCCGGTCTGTACTTCCACGCCGGCGACCTCATCGTGCCACCCGATCTGCGCGGCCTCGGCATCCGGATCGAGGACAACGTCGTGGTCACCGGATCGGGGCACGACCTGCTCTCCGGCGGTTTCCCTTCGACTGCCGACGAGATCACCGCCTGGGTCCAGGCAGCCAGGAGCTGAAGAACGGACGAGGGCAAGGCGCCAAGGAGTCTGGCACGCTCTTGACCGTCCACAAGGGACGCCGGTCGGGCAGCGGTGTCCATTTGGGCACTTTGCGCGGGATCGTGAGTGGGTAGTGAGCGTTCTAGCGAGGCTTCTCTTAGGTAGTACATGAAGGACCCCTTCCTGTACCTGGGCGCAAGGATGGGGTCCTTCATGTACTGGGAACGGTGTGAAGGTCGAGTTTCCTCGGCTGAGCCGAGGGAAGGGGGCCTTCACGCGCTGTCGCTGTAGTGCCGAGGCTCAAGGTGGCGTTCTTGCGCCCCCGGCGTCGGCCCGGGCCGAGCTCAGCCCTTCACGGACTCGCGATCCCGACCCGCCCGCCGCGTTCTAACCCCGCACCGGAGGGCCGAGTTCCGGCCCTCCGGTGTCCCGTCAGTACCGGATGGTGTGCCCGGCGAGGATCCGCTCGGCGGCACCGGTCGTGGACAGGCCGGCGGCGGGCCGGTCCACGGCGAAGTACTCACGGAAGTCCTGGCTGAAGTGGCGGGTCATCAGCGCGATCGTGCGGTTCCAGTTCCCGCCGTCCGGCCCGCCCGGTGCCCACAGGTCCAGCAACGACGAGCCGACCCGGCCCTGCACGGTGTCGCCGTCGTCCCAGCCGGGTGTCGAAGCGTCGTTCTCGAAGCTGTAGGAACTCCCGTTGTCGTAGACGTAGCGGTAGTCGCCGAGCGCGTAGGCGGCGACGGCGTCCGCGAAGCCTTCGGTCCACGCGCACGATTCCGAGCTGTGCTTCTCGATGTAGTGCGGGTTGCAGCCGTCGACCACGGGGAAGCCGCGCCCGTAGAGCTGCCACTGCAGCCAGTGTCCGGCCTCGTGGAGGATCAGGTGCTTCGAGTCCGGCATCGTCGCGCCGAGGAAGACGTAGTTCGTGTTCGGGTAGTCCCAGTAGCCGCCGTCGGCGACCTTCGGATCCCAGACGAAGGTGATCTGGTCGCAGCGTCCGTCGGACTGCCGGGCCGTCCAGCACGACGAAGACGGGTTGGCGCGTTTCCAGTAGAGGACGTTGAGCGTGTCCACCACCTTCCATGCCCGCTGCAGCGTCGACGGCACCTTCACCGTGCCGAGGTCGAGGGTGCCGGAGACATTCGTCCGGCGTGCCGAGTCGAACGTGTGGTCGGTGGTGTTGTTCGCGGCCTTGACGACCCGCCACATCGAGGTGCTGCTCGACCGGAACCGCACGTACGCCTCGGCGAGCGAGGCGGTGTGGCAGGCGGTGAACCGGCCGTCGGACGCGCCGGTGATGCCGGCGGTGAGCCGGGTCGTCGCGCCGGAACCGGTGCGGCCCCACAGTTCCCAGTTCGCGTTCCGGGCCACCTGCGTGCGAAGGGGTTTGCTCGTCCCGGCTTCCGCGTCGAGATGGTCGAAGGCGAGCGTGCCGGTGAGACAGGCGTTCGCGGCCGCCGTCGCCGGTGTGACGGCCACGGCCGCGGTCAGCCCGAGGGTCGTGATGAGCACCGCGCCGAACGCTCGAAGTCGTCGGCTCGCGGATCTGCGGATCAGCTGCACGGGGGATCTCCTCGCTGGAAGGAAACGACGGTGCGCCCGTGACCCTGTGTCGACGGTGACACACCGGTTGGTGATGGAGTTTCATCGCGGCCGGCGCCGCCCACCATCGCGTCGCCCCATCGGCCACGGCTATGCCCTGGTGTCGGGACGCGTGTCATGATGTCCGCGAACTCGATCGGCAAAGCGAACGATTCGCCCATCCGGTCGTACGGTTTGACGAACGACAGGGGAGAAGCGGTGGAGGACGAGACGCCCTCGATCCGGGACATGCTGGCGGTCAACCTGCGTGCGGCCAGGGCGGCGAGGGGCATCTCGCTGTCGGAGCTTTCGCGGCGTTCGGGCATCGGCAAGGCGACGCTGTCGCAACTGGAGTCCGGCGGCGGCAATCCGACCATCGAGACGGTGTTCAGCCTGTCCAGGGTGCTGGAGGTGGCGATCTCGGATCTGCTCGACCACCGGGCTGGCGGCGCCCTCACCGTGGTGCGCGGTGCCGACGTCGAGGTGCTCAGCGGTGAGGGAGTGGATCTCCGGCCACTGCGGCGGATCGAGACCGGAGACGGCGTCTTCGAGGTGTACGACCAGGTGGTGCGCGGTGACGCGCCGCAGCGTTCGCAGGGGCATGTCGGTATCGAGCACACCATCGTGCAGTCGGGTTCGCTGCTGGTCGAGGTGGCGGGCCGCAGTGTCGAGGTCGGACCGGGGGACTACGTCGCCTTCGACGCCCGCGAGCCGCACTGCTACACCGCTTCGGAGGGGCCGGTGCACTCGGTCCTGCTGCTGCAGTACCGCGCCGATGAACGGCTCGACGGCAGGCCTCATCCGGTGCTGAAGGGCTGACCGCGCCCGAGGTATTGACACGTCTCCGGACGGGAACCTACCCTCCGATCGTTCGCTTTACCGAACGCTGGAGGGTCGATGAACCGAACGCGCGTGGTCGTGCTCGGCGCGGGCATCGTCGGCGCCGCGTGTGCCCGTGAGCTGAGCCTGGCGGGCTTCGACGTCGTGGTCGTGGACCGCGGCCGTCCCGCCGGGGGCACCACGTCGCACGGTGAGGGCAACATCCTCGTCTCGGACAAAGGGCCCGGAGCCGAACTCGAACTCGCAAAGCTCTCGATCGCGCTGTGGCCCCGGCTGGTCGCCGAGATCGCCGACGAGGACGCCCACGCCGCTTCGTCGATCGAGTACGACCCCAAGGGCGGCATCGTGGTCGCCACCACGGACGACGGCGCCCGCGCTCTCACCGCGTTCGCCGCGTCGCAACTCGGTGTCCGCGCGGAACCGTTGTCTCCCAAGGAACTCGCCGAAGCGGAACCCGCGCTGACCCGTGAGGTGACCGCCGCGTTCCGCTACCCGGAAGACGCCCAGGCCCAGCCCGCGGGCGCGGCGCTCGCGCTGCTGGGCTCGGCACTGCGCCACGGCGCCCGGCTGCGGTCCGACACCGAGGTGCTGGGCGCGTCCGTCCACAACGGACGGATCACCGGCGTCCGCGTGCCCGGCGAGGTCATCGAGGCCGACGTCGTCGTGAACGCCGCGGGCCCGTGGGCCGGTCAGGTCTCGGCGCGCCTCGGTGCCCCGATCGCGGTCCGCCCTCGCCGTGGCGAGGTGCTGGTGACCACCCCGATGCCCGGTGTCGTCCGGCACAAGGTCTACGACGCCGATTACGTCGGCGCGGTCGGTGCCGATTCGGGTGAGTTGCAGACTTCAGCCGTCGTCGAGTCGACCTGGGGTGGCACCGTCCTGATCGGCTCGTCACGCCGCCGGGTGGATTTCGACGACGCGATCCGCCCGGCCGTGCTGAGCGCCATCGCGGTCAAGGCGCTGCGGCTGTTCCCGGCACTCGCCGACGTCGCCATCATGCGCGCGTACGGCGGTTTCCGGCCCTACGTGGACGACCATCTCCCGGTGCTCGGCGAGGATCCGCGGCTGGAGAACCTCTGGCACGCCACCGGGCACGAGGGCGCCGGGATCGGATTGAGCGTCGGCACCGCGCGGTTGCTGCGCGAACTGCTCACCGGGGCGGAGTCCGCGATGGACGTCGAAGAGTTCACTGTGGACCGTCCGGCCGTCCTGGCGGAGGTGGCCGCATGAGCGGATGGCTGCTGCCGCGCGATCGCGATCCGGTGGGCCGCACCGACCGCCCGATCCGGATCACCGTCGACGGCGAGACCCTCACCGGGATCGCCGGGCAGAGCGTGGCGGGAATCCTGCTCGCCGTCGGCCGGACCTCCTGGCGGACCACACGGTCCGGCGCGCCACGCGGGGTCTTCTGCGGGATCGGAGCCTGCTTCGACTGCCTTCTCACCGTCAACGACGTGCCCGACGTCCGTGCGTGCCGCCGCCCGGCCGCCGACGGCGACGAAATCCGCACCCAATCCCGGGAGGAGACCGCGTGAACGTGGTGATCGTCGGCGCGGGGCCCGCCGGGCTCGCGGCGGCCGAGCACGCACTGCGGGCCGGTGCCCGCGTCACCGTGCTGGACCAGGCGGACGCTCCCGGCGGCCAGTACCACCGGATGCTGCCCGAGGCTTACGCGGCGCGGCGTCCGGAGCGGGTCCAGCACGGCCGGGCGGAGTTCGACCGCCGCCGCCGGGTGCTCGCGCATCCGCGGTGCCAGTGGCTGCCCGGGTCCACGGTCTGGGCGTTCGACCGGGTGGAGAAGCGGGTTCACGTCCTGTGGGGACAAGCCGACGGCGGTGGACGGCGGCGGCTGTCCCTCGTCCCGGACGCGCTGATCCTGGCGACCGGCGCGCACGACCGCACTCTGCCGTTCCCCGGCTGGGAACTGCCCGGCGTGTACACCGCGGGCGCGGCACAGGCGCTCGCGAAGGGCGAGCGGGTCGCGATCGGCGAGCGGGTCCTCGTCGCCGGGGCCGGGCCGTTCCTGTTGCCGGTCGCGGAATCGTTGCTGGGCGTCGGCGCCGAAGTGGTCGCGGTGCTGGAGGCGAACCCGTTCACGATCGTCCGAAAAGGATGGTCGGCCCGCCCGTGGCGTCTGGCCGCCCACGCCGGGAAAGCGGGTGAACTGGCGCGGTACGCGGCGACGCTGGCGCGTCATCGGGTCCCGTACCGGCTGGGCCGGGCCGTGATCGAGGCCCGCGGGGCCGATCGCGTCCGCGAGGTCGTGACCGCGAAGGTCCGCGCGGACTGGTCGATCGTTCCCGGCACCGAGCGGACGTACGAGGTCGACGCGGTCTGCGTCGGGCACGGCTTCACACCACAGCCCGAGCTGGCCGTCGCCGCGGGTTGCCTCCTGGACGGCGGTTTCGTCCGGGTCGACGGCGCGCAACGGACCACAGTGGACGGTGTCTTCGCCGCGGGCGAGATCACCGGCATCGGTGGCGCGGTCACCGCCGCCGCCGAGGGTGCGGTGGCGGGATGCGCCGCCGCCGGGGGTGAGCCGTCGCCGGGGTTGATCCGCGCCCGCGACCGGGCCCGGAGCTTCGCCGAACGCCTCGCCACGGCCCATCCGATCGGCACGGCATGGCGAAGCTGGCTGCGCGAGGACACGATCGTCTGCCGTTGCGAGGAAACCACGTACGGCGAACTGACGCGTGCGGCGGGGGACGCGGCCTGTCCCGGACCGCACGCACTGAAACTCGGCACCCGGGCCGGCCTCGGCCCGTGCCAGGGCCGTATCTGCGGTCCGACCGTGTCCGAACTCTGCGGTGGCACCGAACGGCACCACCGCCCGATCGCCCAGCCGATCCGGCTGGGCGAGCTGGCCGCCCGAATCGAAGGAGAACCTGAATGAGCACCCCCGACCTCGGTGGCGTCGTCGTCGCGACCGCCCTCCCGTACCGGGCGGACGACTCGGCGCCGGCCGGGCTGGCCGTGGACTACGACGCCTACGCCGCACACTGCCGGTGGCTGGTCGACAACGGCTGCCGGGGCGTCGGACCGAACGGTTCCCTCGGCGAATACTCCTCGCTGACCGACGAGGAGCGCCGTCGCGTCGCCCGCACCGCGATCGAAACCGTCGGCGACGACGGGATCGTCGTCGCCGGCGTGCACGGCCCCGGCTCGCACCAGGCCAAGCACTGGGCCGAGGTGGCGGCCGAGGACGGCGCCGACGGCCTGCTGTGCCTGCCGCCCACGATGTACCGCGCGAACCGCGGCGAGGTGCTCGCGCATTTCGAGGCGGTGGCGTCGGTCGGGCTGCCGGTGATGGTCTACAACAACCCCATCGACACCAAGGTCGACCTCACGCCCGCCCTGCTGGCCGAGATCGCCCGGATCGACAACGTGGTCGCGGTCAAGGAGTTCTCCGGCGACGTCCGGCGGGTGCTGGAGATCCGTGAGCAGGCACCGGGCCTCGACGTGATCAGCGGCGCCGACGACGTCGTGCTGGAAAGCCTGCTGATGGGCGCGACAGGCTGGTTCGCCGGGTTCCCCAACGTTTTCCCCGCCGAGTCGGTGCGCCTGTTCGACCTGGCGCGGTCCGGAAAACTCGAAGAGGCCAGGGCGCTCTACGAGCCGCTGGTGGCCGCGTTCCGCTGGGACTCGCGCACCGAGTTCGTCCAGGCGATCAAACTCGGGATGGACCTCGTCGGCCGCTACGGCGGACCGTGCCGTCCGCCCCGGGGCCCGCTGACCGACGACCACCGCGAGCAGGTCACCGCCGACATGCGCCGCGCGCTCGCCTCGCTGGGGGTGGCGTAGGTGCGGTCGATCCGGTCGATCACCGCCGTCGACTCGCATACCGAGGGCATGCCGACCAGGGTGGTGACCGGCGGGATCGGCGTCATCCCCGGCGACACGATGGCCGAACGCCGCCGGTACTTCATGGACCACCTGGACCACCTGCGGCAGTTCCTGATGAACGAGCCGCGCGGCCATTCGGCGATGAGCGGCGCGATCCTGCAGCCACCGTCGAGGCCGGACGCCGACTGGGGCGTGGTGTACATCGAGGTGTCCGGCTGCCTGCCGATGTGCGGGCACGGCACGATCGGCGTGGCGACCGTGCTGGTGGAGACCGGCATGGTCGAGGTGACCGAACCGAAGACCGTGGTACGTCTGGACACCCCGGCCGGGCTCGTGCACGCCGAGGTCGAGGTCCGGGACGGCCGCGCCGTACGCGTCAAGCTCCGCAACGTCGCGTCGTTCCTCGCCGAACGTGACGCGGTCGTCGAGGTGCCGGGGCTCGGCGAGGTACGTTACGACCTGGCCTACGGCGGCAACTTCTACGCCATCCTCGAACTGTCCCAAGTGGACATCCCGTTCGACAGGGCGGCGAAGGACCGGATACTGGCGGCTGGGCTGGACATCATGGCGGCGATCAACGAGCAGCGTCCGCCGAAACATCCGGCGGACCCGCTGATCGGCGGCTGCAAACACGTCCAGTTCCTCGCTCCGGGGTCGGACGCCCGGGCTTCCCGGAACGCGATGGCGATCCATCCGGGCTGGTTCGACCGGTCGCCCTGCGGCACCGGCACCTCGGCCCGGATGGCGCAGCTGCACGCCCGCGGCGAACTGCCGCTGCACACGCCGTTCGAGAACAGCTCGTTCATCGGCACCACGTTCACCGGCGAGCTGGTCGCCGAGACCACCGTCGGCGGCGTCCCCGCCGTGGTGCCGGAGTTCTCCGGGCGCGCGTGGATCACCGGCAACGCCACCTATCTGCTCGACCCGGACGACCCGTTCCCCGCGGGATTCGTGCTCTGAAGCAGCGCGAGAGGCAAGGAAACCGCGCGCCCAAGGTGGCATTGGGGACGCTCACCGTCCCCAATGCCACCTTGGGCGCACCCAGGCCGGAGAGGAAGCATGAAGCACATCGAGAGGGCGGCGGAGATCGTCGGTGCCTGGGCCGCCACCGACCCGAAGACGCGCACCGCCGTGATCACAGGTGTCGCCGACGCGCTGGACGCGGCAGGCCGGTCTCTGATCGAGATCGCCGATGCCGAGACCCGGCTGGGGACCCAACGCCTGACCGGCGAGCTGGCGCGCACGACGTTCCAGCTGCGGCTGCTCGCGGCCGAGAGCGGCTCGGTCCACGACGTCCGGATCGATCGCGCCGATCCGTCGTGGCCGCCAAGTCCGCGGCCGGAGCTGCGGAGGTATCGCACTGCTGTCGGGCCGGTCCTGGTGTTCGCCGCGAGCAACTTCCCGTTCGCGTTCAGCGTGGCGGGCGGGGACACCGCGTCGGCGTGGGTGGCGGGATGCCCGGTGGTGGTCAAGGCCCATCCCGGACATCCGGAGCTGTCCCGCCGGACGGCGTCGGTCGTCGTGGAGGCGCTCGGCCGGTGGGGCGCGCTCCTGGGCCTTGTCGAAGGGGAAGACGCCGGGGTGGCGGCGTTGCGCCATCCGGCGATCGCGGCCGCCGCGTTCACCGGGTCGGTGGCGGGCGGGCTCGCACTGGCGCGGATCGCGGCCGAGCGGCCGGTGCCGATCCCCTTCCACGGTGAGCTGGGCAGCGTCAATCCGGTGATCGTCCTGCCCGGCGCCGCGGCGACGCGGGCCGGGGAACTGGCGGCGGGTTACGCCGGTTCGCTGACGCTGGGCAACGGCCAGTTCTGCACGAATCCGGGTCTGGTGTTCGCGCCGTCCTCGGGGCCGTTCGTGGACCTCGTCGCCGAACGGCTGCGCGAGACGCCGGCCGCGCCGTTCCTGAACGACCGCATCGCGTCGGGATTCCACGCCGGTGCCGAGCGGCTGTCCGCGATCCCGGGAATGCGCGAGGTCGTCCGGGGAGCCGGAGCCCGGCTGCTCGAGATCGACTTGGCCGACTTCGTGCCCGATGCGGCCGAAGAGTGCTTCGGTCCGCTGGGTGTGGTCGTGCGGTACTCCCGGCTTTCCGATGTCCTGCCGGTTCTGGCCGCGCTGCCCGGCCAGCTCACGACGACCGTGCACGCCCTACCCGAAGAGGCCTCCGAGATCGAGGCGCTGCGCCCGGTGCTGGCCGCCCGCAGCGGACGGATCCTGTGGGGCGGCTGGCCGACCGGCGTCGCGGTGACCGCCGCGATGCAGCACGGCGGACCGTTCCCGGCGACGACGTCACCGGCGTCGACGTCCGTCGGGACGGCGGCCGTGGAACGCTTCCTGCGGCCGGTGTCCTATCAGGACTGGCCGTCGCACCTGCTGCCGGAACCGCTGCGGGACGACAACCCTTGGGACGTCCCGCAGCGCTTCTCCTGACCCGCGATTCGTCACCTGCTTGCGACGGAAGGGCATCGCAAGCAGGTGACGAATCGCGTCAGGGGGAGACCACGACCCCGCCCTGCACGACGTGCCGGAACTTCTCCGGTTCGGCCAGGACGCCGATGTCGTCCAGCGGATCCCGGTCCACGACCAGCAGATCCGCGTGCGCGCCGGGGGCCAGCGTGCCGATCTCGCCGGTCAGGTTCAGCAGATCCGCCGCGGTCGACGTCGCGGAGCGGATCACCTCCAGCGTGGACTGGACTTCGGCGCGCAACCGGAACTCGTGATTCTGGTGCCGGTGCATCCCGCCGAGCAGATCGCTGCCGTACACCAGTTTCACCCCGCCGCTGGCCGCCCGCTCGAGTGCGGCCATACCCGCGCCGAGAACCTCGTCGACCTTGCGCCAGCTGGATTCCGGCAGCCCGTGCTCGCGTCCTTCCTCCTTCAACGCCCAGTACGTGACCAGGGTCGGCACGAGGTACGCGTCGTGCCGGAGGAACAGTTCGACGCTGAGGTCGTCGATCAGGTTGCCGTGCTCGATCGACCGCACGCCCAGTTCCAGCGCGCGGTTCACCGCGCGGGCGGTGTAGGCGTGCGCGGCGACGTACCGGTTGGCCGCCTCCGCCTCCTCGACGATCGCGCGCAGTTCCTCGGCGGAGTACTGCGTCGAGTCGATCCGGTCGGTGGGGGAGGCGACACCGCCGGAGGCCATCACCTTGATGTGGTGCGCGCCCTTGCGCAGTTCGTCGCGCGCGGCCGCGCGGACCGCGTCGACCCCGTCGGCGACCCGGCCGAGACCGGCGCAGCACGGATGGTCGTCGCTGGCGTTGGCGCCTCGCGTCCGGCTGTCGCCGTGTCCGCCGGTCTGGCTCAGCGCGCGTCCGCAGAACAGCAGGCGCGGACCGCGGAACAGGCCCTCGGCCTGCGCGTCGGCGAGGCCGTAGTCGGCGCCGGAGGCGTCACGGACGGTGGTGAAGCCCCGGTCCAGCATCCGGCTCATCGTGCGGGCGCTGTGCGCGGCCACATAGGACGGCGACGAGGCGGGCAGCGACCCCAGGTCCGCGGTCGAGGCGGTGACGTGCACGTGGGCGTCGACGAGACCGGGCAGCACGAACGCACCGCGCAGGTCCTCGGTCCGCGCGTCACCGGCGGTGAGACCGGTGCCGATCTCGGCGATCCGGCCGTCGGCGCACCGGAGGTCGCCCTCGGTGTACTCGCCCTTGACCGGGTCGAGCAGGCGGGCGTTGCGCAGCAGCAGCGATCCGGTCATCGGGTCTCCTCCAGGAGTTCGCGCAGGGCCGGGGCCGCCAACGGTGCCAGGGATCGGGCGACCGCGACGGAATCGTCGTCATAGCTGCCTTCGGCGTCGAGGATGTTGAGGACGCCGAGGGTGCGGCCGTCGGCCACCACCGGCACGTTGATCACCGCGCCGCAGCCGAGCCGGTCGATGAGTTCGTGGTCGGCGAAGATCTCCCGTACCGCCGCGCTGTCCGGACCGAAGTAGGGCTCCTGCCCGGTGATGCACCGCTCCAGCCAGCCCGCCGCCACCTCGACGGTCTTCTCGCCGCCCACCGGGTACTCGCCGGGATGACTGCTGTGCACGCGCCGCAGCGCCCGCCGTTCGGGTACCCAGGCCAGCACGGTGAACAGCCGTACGCCGATCGAGGCCCGGGTCTTGTCCTCCACAGTGGACAGTGAGACCGTCACTTCGTCATCTCCTTCGCGGTTTTCACGGGCGCGCCGTGTTCGGTCAGTTCTTCCAGGGAACGGCCGGCGGTGGACAGGCCGAACACGACCACGCACACCACCCCGGCCGCCAGGACGGCGGTGGTGAGGCCGAAGACGCCCGCGAAGCCGAGGCTCGCCGCGGACAGGCCGATGATCGTCGGGGCCAGGATGCTGCCGACGCGGCCGAACGCGCTGGACAGCCCGGTGCCGCTGGCGCGGATCCAGGTCGGGAACACCTCGGGGGTGTAGGAGTACACGCCGGCGTAGGTGCCGTTGAGGAAGAACGACAGCACCGCCCCGGCCAGGGTGATCGACCACGGCGCGTCCATCTGGCTCAGCCAGAAGGCGCTCACCGCCGAACCCGCGAGGTACAACGCGATGGTGTGCTTGCGGTCGAGCCGCTCCGACAGCCACGCGGCGGAGAAGTACCCGGGGATCTGTGCCAGGTAGATGATGATGGAGAACTCGAAGCTCTTGGTCACCGTGATTCCCCGCTCGACGAGCAGCGTGGGGATCCAGGAGAAGAAGCCGTAGTAGGAGAACGTGATCACGAACCACACGGTCCAGATCACCGCGGTGCGCCGGGCCATCGCCGGGCTCCACAGGAACTTCAGCGCGCTGAGGAGATTGACCTTGGGGGTTTCCGTCGCGGGCTGGGCCTCGGTCTCCGGGACGGCCGGAAGTTCTTGCCCCGTCGCCTTTTCGACGTCCCGCTCCAGTTTCGCGACGATCTTCTCCGCCTCTGCGTGCCGTCCGTTCGCGACGAGGAACCTCGGCGATTCCGGCAGGGAACGGCGCCACCACAGCAGCATGACGATCGGCAGCGCGGTGATCAGCTGCGCGACCCGCCAGCCCTCCGGCACCGTCGGGACGACGAACCGGCCGATCAGCGCGGCCATGACGAACCCGAACGAGAAGAACCCGGCCAGCGCGCCGACGAACCAGCCGCGCCGCTTGGCAGGGACGAATTCCGACAGGAACGGCGCGATGATCGCGCTTTCGGCGCCCGCGCCCGCCCCGGCCAGCACTCGCGCGCCGAGGAAGACCTCGTAGTTGGGGGAGAACGCGGCGAGCACCGAGAACACCGCGTAGAAGGCCAGGGCGTACATCATGACCTTCTTGCGGCCGATGCGGTCGCCCAGTAGGCCGGCGGCGATCGCGCCGAAGAGGAAGCCGAACGGTGTCGCCGAACCGATCAGCCCGAGCTGCCCGTTGTCGAGGCCCCACGCGGCTTTCGCGCTCGGCAGGAGGAAGGCGACCACGGCGGAGTCCATGCCGTCGAAGGTGTAACCGAGCCCGCCGATGAGCAGGAGTACGTAGTGGGGACGGCTCAGCGGGAGCCGGTCGAGTCGTGCCAGAAGCGTCATGGGGAACGCCTTCCGTGGTTCGGGCGACTGGGGAGACGAGAGTGCGGACAACGTATACTGCGTTTCGTCAAAACTGCAATGGTTGTTGCAAGTGGTTCGGCGGGCACGATGCGTTACCGTGACGCGGTCGAGGGAGGGCATGCGTGACAGAGACGGGAACCGACGACGGTTTCGAGGCGTGGCTTCGGGATCGGACGCCGGAACGCGGCCTGCGGCCGAAGTCGGCAGCCGTGCTGGAAGTACTGGTCTCGCAACCGCGCCGGGCGTCGTTCGGCTCGACGGCCGAGCTCGCCCAGCTCGCCGGGGTCAACGTCGCCACCGTCACCCGCACGGCGCAGGCGCTGGGTTTCGCCGGCTGGCCGGCGCTGCAACAGGAATTGCGGGCGCGCTACATGTCGTCGCTGAGCGCGCCACAGGTCGCCGAGGAACATCGGGACGTCGACTCGCCGGGATCGGCGTCGCTGCGCCGCGACCTCGACAGCCTCGCTCTGCTCAACCGGCGGTTCGCCGAGGACGAGATCCGCAACGTCGCACAGGCCGTCGCCGCCGCGCGCCGCACGGTCGTCATCGCCGACGGCAGTTACGCGGCGGTCGGGATCGCCTTCGCGCACAACGCCCGGCTCGCCGGCTACGACGTCCACGCGATCACCGCGGGCGACGCCGAACTCGCCAACGCCACGGCGAAACTGACGTCCGAAGACGTGCTCATCGCGATCAGCTTCTGGCGGCTGTACGAGAGCACCGTGCTCGCCGCGAACGAGGCCAAGGCCAGGGGAGCGCGCGCCTTCGCCATCACCGACGCGGCCAGTCCCGCGCTGGCGGGTGCGGTCGAACAGGTGCTGATGGTGCCGGCCGAGGGCGTGACCTTCTTCCCGTCACTGACCGCCGGGATGAGCCTGGTGCAGGCCATCGTCGCGCAGCTCGCCGCCGTCGATCCCGTCCGCACCGGGGAATCCATCGAGGCGGCCGAGGCCATGTGGTCGCGGTTCGACCTGCTGCACCGTCGTCCCGGGTCGGCCGATCGGACAGTGCCGAAAAGGCCGACCGGTCGAGGCGCATCCGCCGGATGACCGATCCGCCTGCCCCTGTCGGCGGGCGATCCTGGTTCCAGGCCGCCGGAACAGGCGGTACGGGATCGAGGAGGCCGAAATGACGATCATCACGACCATGGGCGCTTACGCCGGGCTCGCTCTTCTGGCACTGATGGCGGCGACCCCGCTGCTGGTCGAACTCGACCAGCGCTTCCCGGTCACCCGCCGGGCGAAGGCGGCCGAACGGGAGCGCCGTTTGCCCGCCGGACTCGCTTCGGCGTGACGCAGAGCACAGATTCGCCCGCCGACTACCTCACGTGAGTGATTCACACTCGGCCAATTCGTGACTTTGCGTCGCGCTATGGAACGCTGAGTGACGTGACCGTGGATTTCTGCACCAACGCCCAACCCGCCGACGCCTTCGCGGAGTTCCGGAGGAACGTCGACGAACTGACCCAGGCGTTCATCGACGCCTGCCGCCAGGGGCGCACACCGGGCGACGCCACCCTCGACCTGTTGCAGCGGGTGCACCGCGAAGACCGCAACTGGGTCGTCGTCCACCTGACGTTCGCCATCGCCGCGCTCGCGCATCAGCGAGCCCTCGCCGTCACCCGCCCAGGTGGCGTGACGGGTGCGCCGGAGCGTGCGTTGTTAACTTCCGCGAGTGACTGATCCGACCATCTCCGCGGTCATCGCGGTGTTCGCGGGCTTCGTGCTCGCGGGCCTCCTGGCCGTCCCGTACATCGCCGCGAGCTATCGGCGCCGCGGCGAACTCGGGCTCTGGCGGGTCCTGCTGGTGTTCGGGTTCCTGGTCTACGCCATGTCCCTCTGGACGTACACGTTGCTCCCCATCCCGGAGACGACGACAGCGTGGTGTGCCGAACACGCGGCCGGTCATCTGCAACTACGCCCGTTCCAGTTCGTCGCCGACATCGGCCGCGAACAGACCGGGACGGGCATCCGGGCGTTCCTGCGCAATCCCGCCGTCCAGCAGGCGGTGTTCAACGTCGCCTTGTTCGTGCCGCTGGGCATGTTCGTGCGGCACCTGTTCCGGCGCGGTTTCGCGGCCACCGTCGCCATCGGGTTCGCGGTTTCGCTGTTCATCGAATGCACCCAGCTCACCGGGGTCTGGTTCCTGTTCGAATGCCCGTACCGGCTCGCCGACGTCGACGATCTGCTGACCAACACCCTCGGCGCCGCCCTCGGTTTCGGGCTGGCCCCTTTACTGCGGCTGCTGCCGGGAAACGAACCGTCCGCGCCCCCGGGCAAACCGCGACCGGTCACCGCGCGCCGCCGTCTGCTCGGGATGGCGGTCGACGTCGTGTCGGTCATCCTGCTCGGCACCACCGTCGCGATCCTCACGACTCTGCTGGTGGGCGAGCCGGACACGGTGGTCACGGCACTGATCGGCACCCTGCTGCCCGCGATGCTCCTGCTGTTCGTCATCCCCGTCGCGGGCAACGGCGCCAGCTTCGGTCAGCGGGTCGTGCTGCTGCGCCCCGCCGGGCCGGACGGCGGGAAGCCCGCCCTGTGGCGGATGGCGGTGCGATTCCTCGCCGGTTCCGGCGGCTACTTCACGCTGCTCACCCTGGCTTCGGCGGTCAACAGCGGATTCGAGCCGCTCGCGAACCTGCTGTTCTTCGTCAGCGGGATCCTCGCGATCCGGCCTCAAGGCCACCAAGGACTGTCCGGACTGATCGCCGGCCTGCGAGTCGTCGACGTGCGCGAACTCGACGACGTGGCCGAACCGAGCCCGGTGAGCGTTAGAGCCAGGCCCGGTCCGTGAAGGCCTCCTTGAGGGACCCAGAGTCCCTCAAGGAGGCCTTCACGGACCGGGCAGGCCAAGAACACCGGTGCCGTGCCCGACCGGTGAGACCCACCCGATCGGGTCGACCCTGCCGTTCCCGCGAGTCATTGCGCCTGGCAGCGAGCGCGGGCCGGAACACTCGCCCGGTGGACGTGGAGTCGATGGACGAGGTGGCCGACTGCCTGCTCTCGGTGGCTTGGAACATCTTCACGCTGATGGGGAAACCTCCCGCGAGGCCGGGGAACCGGCCGGAGGAGATCCGGACCCTCCTCGTCGACGCCTGCCACGAAGCCGGGATGCGTGCCCGTGAATGGGCGGCGGCGCACGGGGCGGGAACCGAGGACGACCGGCGGCCTTTCCTGCGGCTCGCGGAAGTCGGGACGGACGCGAATCTGTTCCTGGGCATGGTTTCCGGCACGCTGGTCGCCGATCACGAGCGGGTCCGCCGCCGCTGGGCCGCGATCGAGGCGCTGGTCCTGGAGGCGGGTGAACTCGCCGAACAGGTCAAAGGGGCGGCCGGTGAGCCGGCCGCCCCCTCCCTCGGCTGATCAGTCCTTTTCGAGCGTCAGGTCGTAGCGGTTGAGCACCTCCCTGACTGGCTGGAAGAACGTGGTGCCACCCACGTCGCAGTTCCCGGAACCGCCCGACGTCATGCCCTGTGCCTGCACCAGTTTCGTGCCGGAACCCGAGGACGGACGGCTGACGAACGAGCCGCCGGAGTCGCCGGGTTCGGCGCAGGCGTCGGTCTGGGTGAGACCTCGCACGATGTTCCCGTTGCCGTAGTTCACCGTCTGGTCCAGCGCTTCGACCCGCCCGCAGTGCCAGTGGGTGGTGATCCCGGACCGGCAGACCCGGCCGCCGACGCCGACCACGTCGGCACCCTCGATCCGCACGTCGGAGCCGTCTTCGTAGCGGTCGACCCGGGGCGGCGTCGAGACGTCGGAGTGGGTCACCTTGACCGTCCCGTAGTCGTTGCCGGGGAAGGACGACCGCTCGACCCTGCCGATCGTGCCGTCGACACCGCGCACGGTGCCGCCGAGTTCGGTGCAGTGGCCCGCGGTGATCACGTAATGATCATCGTCGTCGTAGGCGTTGAACCCGACCGAGCAGGCGCCACCGCTGAAGTAGAGACCTTGTCCGCCGATCACGCTCCACAAGGGCCGCGGCGCGCTCTTCACCTGGTCCACCCGCACCGGGACTCCGACGGAGTTGGCCCATGCCCGGCCGGCGGGGTCGCCGCCCACCACGCTGACCACGACCTCGTTCGTGGGCGCGTCGACGTACCAGCCGGCGACCGAATCAGGAACGGCATGGGTTCTGTCGTCCAATGTGGACTGTATTTTCTTCAGTTCGGCGGCACTGTGCCGGAGTACCTTCGGGATCGCGCCCGCGGCGCGAATTCCCGCCGACCGGCTCGCGTCGGTGGTGCCGACGACCAGTTCACCGGTCGTGGTGTCCAGCCAGGAGCCGGCGAAGGCGGCGCCGAGCGAGGTGCCGAGTTTCTGTTGCGCGGCGGCCAATGCGGCCGGGCCCGCCGCTTCGCTCAGCACCGAGGTCGCCGCCGAAGCCGGGGACGCGAACGCGGTGACGGCTGCCGCGGCGCCGATCAGGACGGTCATGGTGCGCAGAGGACGTCGGATCACGAAAACCTCCATGGGATCGCGGAATTCGTTGCGTGGTGTGGCTGGGAATCGACGGTACGACAAAGACCACGTCGTCGAATGCCGCCATATGAGTAGCGCTCACAATTCCCCTTTCCGGCTCAAAGGAACGCGCCATTGCCGGGTGCTGCTCACTCTTGTGAGTGGGTCATGCGCGATTTACCGTCCCCGATGTGCTGGCCGAATCGCGACAATCCGCGACGGGACGCGGCATTCGGGAAAGTGTGTCTTCGGTGTTCGTCACCTGATTGTGCGCGGCTGAACCCGTTTGCCCGTATCGGTGACGAACGGATCTCAGCCGGCTCCACGCCGTTCCGGCCGCGTTGCGCCGAACGTGCGACTTCTGTAACGCGGCGCGCGCACCCGCTGACTGATCTCTCGGTGAGCTGAGGCAGACGGAGGCCATGGATGAAGATCGATCTGTTCAACGAGATCCAGAACCCGCGGCCATGGCCGGAGGGACACGAAGGGCTCAGGTTCTCCCAGGCGATCGAACAGGCCGTCCTCGCCGACGAACTGGGCTACGGCTGCTGGTGGCAGGTCGAACACCACGGGGCGGGGGAGTTCAGCCTGTCGTCCGCGCCCGAGTTGATGCTGGCCGCGCTTTCCCAGCGCACCACCCGGATCCGGCTCGGCCATTCCGCGGTACTCGCGCCCGGCCGGTTCAACCATCCGATCCGCGTCGCCGAACGCGCCGCCACGCTCGACCACCTCAGCGGGGGCAGGCTCGAACTCGGGCTGACCCGCTCGACGATTCCCGAATGGCGACTGTTCGGCATCGAACCGGACGAGGCCCGCGCCCAGACACAGCAGGCTTTCGAAATGATCCCGCGCATGTGGACTTCCGAACGCTTTTCCTGCGAAAACGACGCTTATCGCGTCGACGACGTGTCGATTTCGCCGAAACCGCTCCAGAAACCGCATCCGCCGCTCTGGCAGGCGGCGGCGAGCCCGGCGTCCTTCGAAGAGGCGGGCCGCCGTGGCGTCGGTGTCCTCGGCACGACGATGTGGGAGTCGCTGGAGCGCGCGGGAAGGCTGATCAAGCTCTACCGCGACGCGGCCGGGCGCTGCACCGATCCGGTCGGGGCTTCCGTCAACGACCAGGTCGGGTTCTTCACCTTCGTCCACTGTGCCGACACCGACGAGGAGGCGATGCGCAACGGCGCCGCCGCGGCCGCGGCCTGGTACACGGTGACCGCGTTGACCTTCTTCGAGGCGGCGAGCGAATTCGTGCGCCTGAACGCCCGGCAGGAGGAGATCGTCGCCGCGCCCGACGGCGGCGGGCTCACCGGCGACTTCCTGCGCGGCGAGGCGAACAACGCCCCGACCGAGGCGAATCTCCTGATCGCCCGGATCCTGCAAGGCGAAAACGTGCCGGACGACGAGATCTTCACCGTGCTCAGCGCGCAGGACTCGCTGATCGTGGGCAGCCCCGAGACCTGTCGCAAGAAACTGCGGGCCTACGCGGAACTGGGCATCGACCGGATGATGTGCCTGCAGCAGATCGGCGGTATCCCGCACGAAAAGGTGCTGAAGAGCATCCGCCTGATCGGTGAGCTGATCCCGGAGCTGGGCTGAGGCGCGAGGGGAGTACACCCGCTACTTCGCCGCGCTGGGCACGATGCTGCAAGGGATCGCGGCCCCGAATTCGTGAAGGTCGTCTCGGCGGAACTCGGCTTTCCTCGCCGAACACCCTGCTGGCGGCGCGAAACCGCGTGATGGTCCTTCGTTGTTCCTGGCGCCGCCGATATTGGTCGCGCTCGTACCCGGCCGTTCGATGATCCTGCTCAGTGCCGTGATGTCCGAGGTTTTCTTGGAAGCCTCCTTCAGTTACGCCGGATTCGGTGGCAGGCTGAGCGCGCCGGCCGACGGCTCGGCGCCGGGAAAGCGAATCGACACCATGCCGCGGTGAAAGGACAACTGCCCGTGCCGAAGTTCAAGGATGTTTACGCTGTCTTGCCGGTCTCGGACCATTCCGCCGCGGTCGCGTGGTACGAGCGGTGGATCGGGCGGCGGCCCGACGCCGAGCCCATGGAAGGCGTCGCGGAATGGCTGATCGCCGGAAACGCGGGGATCCAGGTCGCCCACGCGCCGGAGGCCGCGGGTAAGAGCGCCGTGGTCATCGTCGTCGAGGACATCGACGACACCGTCGGCTCCCTCGCCACCCAGGGCGTGGAGTGCGGCCCGATCCAGGACTACGACTTCATCAAACTGACGGAGGCCGCCGATCCGGCGGGGAACAAGGTCACCTTCGTCTGGGAGAACCCGGACTTCCGGCCGTCGGCGGCGGATGATTGATCTCCGGAACACCGGGTAATCGTCTCCTGCCGGCCCCCACCAGCCGGATACGGCCCAAACGGAGTTGAGAACCATGACGCACGCCTACGAAGAGAAGACGGTCGATCCTCAGTCGCCGGCCGAACGGTTGACCGTGCCGGAACCCCGCGGCGAGTCCGACGCCTTGGCCGACCCGGCCTTCGACCTCGAGCCGACGATCGTGCTCGGCCGGGAATGAGGATCCACAAAGACGGAAGGCCGGCTCCCGCGGCGACGGCCGGATGAGCCGGCCTTCTCGCGGTCCGCGTTTCGCTCCGGGCACGGGTGGAACCCTCCGTGTGGCGGAGTGAACCTCATTGCCGCGTCGAGCAGCCGGCGCCGCAGTGCCGGCGAGGACGAGGTGGCGAGCGGCATGGAACCGGAATTCGACGACGTGATCCTGAAGGGGCTGCACCGGTATGTGAGCCTGGTGATCGAGGCGCTGGGGTTGCACGGGGACGCCTGTTGCGTGCAGCTCGAACCGATCGCGAGCGCGTACATCGCGCTCGAGCGAAGACTGCCGAGCAGACCGGACCGCGACGTCGCCTTGCTCTGGGACGAACGACACGGGTGGGCCTTGGCCGTTGAGACCAGCAGCGGCGAAGACCTGATCGTCGTCGGGTACCAGGGTCTCGAGCTGCTGCCGCCACCACGGGTGGTCGCCACGTTCGCGGAGAGCATGTACTCGGATGAGGCCACGGCGCTGCTCGAGCCACCACAGCTCGGGGCGGCCGAGGCGGAAGACGGGCTCGCCCTCCGGCTGGCCGCGTACGCGGGCCTTTCACCGCACGCACGATGATCGGGCAGACGGGGCACGAGGCGGGCTGAATCCGGCGGTTTGGGCCGGTTCGGGCGGGGCTATCCGAAGGCCATGGCACAGCGTGTGTTTCGTGATCGACGGGATGCCGGCCGGGTGCTGGCGGGCCTCTTGACGGACTATCGCGACCGTGACGACGTCGTCGTCCTGGGCTTGCCTCGCGGCGGGGTGCCGGTCGCTTTCGAGGTCGCCGCCGCCTTGCACGCCAAGCTCGACGTGTTCGGCGTACGCAAGCTCGGCCTGCCAAGACAGCCTGAACTGGCGATGGGGGCCATCGCCAGCGGCGGGGTGATGATCCTCAACGACGACGTGGTCCGTGGCACCGGTGTCGGGCCCGAGGACATCGAGCGGGTGGCCGAGGAGGAAAGCCGCGAGCTCGTCCGCCGGGAACAGGCGTACCGGGGGAGCAGGCCGATGGCCGAGGTCGCGGGCAAAACAGTGCTCGTGGTCGACGACGGCCTGGCGACCGGAGCCAGTATGCGCGCCACGATTCGCGCGCTGCGTGAACTGGACCCGGCGCGGCTGGTGGTCGCCATTCCCGCCGCACCCAAGTCGACCTGCGCGGAGCTCGGGCGGGAAGTCGACGAGATGGTGTGCGCGACGACGCCGGCACCGTTCTCCGCCGTCGGCGCCTCGTACTGGGACTTCGGCCAGACCACCGACGAAGAGGTGCGTGGCCTGCTGCGCGCCGCCTCGTCTTCCCCTTCCGCGGGGCGGCGAAAGGAAGACCCGGTGTCGGCCGTCCGCGCGGCAGCCATACCGGTGGACCACGGCGTGCCGTCCGGCCAGGCGCTGTCCGACCTGGTCGGTGACGCCCGGCTGGTCCTGATCGGCGAGGCGTCGCACGGTACGCACGAGTTCTACGCGGCTCGCGCGGCGATGACCCGCCGGCTCATCGAGGACAAGGGTTTCCACGCGGTCGCCGTCGAGGCGGACTGGCCGGACGCCTACCGGGTGAATCGCTACGTACGCCATGGTGGCGAGGACCAGACCGCGGAGCAGGCCCTGCGCGGCTTCACGCGGTTCCCGGCCTGGATGTGGCGTAACACCGAGGTGCTCGATTTCGTCGGCTGGCTGCGTGAGCACAACGACCGGGTGGAAGAAGACCGGGACCGGGCCGGCTTCTACGGCCTCGATCTGTACAGCCTGCACCGATCGATCGACGAGGTGATCGCCTACCTCGATGGCGTCGATCCGGCCGCCGCGGCCCGGGCGCGCGAGCGTTACGCCTGCTTCGACCATCACGAGGCCGGGGGCGAAAAGTACGGTGCGGCCGCGGCGTTCGGCGCCGGTGAGCCGTGCGAACGGGAGGTGCTCGAGCAACTGGTCGACCTGCGGCGGCACGCCGCCGACCACGCCCGCCGGGACGGCATGGTGGCGGCGGACGAGCAGTTCCACGCCGAGCGCAACGCCAGGCTGGTGCAGGCCGCCGAGCAGTACTACCGCTCGATGTTCGGCGGCCGGATCTCCTCGTGGAATCTGCGGGACCGGCATATGGCCGACACCTTGGACGCCCTCGCCGGGCATCTCGGGAAACAGCACGGCGAACCGGCGAAAATCGTCGTCTGGGCGCACAATTCCCATCTCGGCGACGCCCGTGCCACCGAGCTGTCCGCCGGTGGCGAGATCAACCTCGGGCAGCTCGTCCGCGAACGGCACCCCGGCGACTGCCGCCTCATCGGGTTCACCACCCACACCGGCACCGTCACCGCCGCGGACGACTGGGGCGCACCCGCGCGACGCGAACAGGTCCGGCCCTCGCTGTCGGGCAGCATCGAGGGGCTGTTCCACGAGGTCGGGCGAAACGAATTCATGCTGGCCTTCACCTCGGCTTCGGGCACCGCGAAACGAGCAGCCGAGGCCTTGCGATCGGCGCGGCTGGAACGGGCTATCGGCGTGATCTACCGCCCGCGGACCGAACGCCGGAGCCATTACTTCCACAGCCGCGTCGCGGACCAGTTCGACGCCGTCATCCACATCGACGAAACCCGGGCACTCGAACCTCTCGAGCCCACGGCTCGCTGGACGAGCGGAGAGTTGCCGGAGACCTACCCGCACGCGGTCTGAGAGAAAGAACTGACACGGAGGTGAGTGAGTATGGCGGTCCGGACCACCGCACGTGAAAAAGGGCAAGAAGCGACGCACGCACGAGAGGATGCCGGCGGGGCCACCGGCTCTTCCGGGTTCTCGATCGGGCTCGTGCTCCTGGCCGGCGTGTACTTGATCCTGTCGCCGTGGGTCATCCAGTTCACCGGAACCTTCAGTATCGCCGCGACCAACATGATCAGCGGGATAGTGCTCGCGCTGTTCGCCACCGGATGCGCGCGCTCCGCCGGTCTGCGCGCCGTGGCGTGGGTGATCCCGGTTCTCGGCGCCTGGGTGCTCGTCTCGCCCTGGGTGATCTCGCGCGGCCGTGGTCTGGTGCCGCTCGAATATCCGGGCATGCCCGTGCTGACCACGGCGACGTGGCTGAGCAACGTGATCGCGGGCGCCGTGGTGATCGCCGCCGGAATCGCCCTGACGACGGCAGGACGGCGGG
Source organism: Amycolatopsis sp. NPDC052450 (assembly GCF_044547565.1). Lineage (NCBI taxonomy): Bacteria > Bacillati > Actinomycetota > Actinomycetes > Pseudonocardiales > Pseudonocardiaceae > Amycolatopsis > Amycolatopsis sp. NPDC052450. The sequence continues at coordinate 5,638 of NZ_JBIUAQ010000046.1, read as the reverse complement.
GCCCCGCACGCTCCTGAGATCCCCCTCTCGCGGCGCCGCCATTTAGGTGTTACCTTGGGTAACAGTGAACCTCGGTAACGCCTAGACAGGGAGGTCCGTATGACCAGCACCGATGTGCCCCGCACCGCGGAAACCGCCGGTGCCGGCCGCCACGAGACCGCGCGGCGGCTCCTCGATTCCTCCGCGATGCTGTCCTACGATCCGGCCACCGAGGTGGACTGGGAGACGCCGCTGGACAAGGACTTCCACGGCGCCAGCCCGGAGTGGAGCACCCTCTACGGCACGAGTTACTGGGCGGAGATGACTCCGGAGCAGCAGAAGGAGCTCACGCGCCAGGAGGCCGCCTCGGTCGCGAGCACCGGTATCTGGTTCGAGATGATCCTGCAGCAGATGGTGCTGCGCGATTTCTACGCCAAGGACCCGACCGACCCGGCGTTCCAGTGGGCGCTGACCGAGATCGCGGACGAATGCCGGCATTCGATCATGTTCGCCCGCGGGGCGGAGAAGCTCGGCGCGCCCCCGTACCGTCCGCGCAGGCTCGCCGTCGAACTCGGCCGCGTCTTCAAGGCGACGGCCCGCGGCGAAGCGGCGTACGCGGCGATCCTCGTCGCCGAAGAAGTCCTCGACGTGATGCAGCGCGACTGGATGCGCGACGAGCGGGTGGTCCCGTTCGTGCGGACCATCAACAACATCCACGTCGTCGAAGAATCGCGGCATATGAAGTTCGCCCGCGAGGAGACGCGGGAACAGCTGGAGGGCGTGGGTTTCCTGCGCCGCCGGATCAACGCCCTGGTCATCGCGATCGCGTCGTACTTCATCGTCAGCAGCATGATCAACCGCGACGTTTACGAGAACGCGGGACTCGACGCCGAACGGGCGCTGCGCGAGGCGAAGTCCAATGAGCACCACAAGTCGATGATGCGGTCCAGCTGTGCCGGGCTGATGGAGTTCCTCGGCTCGTGCGGCCTGCTCACCCGGCCCGCGCTGGTGTTCTACAAGCGGGCGAACCTGATCTGACATGGCCTTCGCGATCACCCAGACCTGTTGCAACGACGCCACTTGCGTGTCGGTCTGCCCGGTCAACTGCATCCACCCGACACCGGACGAGCCCGACTTCGGCACCACGGAGATGCTCTACGTCGATCCGGCCTCGTGCATCGACTGCGGAGCCTGCGCGGACGCCTGCCCGGTGGACGCGATCTTCCCCGCCGATCTGCTGACCGGTTCGCTCCAGGTCTACGCGGGGCTCAACGCGGAGTACTACGCCGGCCGCGAGACCGTGCCCGCGGCCGATCCCGCGCCGAACTTCCATCACTGGAGTCCTCCGACGTTCGACCGGGCCATCCCGAGCGACTTCGCGCCGCCGGACATCGCCGTCGTCGGCACCGGCCCGGCCGGCATGTACGCCGTCGAGGATCTGCTCCTGCACACGAACGCGCGGGTCACCCTGATCGACCGCTTGCCGGTCGCGGGTGGGCTCGTCCGCTTCGGCGTCGCCCCGGACCACCCCGCCACGAAACGGATCGGCGAAACCTTCTCGCGGTTCCACGAGCACCCGCGGCTGCGGATGCGCCTGGGCACCGAGGTCGGCCGCGACGTCACCGTCGCCGAACTGGCCGAGCGCCACGACGCGGTGGTCTACGCCGTCGGCGCCTCGTCCGCACGCCGTCTCGGCCTCGACGGCGAGGACCTGCCGGGCAGCATCGCCGCGACCACCGTCGTCGGCTGGTACAACGGCCACCCGGACGTACCCGCGAACGCGGTGGACCTCTCCGCGGAACGGGTCGTGCTGGTCGGCACCGGCAACGTCGCCTTGGACGTGGCCCGCATCGTCACCGCCGATCCCGCCGCGCTGACCGGCACCACGATCGCCGCGCACGCGCTGGAACGGTTGCGTACGAGCAAGGTCCGTGAGGTCGTCCTGCTCGCCAGGCGCGGACCGGAGGACGCCGCCTACACCTCCCCGGAACTGCTCGCGCTGGCGCAGCGGGCCGGCGTGCCGCTCGTCGTCGACGACGCGGACCCGCGCACCACGGCCGCGATCGACGCGGGCACCGGCAAGGCGTCGCTGTTGCGCGAACTCGGCCGCGAGACCGTCGACTGGACGGCGCCGCCGGTCGAGGACGCACGCCGGATCGTCCTGCGGTTCCACTCCGCTCCCACCGGGATCGTCGGCGACACGCAGGTGCGCGGTCTCCGAGTCACCGGTCCGGACGGGCCGGTCGAGATCGCCGCGGGACAGGTCGTCCGTGCGGTCGGCTACCGCGGAACACCGGTGCCCGGCCTGCCGTTCGACGAGACCCGCGGCACGATTCCGAACACCGCGGGCCGCGTCGACAGCCGTCGCGGTGCCTACGTGGTCGGCTGGATCAAACGCGGCCCCTCGGGCGGAATCGGCGCGAACCGCACCTGCGCCAGGGAAACCGTCGCGACCCTGCTGGCGGACATCACCTCCGGACGGCTCCCGGTGCGGGCCCGGCGGTCACCGATCGCCGCACTGACCGCCCGCTTCCGCGGCCGGTGAAATCGCTTGGTGGCGCCGGTCCGTCCCCCTATCGTCTCGACGGTGAAGATCTGGACGGAGCGGCCTGCCGAGAACGACGTCGAGGCGGTCGTACGCCACTATTTCGGCCTTGTGCGGGCGGGAAAAATGCCTGTGGCCGAGAAGCTCGTCGATCATACTCCGGCCCGGCACGTACTCAAGGCGCTCTGGTCCGGTTCGGTGGAGTGAACACCGATGACGACCCCGTGCCCGATGAGTGGGCGCGTGACATGTCGTGGCTCGACGAACTCGGTCTCGGGAGTTTCGGTGGTCTCCGGGCCGTCCACCCTCTGGTAGGAGACGAAGGAGCAGCGCGAACTCACGCGTAGTTGTTGACGCTGACCGGCCAGGTGCCGGTCGACGGGGTCCAGCCCTGGACGGTGGCGGGGATGCCCACGCGGCTGCCGCAGTCGATCACCTGGAAGTGCAGATGCGGCGCGGTGGACGCCCCGGTGCTGCCCGACCAGCCGACGACCCGGCCCTGAGGCACCCAGGTGCCCGCGTTGTAGAGGGCCCGGTTCAGATGCGCGTAGTGCGTGCAGGTGCCGTTGGAGTGCCGGATGAGCACCTCGATGCCGTTCTGCCAGTACGGTGACCAATTCGAGAAGATGATTTCGCCACCCTGCGCTGCGGATACCTCGTAGTCGGCAGGGAGACCGAAGTCCCAGGCGTACTCGTTGTAAGGACCGACATGGGAGTACGTGCCCTCCGGTCCCTGCGTGACCTGATAGGCCTCGCCGGCCGGGTACGGCAATTCGTAGTAATAGTCCGCGGCCGACGCCGTGCCGGAGCCGGTCACGGAGATGCCGGCCGCCAGCAGCACGGCACTCACCATCGTGCCGATCCTGCGGGGTGACGCCTTTTCGAATCCGCTCATCGTGCCTCGCTTTCCGGAAGAACCAGTTCCCGTCGTATGCGGGACATCCCGACTGAAACAGGCGGTTCGTCACGGGAACAAGGGTTCGTTCGGGGCTTGCGCGAGGTCGTCGAAGGCCGTATTCGAAGGGCCCGACGATCCATTGTGGAGCGTCTGGGTCAAGCGCCGGACCCGGCGAGATCCGCCGGGTCCGACGTGGCCAGGTCAGCCCTTGAAGTATCCCTTGAACAGGATCTCACTGATCTTGGTGGTGGTTTCCTGGCCGGTTTCGTAGCCGTTCTGGATGACCTTGGTGTTGTTCATGAGCGAGAGGGTGTATCGCTCGTGCGGGCCGACGAAACCGACCGAGTTCATGATCCAGGAGCCGTCGTCGTTGTCGTCGGACCAGCCGTTCTTGTTGCCGGGGCGCGCGGCGGGGCCCGCGCCCCAGACACCCCACTGCTGGTTGACGTCGACAGTGCGCATCTCGCGGACGATGTAGTCGCGGTGCTGCCGGGGGAGTTCGGTCAGGACGTAGTTGACCAGCCGGTCCAGGTCGTTCGCCGTGGTCAAGATCCAGCCCCAGTGGTGCGGGTGCTGGTCGGTGAACCGCATGTCGGTCATCCCGTACGACGGGAAGCGCTTGGCGAACTCCGCCTCACCGCCGTACCGGGTCCACAGCGTGTGAGCGGCGGCGTCGTCGCTGGAGTTGAGCATCCGGTGGATCAGGTCCCGGTCTTCGGCGGTCAGCCGGACGGCCCCGGAATCGTTGCGCAGCAGCAGATCGACGACCATCGCCAGCTTCGGGGTGGAGCAGGCCCAGATGAGGGTCCCGGCGGCCCGGCTCCGGTAGACGGCGCCGGTCCACCGGTCCCGGAGGACGATTCCGGTGTCACCGGGCCTGCTGTCGGCGTACGCCTGGGCTCGTGCGATGCGCGACTGGAGCTCCCGGTCGAAGCGGGTCGTCGCGCCGGCGGGCGCGGCGGGTGTCAACGCGAGGACCGCCAGTATCGCGGTCAGCATGACGAAAAGTCTCTTCATGTGCTCCCCAGAGTTCCGAAATCGGTTCTTCCTGAGCTTGAAGGCGTTCGCCGGTGCCGGAGGTTGCCGCGATCCGCCGAATAGTGATGCCGGTCACATCCGGCTGAGCTGTCGTCCATTATGGACGGTAGGTGGGGCTGGCCCCACCACGCGGCGTCCGGCGGTCACCACGACGGATCGGCGGGCTGACCCGATGGTCCGGGACGCGGCGGACCGCGATGCTGGACCCGATCGATCCGAAGTCGTCGAACGAAGGAAAAGTATGTCGAGAGTGGATTCCGCGCGCCGCCACCTGATTCGTGCCGCCAGTGTCGTGCTGGCCGGAGCTTTCTGCGCGATCGCCCTGCCCGGGAGTGCCGGTGCCGTGGTGAACGGGAAGAACTCCACCGAGCGCTACGAGTTCATGGCCTCGATCCCGGAGATCGTGCCCGAGCTGAACAACGCCAAAGGTGTGTGCGGAGCCGTGCTGGTCCATCCGCGATGGGTGGTGACCGCGGCGCACTGTGTCGACCCGGAGAACAACCCGGCCAGGCCGGAGGGGACGGTGCGCATCGGCAGCGGGCAGCGGACCTCCGGCGGCACCGTGCGCACGATCGACCGCATGGTGCGCCACCCCGGGTACCAGCCGGGTCAGCCGAACAAGAACGACATCGCGCTGGTGCGCCTGGACCGCCCGGTCTCCGAACAGCCGATCCGCATCGCCGACCGTCCCGGCAAGCCGGGCACCCCGACCCGCTTGATGGGCTTCGGCACCACGGTCGACACCGCCGACATCACCAAGGTCGTGTTCCCCGAACGGCTCCAGCAGCTCGACACCCGCCGCGGAGCGGTGTCGGAATGCTCACCCGGCTACGCGGATTCGACCCGGCTCTGCACGATCAGCCGCAAGCGCGGCGCGATGGCCTGCATGGGCGACTCCGGCGGTCCGCAGATCCAGCGCGGGAAGGGCGGCCGGTGGGAGCTGATCGGCGTCACCTCCGGCCCCGGTGACGACGACGTGCCCTGCGCCAACGGGCCCGGCCTGTACACCAGCGTGCCCGCCTACGCCGACTGGATTCACCGCACCATCCGCTGAGACCGCCTCGACACGGTCGGGGGGGGGGGGGGGGGGGGGGGGGGGCCCCCCCCCCGCGGGGGCGGGGGGGGGGGGGGCCGCCCAGACCAAGACCCCCGGCGCCGGGGCGCCCCGGGCGCGGGTA